>JAYYQG010000032.1:0-10037 GCA_036128515.1 Chloroflexota bacterium
TTTCCTTGAATTACGTAGTTTCTGTATTTAGAGTTGATGCAGTGGCCTCCAATTCCTGCACCACCTCCAGCTACACCACCTTCTCCTTGGGCTTCACCAAAGCAGTGCCTAACATCCTTAAGGCCTTCAGTAAATACAGCCTCATTTTTATCAAGTTTAATTTCTTCTTTTGTCCCTGCCCTCTCCCTAACAAGTTCTTCGCCCATTAGAGCGTCTTCGTGTGTTTCAAAAAATCTTATTTCATAATCAACAGGATCATCGAATTTTCTAAAACCATAGTAAACACTTTTAGCATAATTTAATTCATCAACATCATATTCTTTTAGCTTTTTAAATTTTACTGGAGATGCGGTGAAGTCTTCTAATGTGTAAATGTTATTATTTGATATTATTTTTCCTAATACAATTTCATCACCTGCAGAATCTTCACCAGATGAACATGAAACAACTAAAATTGTTGCCAATGATAAGAAAAAAATTGACTTTGATTTAATTAATACATTCATAGTAACTTCCTTTCAGGAATTATCTTATAACAATTCTATAATTTAATTTGGATCCCCATACCTATTTTTATCAATATCCCCCCTTTGAGTAAGAAACATAAATATTGGAAAGCAGTACCAAAGTGACGCCATGAATATGCCCGTTATATAGGTGACTATAGAGATAATTTGAAAAAAATTTAATCCTTCAGACTGATTTTCAGGAGAAAATAATGAAAGCAGGAAAAGAAATAAATAGGATATAAATATTAAAGGCAAGGGTACAATCAGCCAGTAACCACTTTTATTAACGTCATGAAGTCTTCTTACAGTTACTGCAAAAGAAGGAATAATAATAAGGATGCTAAATAGTATAAAAATTAATAATAGCGGCCTAGCCCTGAATGCAAATATCAAAAGAAAAATAGAAGTTAACTGAATAAATAACCACGATGACCAATATTCACTCCTAGAGGCTCGACCACTAAAATCAGTTCTTTTTTCAATAAGAACTTTATATACATTGTTGAAAAAATCTTTCATATTAAACAAACTTTATCTTAATATATATTAAGTTTGATATGAAAAATAAATCAAAAATAAAAATTGCTGCACAGGTAAGACCTAACCCAAATGTGGAAGATATTGCTTTTATTAAAGAATTAGGCCTTGATTACGTTACTCTTTTTGCGGGAAAAGGTGAGGCAAATTATGATTTTTTTATGAAGCAAAGAGAAATCTTTGAAACAAATGATTTAAAAATATATGGTTTTGGAAATTCGAATATACATAATCATGCTTCTTTAGTTTTAAATTTAAATGACAGAGACGAAGTAATTGAAGATTATAAAAATTATATTAGAGACCTAAGTAAAGCAGAAATTTTTTATTCGACTTATGCCCATATGGCTAACGGCGTTTGGAGTACAGCAAAAGAGCCAACAAGAGGTGGGGCAATTGGTAGGGCATTTGATCTAAATGCTGAAACCTTTTATATAAATAACGGCCAAACCATTTCAAAAGAAGAATTAACTCATTCAAGAGAATATTCTGAAGAAGAGCTATGGAAAAATTTTGAATATTACATTAATGCTGTAAAACCAACAATTGAAGAATCAGGTGTAAAAGTCGGGATTCATCCAGATGATCCTCCAGGAGTAAAACTTGGAGGAGTTCCAAGATGTATTTTTAGTACATTTAGTGGATATGAAAGAGCATTAGAAATTGCAGACAGCCCCAATATAGGAATTTGCTTATGTGCCGGAACTTGGCTTGAAGGCGGAGATACTACAGAAAAAAATGTGACTGAAATGGCAAAATATTTTGGTGATCAAAATAAATTATTCAAGATTCATTTTAGGAACGTAGATAAACCACTACCACATTTCAAAGAAACCTTTTTAGATGATGGCTATATGGATATGTACAAGATTATAAAAGTATTAAAAGAAGTTAATTTTGATGGAATAATAATACCTGACCACAATCCAACAATGGGATCGCTTAATGATCGGGATTCTGAATCTAACCATTATGAAAGCAAATACGGAGTGCAAAATAGAACTGCCACTGCATTTGCAATTGGTTACATGAAAGCCCTTGTTGAGAGAGCAGAAGAAGAAGAAATATAAATTAGAAACATGAAAAAAATCTCAGCAGGTTTATAAATTCAGGAGCAACCCATAGAATAAATATTGGAATGAAAAGTAATGAAGAGATATCAAGATTTACTCATTCTCCGGAAGAAATAATTAAAAAATTTAAACTTCAATTATGAAAGTAGATGAATACTTAAATAATAAAATAGGTAGGCCTTTAGCTTTTGTGCCTATGTGCCTAGACCCATTGCATCATGGCCATATAAACATAATAAGAAAAGCAAAAGATTACGGAAATGTTGTTGTTGGACTAATGACAGATAAAGCAATGATGAGTTATAAAAGAAAACCAAAAATACCTTTCGAAGGAAGGTTAGAAGTTTCAAAAGAACTAAAATCTGTAAAATATGTTCTTCCTATTGAAGGGATAAATTATGCTGAGATTGCTTCTAGGTATAAATTTGAATTCTTTTTACATGGTGATGACTGGAAAACTAACATTCAAGCAACATCAAGGAAAGACTTAATTGAAGTTATGAAAAGCTGGGGAGGAGTTGTTATAGACATACCCTACACTGAAGGAATATCATCATCAGAAATAATTTCATAAGTACAAAGATCTATTAGGATAGTTTTAGTTTCTTCCCTCAGCATTAAACCACGGCATTGATTCTGAAATTGCTCTCTCAGAATTTTTTTTACCAATTATTGAAAGTTCTCTTTGGGGATCTCCTCCAATTTTACCTCCAATTCTAAGACATAATATTTTTCCATTACCTCTAAAATTATGTTTTAAGAAAGGTTTTATATAGCAAGAATCACCAGGGTATAATTTCTCTTTTCCGTTTTCAAAATTAATTGCTAATTCCGAATCACCTATATTATAAATATATTGATGTAAGCCAATATTTTGATCATAGTCTTCATGATCAGATTCAGAAAAAACTGATATTTCTAAACTTCTTGCATAAGGAAGAGTAGAAGAGTTAGCAAGTTCAACGACTTGGTATGCATTATTCGCTAGCTTCCATTGGTTACCTTCATCGTGCTTTTGAATAATAGTTGCAGGCTCTATTAAGTCATTAGATAAAATATCTCTTAGATTTATATTCATCGATGCTGATATTGTTTTAAGTTCATCAAGCGTTGATGAGGAACCATTTTCAATGTCATTTAATTTTTTTTCAGAAATTTCAGATCTTCTTGAAAGTTCTTCTAAAGATATACTGAAGCTGTTTCTAAAATATTTAATTAAAGAACCAATACCTTTTTCATAACTTGTAAAGTCTAATGCAAACTCACTTGCAGAAATTGGGTTAGATATAGCTGCCAATTCTTGCTGAGCATCGCCGCTAAGACTGCTGCCAAATGTAAGAGCAAGAATAAGCCCAAGTTTTTTTGAGCCCGCCCTGGTGGTAAAAGAATGAGGTACAAATGGAGTTATGTAGCACGAATCCCCTGTATTCATAATGCCAACACACTTTTTTCCATTTTCATCAACATAATAGTAATTTACATCACCAATAAAATATGTAAATTGATGCATAAAATGCCCATTATTCCACTGTACAGATTTATTATTTGGATCATTATCATCAACAATACATAATTCCTCGATCCATTCTGGTCTAAATGTATTAGATGAAGTTATGACAGTGTCAAGATAATCATAATAGGGTTTTCCAGCCCTTTCAATTATTCTAGAGCTTTTATTTGAATCGGATGATCTCATAATTTTTAACCCGCTTGGACAATCATCTTTTATAACAAAGAAATCTCTCTCATTGATGGGCCATTTATCACATGCAGCTTTAATAAATTCTGAGGATATTGGTTTTGTTCCTGATAAATAATCTTCTAAATCTTCAATATCAAAACCAAGTTCTTTTGCTGCATCTTCTGGTCGCCTTTTTAAATCATTTAATAAACCACGCAAATTATGTGCAGATTTTTTTAATTCAGCATCACTAGAATTCATCTAATAATTATTACATAAATCAATACAATTTTGAATAAAAATTGAACAAACAAAAAGTAATTTATTGAGCTAGATAGCCACCATCAACAGGCAAACAAGCCCCGGTTATAAAAGATGCTTCATCAGATGCTAAAAATAAAGCAGCATATGCTATTTCTTCTGGCTCAGCCAATCTTCCCATAGGGTGAAGAGATATAATATATTCTTCAACTTTTTTATCTTCCCATAACATTTTTGTTAAATTTGTTTTTGAATATCCTGGACATAAAGCATTTACCCTGATGTTTAATTCTGCAAAACCTACTGCCATATCCTTTGTTAACTGAATTACTCCTCCTTTTGAATGAGGATAGGGATTTATGCCTTTTAATTTTGAACTGATGCCTTTATTGTACCCAACGAATCCATTTATAGAAGCCAGATTTACTATTGATCCACCATTCTCTTTCATTTCATTTGAAGCATAATAAGACATTAAATATGTACCCTTGAGATTTACACCCATTACCCAATCCCATGTTTCTTCAAAATCAAAACTTTCTGGCGCACTTCTTGGGTTTACACCTGCACAATTAATTAAAATGTCTAGGCTGCCTAATTTGTTTACTGCAAAGTTAACAATTTTTTTTGCATCTTCTCTTTCGGACACATCTCCACGTATCTTTACTATATTAGATTCTTTAGAAATATCATTTATCGAATCATCAATCGATTTATCTTTTAAATCTGTAAGAACCAAATTAGCACCTTCATTAAAAAATAATTTTGAACAAGCTTTTCCAATACCTGAGCCGGCCCCAGTAATTAATACATTTTTTTGTTTAAGCCTCATAAATATTTAACTTGATAAAGAAAAGTAAATAATATCAAATTGGTGGGCGATGAGGGACTCGAACCCCCGACCCTCTCGGTGTAAACGAGATGCTCTACCAGCTGAGCTAATCGCCCAATACAATATCAGGAGTTATTATAACTGTTGCTGAAAATATTACTACCTTGGGTGTATTAATAAGTTACTAATTTAAATATTCTGTGATTTGATCAAATGATGCATATCCTTGGAATTTTGCAATTATCATTCCATTTTCAGAAATAATAAATAGCCACTGATCTTCATTTATCCCATAGTCTTCGATTATTTGATTTAGTTTTCTGTTTTCAAAATTACTTTTAACTTGACTTGGGTTTGAATAAGTATCTACATGAACTATGGGCAAATCATTATATTTATTAGCTAAATCATTAAGAGTTTCAAGTTGCGGGCCACAAGTAGGATCTGTACAAAATGCAGGGCTCATTATTGAAAGAATAAATTTTTTATTTTCAGCCAAAAGGTCACTAATTCTATGGCTATAGAAATTTTCATTAATTGGAGGTATTCCTGTTGTTAATTGATCAATGCCTTTTTCTTTTATAGTTAGATTAAGAGATTTTGGCGCCAGATCACCCACATTCTTTGAATTTGATATATCTTTTACATTAAATTCTACTTCGGTATCTCCAATTTTTAATTTCCAAATTCCAGCTTTTTCAAATTCAATAATTTGGGTATAAACTCCATTTTCAAGCTCAGTATTATAATAATCAGGAAATTCGACAAAGTTGAAACTTTTTATAATTTTTGGGTATCCGCCATCACCGTTCAATGCAACTTCAATGCTTTCTCTATTAACCAAACCGTTTTTATCTGCAACAGCAAAAGTAAATCTATTTGAACCAATTTGAAGGTCATTTGTTGCAATAAAAACTTGAGCATTTTCAATTGATTGAGAACATGAAAGCAAACTAATAGTTAACAAAGAAGGAATGATAATTTTATATAATTTGTTCATCTAAAATCCTTCCTCATAAGAGCCAAAAGTAAATGCAAATATTGAAATATTTTTTTTCTGAGGAAGTAAGGTAATTATTCTTTCGTCATAAATTGGCAGAATCAACAATGAATACATTTTAGGCTGGTCAACAGTAATAAAACTTTTCCCTTTTTCATCAAATTTAACATCAATACCTGCTTCATCTTTAGTTAGAAAATTGCCATCAATTTTTACAATTACATCTGCAGTTTCGTTGCTTGAAAAAACACCATTTACACTTTTTGATCTAAATTTAAAAGATAAATAATCAAGAGATGATGGTTCATCAATATTTGAAATGATACTTTCAAAGTCATTGCTCCAATTACCACTTAAATAAAACTTATTATGGGAATATTCATATTCATCTATGTAATTATGCGGTTTTCCAATATTGTCATAGTAATCTAAATTACCGGAATAAATACCTCCATACGAAAGGTTCCTGTCACTCCCCATGTAAAGCTCTCTAGTCATTCTATAGAATTGCCTTTCACCATCAGCGTTATCTTTATTCAATCCAGCACTCTCATCATAAAATCCACCAAAAACTGATTCAGCTATCTTTTGATACTCAATATTTCCGATTTCTTTTTCAGACAAATCTGCATTCTTTTCTTCTAAGAGTTTTCTAATTTCTTTTTCAGCCTCAACATATCCGCCTTCTCCAAAATGGGTATAAACTATCTCTCCTTTTGAATTAAATAAATATTTTGCTGGCCAATATCTATTTTTAAATTCATCACAAATTTCAAAATCATTATCTAAGACAATTGGGTACTCAAGGTTATTTTTTTTGACAGATTTAATAATATTTTTTTTAATTTTTTCAAATTCAAATTCTGGCGTATGGACCCCAATAATTTTTAATCCATCATCCTTATATTTTTGATTCCATTCATTCAAAAAAGGAAATGTGCGAATACAATTAACACATGTATATGTCCAAAAATCTATCAATACTATTTCACCATTTCCTAAAGATTCACCAATTGAAACAGGATCAGAATTTATCCACTCAAGATTTTGGTAGTCTGGAATTTCGTGGTCCGGATCAACGTAAACATTTTCTTGTTCAGCTTCAGAACAAGCAATCAATAAAAGTAATAAAAATAAAAAATTAAGAAACTTTAATATTTTCATATTCTTTAATCCAACTTAAGCCTTCTTCAGTTGTTTTTAGAGGTTTGTATTCTGCACCTATGAAGCCTTCATAACCAAGACTGTCAATATGTTTAAAAATCGTATGATAATTGATTTCACCTGTTCCAGGTTCATTCCTTCCAACAACGTCAGCAATCTGAAAATGACCAATAATTGAAATGTGTTTTTTAATATTATTCATTAAATTCCCTTCCATTAATTGCATGTGGTAAACGTCATATTGAAGGCCAAAATTATTATGATTTACGTCTTCAACAACTTTTGCGCCATCAGTCGAATTATTAATAAAAAATCCTGGTTGATCATAAACATTTATTGGCTCCATTAATAATTTAGTGTCACAGCTTTCGAATAAGGGAGATGAGTAAAGAAGGTTTTCAATGAAAGTATCATATTGAATAGAATCTTCAACATCATTAAGCTTCGGTCCCGGGATACAGTTGATTGAATTAACATTTAACTGGTCACAATATTTTACTGAGTTTTCAATTCTTCTTTTGAATTCATCTTTTTTATTAGGGTTTAATGCCAAGTTCATTATTCCTGTTGATTCATCTAATACATCAACATTTATTAAAACTTGTTTCAGCCCTAAATCATTAATTAAAAGCTTTAATTCATTCAAGTCAATACCATAAGGATTTTGAAGTTCAACGAATTTATATCCTAATTCAGCTGCCTTTTTATACCTATCTATAAGTTCATATTCATTAAAAAGAAACTGTAAATTTAAATCAATTTTTGACATTTTTTAATTGTACTCCATTATCAAGGGGTTTTGTAAGGAAGGCATAATTATATACCTTCCTATTTTGGAGATAAATGCCACCATTCTTGAACATTAGATCTTCCTTCAGAAATAATAAGAGATCTATTATTATCATTAAAGTTCTTAAGTTCACTAAAGTTATTTAAAGATCTAGGTTCTTGGATAATCTTTGTTATTGAAAAGAGATTTTTAAATTTATCCTCAAATTCATTTAAAGAAATATTTGAATTTTTATGAATTTCAATTATCACATTAGATGGATACATATTTTTTATTAAGTTTTCTGAGAAAAGATCATATTCACCGCCCTCAATATCACAAAGTATCACTGAATTATTAATATTTTCCATTAAAGAAAGTGTCTTTTCATTTGCTTCACTTTTTATTGAAATTAAATCAGCAACATTATTTTTGATTGCACTTTCTTCTATGGCTTGTCTGCCACGTTTAGATATTTCAAATACCTCGCAATTTTTAAATAAATTATTTATTACTGAGCCAACAGCAAAAAAACCATCTGCCCCTCCGATATCAATAAAAGTAGGAAAATTATTCTTTTCTTGTATTTGATTTATTAAATCTTGAATTTCTTTTTCATACAAACCTAGTATTTTTGACGCTTTATCACCTTGCCCCCAAAATTGTTCTTCACTTATTAGCATTCCTTTAAAAGGGCCTTCTTGCACTGTATTATTAAATATTTTTGAAATCTTATTACTTAAAGCAATACGCTTTTTCTCAACAACCTTATCTATTCTTAGCTCTAATTTATTAAATGAAATTTTTGATATTACCTCTAATAAAACCCATGAGAAATTTCCACTAGATAACTTCTTAATTATTAATTTAAAGTAATTTATGATCATAAATAAATTATATTTCAAATAATCTTAATTTAATACAACCCGATAAACTAAATATGGCGCGCTTGAGTGGAATCGAACCACCAACCTCAGCCTTCGCAGGGCTACGCTCTATCCGTTGAGCTACAAGCGCTAATTTGAAATTAATAATTATAGTAATTATGATGATTATTATGAACAAATTATTTTTCAGTTTAACAATTTTACCTATTTTACTTTTTAGTTGTTCAAGCGAAGATACAAGCTCTCAAGGATCTCAATTACAAGTAGTAACAAATTCTGAAAAAGTATTTTCAATTGATGATTTTTACAATTTAGGATTCAAAAAAAATAGGAGTTATGATGTTTCTGAACTTGAAGGTGCTTCAGATGCTGTTTTTGGCTTTTGGGGTCTTACTAAAAGTGACTCCAAAACTTATGAAATAAGAATTTATGATTCTCACCAAAATGCAGTTAGTTTAGGAGAAAGCTTTGCCAAGGAAGTGACAGGAAATAACGCAATTATTAAAAGTTCTCAGTCTTCATGGAAAGAGGGGCTTAGAGATAGAAGAAAAATTGGTGGTCCTGGAGATAGTGGAGGTGGTAGAAGCGGAACTTTTCCAAGATATGGTAATTATGCTATTTACGGAAACGTTATTATGCTGTGCGAAGGTCCAGAAGAAATAGCTTTAGAAAATTGTTGGGATTTAATAAATAATTTATCTAATTAAATATCACAAGAATCTATTAAATCTACAACTTTACCCCATTTAGCTTCGCTCATTGTTTTTCTGGAGGAAGTAGATTTGCCTATACTGCTTCCTTTTAATTTGGCATCTTTTAATCTTCTTTGTAATGTTCTTGTGCTCATATACATTGATTCTGCAATTTGAGCATTTGACAATCTTCTTGGAGAGTTTTTCAACTTTGCAAATTTAAGAGCAAAATCATCTACGCTCTCTTCATATAACTGAGATTTATCAATTGCTTTTTTAATAAGTTTTTCAACTCTTTTCTTGATATCGTCTCTTATTTTTCTAACTTCAGAAATTTCTAAACCTGCGGGATTTGGTAATTCCCAATCTTTAACGTTTTCATCTGTAAGCTTGTTTATTTTTTCAGGGTTAACATTGCACCCCATCGTGATTATCTTTGTTTCACTATCTATCATGTCATAAGTTAATATTTTTGGGCTCGATTTAGATATATCAATCCCTGCCTCTTTCATTGCATTTACGGCAACCGGATTAATGTTTTCAGTCGGATCTGTTCCGGCTGAAAGACATGATATATTTTTTAAGCTCTTTTTTTTAACTTCATCATTAAAAAAAGCTTCAGCCATCTGGCT
>JAYYQG010000033.1:0-14245 GCA_036128515.1 Chloroflexota bacterium
CAAAATATCAAAATCAGTTTGATAATTTAGAAGTTAATAAAAATGAATATACTGATAGAGATATGGTAGTAATTTTAATTAATAATGACGAATCTAAAATAAGTTATGATGGATTAAATGTATTCAACAATTTAGATTATGACTCTACTTTGAGTATAAGAAAAAGATTTAATTTTGATGACTTTAATTTGATATTAATTGGTAAAGATGGCGGGATTAAATACAACACCAATGAACCAATAAAAATAAATAAAATATTTGAAATTATTGATAAAATGCCAATGAGGATTAAAGAAATTAAAGAAAGAAATTAAATATGAAAATAAAAGATGTGAGAAAATCCAAAATTAAGCTCGTTGAATATCTAGGTGAAGTAGAGCCAGCATGGACACCTGGTTGGTATTCTCAGACATCGACAATTGGAGGTCATGATTTTACAGAAATAGAGCTCGATAATGGTTATATAGGAATTGGTCCAGGGTGCGATGATATTACAATAAAAGATTCTAAAGAATATTTAATTGGAAAGTCACCACTAGATGTAATAGATCACTTTAAATATTTAATGTATAGGACAAGGAATATTCCATACAATGGGCTTGCTGGAATTGATATAGCACTATGGGATTTAAGAGGAAAAGTTCAAGGAAAATCTATTTCAGAAATACTTGGAAGAAAAAAAGATAATTTAGTTCCTTATGCAAGCTTTGTGATTCTTTCTGACCCAGATGAAAGAGCTCAAATGTCAAAAACTATGCTTAATGAAGGATGGAAAGCTATAAAAGTTAGGCTTCATCACGATAATGAAGATTTAGATGTCCTCACCATTAAGAAAATTCAAGATACTGTAGGGGGCAACTTAGATATATTGGTTGATGCAAATCAAGCACAATCACCCTATCCTTGGCAAGCAGGTGTAATTTGGGATCTTGATAGGGCAAAAAGAATGAATCAAAAAATGCACGAACTTGGTTGCTATTGGTTAGAGGAGCCAAGGCCAAGGTATAACTTTGATGAATTGAGTGAATTAGTGGCAATGAATATGACAAAAATATCGGGTGGAGAAAATAACACAGTTGTTTCTGATTTCCATGAAATGGTAAATAAAAACAGCTATGATATTTTGCAACCTGAATCAATGGTTATGGGGGGCATTACTCCATTGATTGAAATTGGAGATATATCAAAAAAATATAATAAAGAAATTGTTCCTCATCATGGCGGAGGTGATCTAGGAGTTGTTGCTCATATGCATTTATTAGCAACTTGGGATAATGCTCCATATTGTGAAATGCTTAATGACCCCCCACTAAGTAGCTACAAAAATAAATTTTTTATTTTTAATGAGGATTTAAACGTTAATGATGGTATTATTGAAGTTCCCAATACACCAGGTCTTGGGGTAACAATAAAAGAGGATTTAATAATCAGAGAATAGAGGTAGATATGCAAAATCAATATGAAATAGAATTAGTTGGGGATTTAAGAACCGAAGTTGTTCATTCCGCTACAGACTCAAAAATTCTGACTGATGCTCCATTGGATAATAATGGTAAAGGGAGGACATTCTCTCCTACTGATCTTTTGGCAGTATCTGTTGGTTCATGCATGGTAACAACTATGGGAATTGCTGCAGATCAATTTGGTATTGATTTAGGTAAAGTGACTTGTTCAGTAAAAAAAGAAATGAACCTCAAACCCAGAAGAGTTGCTAAATTGACTATGATAATTAATTTTCATGACCAAATTCCGCAAGAGCATAGAAGGAATTTAGAATTATCAGCCCTTAATTGTCCAGCGCATAAAAGTTTATCCTCTCAAGTAAAGCAAGAAACAGAATTTAATTATTTATAATTCTTAATATCCAGTAGATAATAAAGAATGTAATCACGGATATAGACAATACTTTTAAAAAATTTCTGTTTCCAGATGTCAAATTCATCTCATATTTTCTTTGATCCTCTATATTTTCCTTAATTTCCAAATTTAGGCTATTTTTTATCTTTTCAACTTCTTCCTCAAGTTTGATCAGCCTTTTATAAATTTCCTCTTTATTTTCTTTATTGGATTCCATAAGCTAATTATACAAAAAACACACAATCTATATATATGGCTTTAATTATAAGAGAAATAAATAACTCGGATGACCTAATAAAAATATTTAAATTGCGCATTGAAGTTTTTACATTTGAACAAAACTGTCCAATAGAAGAAGAATTTGATTTTTACGATAATCTTAATTCTGAGTCTACTCAATTTATTGTTGAAAAAAATAGTGAGTGCATTGGAACTGCAAGAATCACTTATTACTCAAAAGATAAAATAAAAATTGAAAGAGTTTGCATTAAAAAAGATAAAAGAGAATTAAAAGTTGGAACTGAATTAATGAAAAGAATGCATAATAAATTGATTAATGATGAGGTAAGGATTGTTGAAATATCTGCTCAAATTTCTGCAATAAATTTTTATAAAAAATTAGGATATATTGAGGAGGGTGATAAATACATTGAAGCAGGTATAGAGCATATAAAGATGAAAAAGAAGCTTAGTTAAATAAATTTCTTTTTTAAAGAAACATATATTCCAGTTACAACACCAACAGGAAACACTAAAAATATTAAAACAGGAAATATAAAAATTTTTCTTAATAATAATTTCATTAAATTATTATACCAATTATGACCAATTTATTGGATTTATATTGTTTTTAATTAGGTAATCATTTGTTCGTGAAAAAGGCTTACTTCCAATAAATCCCCTGTGAGCAGAAAGAGGCGAAGGATGAGCAGATTCAATAATTAAATTTTCATTTTTACTAATCAAGCTTTTTTTTGATCTTGCATGTGAGCCCCATAAAATAAAAACTAAATTTTTTTTATTTTGGCTTAAAACTTCTATAATTTTATCTGTTAGTATTTCCCAGCCAATATCTTTATGAGATAGCGGATTTCCTTTTTCAACAGTCAACAATGAGTTTAAAAGCAAAACTCCTTGTTTAGCCCATCTGGTTAAATTCCCATCTTCTTTATTTACTTTAATTGATAAGTCTAGTTCTATTTCTTTAAAAATATTCAAAAGAGATGGAGGAGGTTTTATACCATTTTTTACGGAAAATGATAGTCCATGAGCTTGCCCTGGTCCATGATAAGGGTCTTGGCCCAAAATAATAACCTTTGTTTCTTCGAATTCTGTCAAATTTATAGCATTAAAAATTTCATTGTTTTTTGGATAAATTATTTTTCCAGATTCTTTAGAATTCAAAATAATTTTTTTAACATTTCTCATATATTCTTTATCAAATTCGGCTTCAATATATTTAAGCCAACTTTCATGAATTTTTATATTTTTATTCATCTATATCTAATATATTATTTGAAATACTTTTACTTATTTTTTCTTCCCTTAACTGTGAACTCTTTAATGATGATAAGTTGTATTCTCCGTGAGATATCCTTTTTAATTTAAATACATTCCAATTAAAATATTTTGCTATGTTTCTTATTTCCCTATTTTTTCCTTCAGATAATGTTAATTCAAGTGTAAATCTCTGGCCTTTAATCTTGATTAACTTAGATTTTGAAACACTGTATTTTACTCCTCTAAATTTTATTCCGGATACCATTTCTTGTGAGAATGAATTTTTATAATTGCCTTCAAAGTCAACTAAATAAGTCCGCTTAATATTATTTCTTGGAAGTTCATAATACCTTGCAATTTCACCATTATTTGTTAACAACAACAATCCTTCGCTTTTATAATCTAATCTACCAATTGTGATTAAATTTTTATAATTTTGGTCGAGAACATCATATATTGTTCTTCTGCCTTCTGGATCTTTGGATGTACATAAGCAATTTTTTGGTTTGTAAAAAGAATATATTTTTGGCTTGGGAAGTGAGATTTTCGTATTTTCTACTATTACCTCATCTCCTTCCAAAACTTGAGTTGAAAAATCTCTACAAACTTCATTGTTCACAATAACAAAACCATTTTCAATTAGTGAGTCAGATTTTCTTCTTGAAGCGTATCCAGAAGATGCGATAAATTTAGATAGCCTCATTTATCTTTTCCATTACTACTTTAAGTATAAAATCAGAAATTTCATCGATATCTTTAGACGCATCAACTTTTATAATGCGATCATTGTTATTTTTTAAAATTTCTAAAAAACCATCCTTAACTTTCTTATGGAAAATCGAATCCTTTTTTTCAAATTTATCTATTTGCTCATTGTTATTTCTTGAAAAAGTTCTCTCTTTAGAGCTTTCTAATTTTAAGTCTAGTAAGAAAGTTAAATTAGGCTTTAAATTTGATGTAGAAATATTATTCAAAGTCTCTATTAATTTAATATCTAACCCGCCTCCATATCCTTGATAGGCTAAAGAAGAATCTGAAAACCTGTCAGTAATTACGACTTTACCTAATTCTAGATTTGGAATAATTACTTTTTTAACTAATTCAGATCTAGATGCTTGAAATAAAAGTAACTCTGTTAATGTTTCAATTTCGGTATTTTCTATTAAAATTTCTCGAATTTTTTCTGAAAAAGATGTACTTCCTGGTTCTCTAACTAAAATTGAATCGATACTTAAATCATCTAAATTCTTTTTTAAAATCGAAGCTTGAGTTGATTTACCTGTTCCGTCAAAACCTTCAATTGAAATAAATAATGACATATTACCAAACTTTTTCTACAACCACTCTTCTATCCTGGCCTTCACCAACACTTACAGAATTAATTCCCTCTTTAGCAGCCGCTTTATGCTGTAATCTCCTGATAAAGGAATTTTGAGCATTTAATTCTATTCTATTTTCACCACTATATAGCTTTTGAATAGCAATTTTTAATTCATCTAAGGCAGAAGTTACCTCGGTATTATTAGAAAATGCTGTGAAATTTCCATTTAGGCTTCCATAAGAATCATCTTTAACTTTACCAGAAAATTTTTCAAGAAACCTTTTTACTTGTTCTTTAGAATTTCTTTTTAATACATGAACTGGAATGCCTAAGTTTAAGGCATTGGATAATGATTTGGGCTTTCTTGAATAATGAGATTTTGTTGTAACGAAGATATTTGCTTTTGATTCGTCTGATGTCAATTTAACATCAGCATTTATTTCTTTTATAAGTGTTTCTAATGGGGATTTTGAAATTCCAAAAGGATACAATATAGTTGTTGGTCTTGCGCTTTCGTGCACATCTTTGATTATTTCTGGAAGAGTTATTTTTACTTCACCATTCTCCACCCATCTTTTCTCTCCCGAAACTTTCCTGCCACGTAAAATATCATCGATTCTTCTAGCAACATTTTTATGTACCGATACTGTATTCCTGTCAACAATTTCTACAACAATTGAGAATGTAGGCTCATGTTTTCTTTCTAAAATAGTTTTTTGTGTTTTTCTTTTTTTTGCTTCAATGTCTCCTAAAGTTACTGTTTGTGTACCACCAACTAAATCGGATAGAGTAGGATTTGTTAATACATTTTCTAAATTATTTGCGTGAGCTGTGGCTATAAGTTGAACACCTCGTTCAGCAATTGTTCTTGCAGCTAAAGACTCATGTTCAGTGCTCATTTCATCAATTATTATTACTTCAGGCATATGATTCTCAACAGCTTCAATCATGATTTGGTGTTGCATTGAAGTTGCAGGTACCTGCATCCTTCTTGAATTACCTATAGCATTATGTGGGATATCACCATCTCCAGCAATTTCATTTGATGTATCAACAATTACAACCCTTTTATTCGCACTTACTGATAGTACTCTAGCAACCTCTCTTAACATAGTTGTTTTTCCAACGCCAGGTTTTCCTAAAAGAAGAACGCTTTCACCACTAAGTACTAAATCTTCGATATTTTTGATTGTGCCTTCTATCGCCCTACCTACTCTGCATGTTATGCCGACAGGTGTTCCTTTCCTGTTCCTTATTACAGAAATTCGATGCAATGTTCTTTCAATTCCTGCTCTATTATCATCTCCAAATTCACTAATTTTAGAAATTAAATACTGAATATCAATGTGTGTAACATCATCTCCTGGTATTAATTCTGTTGAATCAGAAAAACGAACTTCAGGCAATCTTCCTAAATCAAGAATAACCTCTATCAAATCATATTTTTTTGATGATTCATTCAAATAATACTGTACTCTTTCAGGCAGAACATCTATTAAAATATCAAGATCTTTCTTGGGAAGGTGATTTATTGTTTCGTATGATTCTCTATTCATATTTTTTTAATTATATTAGTTTTTTATTTTTTTAAAATTATTTATTTTTGGTCATATCAACAAACATTTTATGTATTCTTAAGTCATCTGTTAATTCAGGATGAAAACTTGTACCAAAGATATTTTTTGATTTGACTGCTACAGGAGTACCGTCATGAGTCGATGAAAGAACCTCAATATCTCTTTCAGTGCTTACAATTTTAGGAGCTCTGATGAAAATTGCTTCAAAATTTGCATCTTCAAAATGAATTTTTTCAACAAAACTATCAATTTGTCTTCCGTAAAAATTTCTGGATGTAGTTATATTTATTAGTTTTAGTGGGACGGGATCTTTTTCAATTATTTGATTTGAAATCAAAATAAGTCCAGCACAAGTTCCCCAAATCGGAAATCCTTCTGAAGCCTTTTCAATTATTGCTTTGTCTATCTTGGTACTAATTAATAATTTTGAGATTGCAGTACTCTCACCACCTGGTATAACTAAAGAATCGCAATTTTCAAATTCTGATAAAGATTTAACTAGCTGTGTTTCTACATTTAATTTATTGAAACAATTTTGGTGCTCATGAAAATCACCTTGTAAGGCTAGGATACCGATTTTCAAATTTTATTAAACTCCTCTGTTTTCAAGCCTATCTTCTTTAGGCAATGATGAGATATTTATTCCAACCATTGCTTCACCTAAATCTTCAGAAACTTTTGCCAATACATCTGGATTTTCATAGTGAGTAGTTGCTTGTACAATTGCTTTTGCTCTTTTTTCAGCATCGCCGGATTTAAAAATACCAGAGCCAACGAAAACACCGTCTACACCGATTTGCATCATCAATGCAGCATCAGCAGGAGTTGCAATACCACCTGCTGCAAAATTAACAACAGGAAGTCTTCCTAATTTTTTTATTTCTAATAATAATTCATATGGTGCACCAAGGTTCTTAGCCTCAGTCATTAACTCTTCTTTATCAAGCATTAGTACTTTTTTTAGTTGAGTATTTACCGTTCTCGCGTGATAAACAGCCTGAACAACGTCGCCAGTTCCGGCTTCACCCTTTGTTCTTATCATTGCTGCACCTTCACCAATTCTTCTTAATGCTTCGCCTAAGTCAGTTGCACCGCATACAAATGGCATATTGAAATCCCACTTATTAATGTGAAAGTTGTTATCAGCTGGAGTTAAAACTTCAGATTCATCTGCATAATCAACTCCTAAATGTTGTAAAATTTGAGCTTCAGCTAAGTGACCTATCCTGCATTTAGCCATAACAGGAATTGATACTGATGATATAATTTCCTTGACCATTTTTGGATCTGACATTCTTGCCACTCCACCATCTTTCCTTATATCAGCCGGAACTCTTTCTAATGCCATAACTGCTACTGCACCAGATTGTTCTGCAATCTTAGCTTCATCTGCATTAATGACATCCATAATTACTCCACCTTTCAACATTTGTGCTAGACCGCCTTTGAGTCTCCAACTGCCGGTTTCAATATTTATTTCTTCGTCATTGTTAGCTTTTGAGCCAACTAAGTTTTTAAGTTCAATTTTTTCTTTAGAAGTTGCCATAATATGTATATAGTTGTTAATAATATTTGAGTTTAATAACTATTCTACAACAAAAATTAAAGTTTAGATGAAATTAGCTCAACTAAATCAAATGTTCTGTTTGCATAACCCCATTCATTATCATACCAACCAACAACCTTAAACATCCCGTCAGAGGTCTTGATTGTCGATAACGAATCAATTATCACGCTATTTGGATTCCCTTTGAAATCTTGTGAAACCAGTGGGTCGCTACAATATTGCATAATATTCTTTAAATATGTTTCAGAAGCTTTTTTTAGAGCGTTATTTAATTCTTCAACATTTATATCTTTTTCTAACATTATTGAAAGATCTGTTACAGAAACTGATGCTGTAGGAACTCTGTAGGCCATGCCATCAATCTTCCCTTTCATTTCTGGAATAACATTTACTACTGCTTTCGCAGCACCTGTGGAAGTTGGTATGATATTTTCGGATGCAGTTCTTGCTCTCCTCAAGTCAGAATGAGGCTGATCAAGAACACTCTGGTCATTTGTAAAAGAATGAATAGTCGACATTAATGCATTTTGAATTCCAAATTGATCATTAATAACTTTAACCATTGGCGCAACACAGTTTGTAGTACATGATGCATTTGAAATAATATTGTGGTTATTAGTATCGTAGGCATTGTCATTAACACCTAAAACAATTGTTATGTCTTCATCAGTCGCTGGGGCAGAAATTATTACTTTTTTTACAGTACCTTGTAAATGTTTTTCAGCATCACTTTTATTAGTAAAAATTCCTGTGCTCTCAATAACAATGTCAACATCATAATTTGACCAATTGATTTTTGAAGGATCTTTTTCAGAAATCTTGTGTATTTTTTCACCATTAATAATTAATTGGTTTTCATTTGAGTGGACTTCGCCATCAAACTGACCATAGCTTGTGTCATATTTAAAAAGATGTGAGGAAGTATTGGAGTCAGACAAATCATTAATTGCAGATATTTCAAGGTTTTTACTTCCCAGCAACAATTTAGTTAGTTGCCTTCCTATGCGCCCAAAACCATTTATACCAATCTTTTTAGTACTCATTTTTAATTCCTAATGGATTGTTTTTTGGTACATAATTATATTTGTTTTTTATAATGTCATAAATAATTAATAATCTATTGTATTTATTGACTCTTTCACCTCTCGCAGGTGCACCAGTTTTTATTTGTGTTGAATTGGTTCCTACTGCAAGGTCAGCAATAAATGTATCTTCGGTTTCCCCAGATCTATGACTAATAATAGTTTCAAAATTATTTTCTTGGGCAAGTTTGATATTTTCTATTGTTTCACTAACTGTTCCAACTTGATTAAGCTTTATAAGTATCGAATTGCCCGCACCTTCTTTGATTCCTTTAGAAAGAAATTTTTTCTGAGTAACATACAGATCATCTCCAACTAATTGAATATCCTTACCAATGCTTGTTGTTAAATTTTGCCATCCAGCCCAGTCGTCTTCTGATAAGCCATCTTCAATACTGTAAATAGGATACTTTTCTACTAAATTTTTATAAACTATTGCCAATTCTCCTGAAGAAAGTTTCTTATCCTCAGATTTAAGATCGTAAATATTGTCTGTACTATTATAAAATTCACTAGCAGCAACATCTAATGCAAACTTTATGTCTTTGCCTAATTCAAATTCTGTCTGAGATACAGCGTCGCTAAGCAAATTTAAGGGCTCTTCATTAGTAAGCCCTGGAGGTGCAAATCCCCCTTCGTCACCTAGTGTTGTTGGATAATTTTTGCTTTCAAGCAACTTTTTCAACTTGTTATATATCTGAAAACCAGCAGAAATGGAGATTTCAAAATCTTCTATTCCAACTGGTACAATCATGTATTCCTGAAAATCAGTAGAATTAAAAGCGTGAGAACCACCATTTAGCACATTAAACATCGGATTTGGAATTTTATAATTATCTTTATTTGAATTATGTAAACTTCTAATTAATTCAAATAACTCAATATTTTTTGATGCAGCTGAAGCTCTTGTGCATGCCATCGAGACAGATAATATTGAATTTGCACCCAACCTGCTCTTAAATTCAGTGCCATCCATTTCTAACATTTTTGAGTCAATTTCATTTAAATTGTTAATATCAATGCCAATTAAATTTGGTCCAATTTCGTTGGTTATATTATCTATTGCTTTTAAAACACCTTTTCCATTGAAAAATTTTGGATTATTATCTCTCAGTTCTAAAGCTTCTTTGGAGCCTGTGCTTGCCCCAGAAGGAACGAAACTAAAACCCGTATTTCCATTTGAAGTCTCTACTAGAGAATAGATAGTTGGGTTACCTCTTGAGTCTAAAACTTGCCTAGAATATATGTTTGAGATTTTATCAATCATAATTGTTTATAATTTTTTCTTGTTCATCAAAAATTTTCTCAATACATTTTTTTCCTAAATCAATCATTTCATTTAGTTCAATTGTTGAAAATGTACCTTTTTCTCCAGTACCTTGAATTTCAATTATTTCATAAGATGAATTCATTACCAAGTTAAGATCAACTTCTGCATTTGAATCCATTTCATAATCAAGATCATCAACAATTTCACCATTAACTTTTCCAACACTAATTGCAGCAATAGGTTTAATTTTATTGTCATTTATTAAGTCAGGTAATCTCTTTTTCAAAGCCAAAGCTAAAGCCAAGAAACCCCCATTAATAGATGCAGTTCTTGTTCCTCCATCTGCATTTATAACGTCACAATCAACGTAAATCGAATTTCCTGGTATATTTGTTAAATCAATTGCTCCTCTCAAAGACCTTCCAATGAGTCTCTGAATTTCTTGAGACCTAGGACTTTTTTTGCCTCGACTTATTTCTCTTGGAACTCTTGAAGATGTACTTGCTGGAAGCATTGAATACTCAGCAGTTATCCACCCTCCATTGGTAAGCCATTCAGGCACTTTGCTTTCAAATGTTGCAGTGCATATTACTTCGGTTTTACCACTTTGATAAAGAATGGATCCATCTGCATTTGAAATTATATTTGGAGTAATTTTTATAGGTCTCATATAAATGAAATTTAATAAGTGTTACATTACATATAATAACTTTTTAATATTAAATGTCTATGAAAAATAAAAATTATAAATTTCTTGTATATGGTGGCGGGGGTATAGGGAGCTACTTTGCAGGAGCATTGTCAAAAAATATGCATAATGTAACTTTATTAACTAGGGGAGAACATTATAAAAAAATCAAAACAAATGGCCTTATTATGGATACAAATTGGGGTAAAAATGTTGAAAATCTAAATTTGGTAAAAACAATTGATAACGAATATGACGTAGTAATTCTGGCAGTAAAAACTTACTCTGTAAAAAATATCTTAAGTGATTTAAAAAATTTGAAAAAAGGCTCCAAAATCTTGTGTATTCAAAATGGAACATTTACATATAATTTTCTTTCAGAACAATTTGAAAACACTGGAATAGAAGTAATTGATGGTTTGACTTGGATTGATGCAGTTAGGAAAGAAAATGGAAGTGTAATTCAATTTGGAACTGAAGCAAAAATTATTATAGGTAAAAATGAAACATCAGAACACTTACAAAATGATTTGATTGATATTGCAGACACAGTAAATTCAAAAAATATTCAATTTGAATACACTAGCGATATCAGTAAAGCTGTTTGGGAAAAATTAATTATGGTTGCATCCATTGGCTCTATAATGTGCTATTCAAATATGGATGCAAAAAGTACTGTTAATGAAAAATTGTATTTAAGTATTCTTGAAGGAATGATTATTGAAATGACTAATGCCTCTATTTCAATTGGTGTAAATATTGATGAAAATTATGCCAAAGACACTTTAAAATATATCTTGAATCGTTCAGAAAACCTCCACTCATCATTAAAAGAAGATTTTGATCAAAAAAGACCTCTTGAGGTAGATGAGATTTTAGGTGAAGCATACAGAACAGGTATTAAGAACAATGTTGATATGCCTAATTGTAAAATGGTCTATGAAAAACTTATTAAATTTGCAAAAATTTAGTTATTTTGTGAAATTGAAATTGTTATTTCGTAATCTGAGTCTTCAATAAATCTATTTAGCTCTAAAATATCAGGATCAATTTTTGAAATTTTAATGTAATTTCCTCCATAAAAAAATTCATAATCTTTTAACTGTTCCTTGTATATAAATTCATCAAATAAATTAAATCTTGCTGTTTCAATCATTAAATGAATTAATGTCTTAGGATTGTGAATACAGCTTCCAGGATTTGAAATACTTTCATTATTATCTGTTGGGTCTGGGCACCTTGAATCTTCGCTAATATCAATTAGCCTCATAATTGTATTAGTAGATTTTTCATAAACAGTTTCATTAATTTTTATTTTAAAATCTTCATTAATATTGACTTTTTTGTAGTTTAGTTCAGGATTAATTAATGATTTTGAAATAATCTTTTCTTCAACATTAATAATGTTTTTAATTTTGAGGGAAGAATTTTTATTTGAAGAATTTAAGAAAATCAACTCACTAATTTCTTTTTCTTTAATTTCTTCTTCAGGAGATAAAGAATTTAACGTAATTAAATAATTTTCTTTTGAATAATTTTTCAAAAATACGCTCACTTTTCCCTCATGGAATATGAATCCATGATATTCAAGTTTATTTATTTCAGATTTATCATTACCTGATTTATTTGAGCATGAAAAACTAAAAATCAACAGAATTGAAATTATGATCGGAAATATTTTTACAGCAAATTTATTCATCAAAATATTATTTTACTTTGCTTTAACAATTGAAACTAATATAATTTTCATCTAGATTAAAATTAACATCATTTTTGAAAGGATTTCAATTGGGAAAAGATTTAGCTTTTTTTGAAGGAAAAATTGTGCCTGTTAGTTCCGCAAAAGTTGGTATTATGACACATGCTTTGCATTATGGCACTGCTGTTTTTGAAGGAATAAGAGGCAACTGGAATCCTAAACAAGATAAAATGTATGTCTTCCGTCTTAAAGAGCACTATAAAAGGCTAGTAAAAGGTTGCAAAATTTTAAATATAAATATTAATTATTCTGTTGAAGATTTATGTGATATTACAATAAACTTGATTAAAGAATCAGGATATAAAGAAGATATTTATATTAGGCCACTTGCATACAAGAGTGAAGAAAAAGTGGCTAATTTAAAATTACATGAACTAAATAGTGACTTTGCTTTGATGATTGTTCCTTTCGGAAATTACATTGATAATGAAAAGCCTATTAGATGTCAAACTTCATCATGGAGAAGACCTCATGATTCAATGATGCCGACTGGAGTTAAATTGTCAGGTCTCTATACTACTAGTATATTAGCAAAAACTGAGGCAACCATGGCAGGTTTTGATGAAGCAATATTATTGAATTTTGATGGCAGTGTGTCTGAAGGTAGTGGTGAAAATCTATTTATGCTTAGAGATGGTGATTTAATTACTCCTTCTGAAACAGAAAATTGCCTTCTTGGGATAACTAGAGATTGTGTTTTTGAAATAGCTTCAAAAGAATTTGGAATGGACATAACATCTCGAAAAATTCACAGAAGCGAAATATATCTTGCTGATGAAGTTTTTTTAACAGGTACTGCAGCTCATATTACAAGTGTCGGACAACTTGATAATAGAAATATAAGTTCTGGAAATGTTGGCGAATTTACAAAGAAAATGCAGGATAAATATTTTAAAATTGTTAAAGGTGATGACCAGAAATATATAAATTGGTGCACAGAAATCTCGATAAATTAGATAATTTAGTTATTAACAATTATGTTTGGATTATTCCAGCAATATTCATGTTCTAATTTATCCCTATCTACTCCAGTTTGCTTAGAGAATCTTTCGAAGCTTCTTTGTAATTCAACTATTCTATTAAAACCGCTGACAGTAATTATTGAATTTTGCTTTTCCATATACTTAACAATTTTTGAAGTTTTTTTATTTTTAAACTCAAAAAAATCATAAATATCAATATCGAACAAGCATCCAATTTCAAATAAATCATTAAGTATTTTTTGATTTTTACCTAATGGACAGTGAACAATATTAGTTATTATAGGCAAATAATTATTATTAATTAGGTATCTAAGCTTTTCATTAAAATTTAGTGGAATTCCAAAGGTTGGAAATTTGCACATTATAAAGTTTGTTTCATTTATAGTTTTTAAATTATCAAATTCAATTAAATTAGTATTTAATGGATAAATTACAGAAGAAAAAATTTCTGGAATCTCAAAATTTTCAAGCTTACTTGCTTCTTTTTGTAAATCAATCAAAATATCAGTTAAATTATTATCTCCAACATCAAAAAAATTTGGAGCAGAGCAAATTTTATTTAAGTTTCTTTCCTTAAAATTTCTTAAATAATTAAGTGAGTCAGTAATAGAATCGCAATTTGGATCTATTCTGGGAAGTAT
>JAYYQG010000034.1:0-10981 GCA_036128515.1 Chloroflexota bacterium
GCAAACTGCTCAATTGAAACTTGTCGCTTGGTTGATTGGGTTTTTATTTAAGTGACTATGTTCGTAGATAATTATTCAGTTGTTTATTTGGACGGGGAGTTCGACTCTCCCCCGTCTCCACCATTAATAAAATGCATTAATTGTAATTCTGACAACAAGAAAGTTAAGAATTATATTGGTTGCAACAAAGGCAACCCAAAGTAATAAGGGTCTTTGCATAGAGACCTTTTTTTCAACGTTGATTTCCATGGATTCAAACTGAGAAACAAAGGTTGTTAGTATTCTTGGTGCAAGAAGGTATCCAAAAATAAATCCTGAAAATAAACCGCCTAAATGTGCAGAATTATCTATTCCACTTACGGTAAACCCAAATACTATATTTATTCCAACTATCCAAGACAGTCCAACAAGTGATTCTCTTCCAAATTTCCCAAGATCATCCTTATTTATATATAAGTATGCAGCATAACATCCAGCTAAACCGAAGAGAGCTCCACTTGCGCCTGCTCCAACAGAGACACTTGAAATAAAACTAAATATATTTCCCCACACTCCACTTAAAATATATATTATTGTGAATCTTACAGGACCAAATATTTTTTCCATTATTGGGCCAAAAACAATAAGGCCTATTGAATTCACTATCAAATGAAAAAAACCTATATGCATAAAAATAGGCGTTAATAATCTCCAGTACTCCCCTCTTGAAATTGAAATCCCTTCTTTTGCCCCATAATAAACAAGCGTTAACCAGTTTTTAGAGCCACCATTCAATTCAAGTAATAAAAAATAAAAAATGTTAATTAAAAGCAGAATCCCAACCACAGGAAATTCTTTATATTTATAACTTAAGAACATTAATGTGGGAAAATAAGATCTATTTCAGGAATAGATGAAATAATCCCCTTTTCTTTTCCTAAAGTAAATAGCATAACAATTGCCTTATAGCCTTCATCGCCCATATCAAGAGTGTCTTGATTTACATACATTCTTACAAATTTCCTTGCTTCTTCTAACGTTAAATCTCTTCCATATGTCATAGCGTATTTTAAAGCTTCATCTTCGTTTTCAATTGCATATTTAACACTTCTATAGAAAACATCTGTTAAATCTTTTCTTGTCGAAAGATCAAACTTTCTATTTACAAGGTCAACGCCTAATGGAATAGGTAAATTTGTCTTTTTAAACCATTCTTCTCCAAGATCTATAATTTTAATTAAATTATCTTTTTCATAGAGTACTTGGCCTTCATGCAGAATAACTCCTGCATCAACACTATTATTAAGTATTGAAGGCATTATGTCTTCAAAATGCATAAATTCTACTTCTAATTCAATATCTACAAATATTTGAAACAGCATGTAAGAAGTTGTAAATTTACCTGGAATTGCTATTTTCTTTCCTTTTAATTCATCAACCGATTTATAATTTTTAGATACAAGAATTGGTCCGTAGTTTCTACCCACTGATGATCCACAGTTCATGATTTGGTACTTGTCCATAATCTTTGGGTAATGAGCAACAGATATTGCAGTTACATCTAATTCACCTTTTTCAGAACGAATATTTAACGATTCTATATCTTCCATAAGGTGAGATATTTTATAATTATCCAGTTTGACGTTTCCGCTAGCAATTCCGTAATACATAAATGCGTCGTCTGAATCTGGGCTATGACCAAATATTACTTCTTTCTCCATTAAATTGCCTTACTAGTTACTTCAATTAAATCGTATTCAGTTGTTCTCTGTACAGCTTCATAACCTGCATCATTAATTAATTTTTTTATGCCATCTACAGATGTTCGGTTATAAAAACCAGCAGATAACATGACATTTTCATCAAATAGTGTTCCACCAAAATCATCTGCACCAAAAGATAATGCGATTTGGCCAGTTTTATATCCTTCAGAAAACCAAGAGGCCTGTATATGATTTATGTTATCTAAAAATATTCTAGATATGGCAATTATTCTTAAATATTGATTTGGCCCAGCTTCTTTAGTTATTTTTTTTCCAAGAGCTGTATTGTCTTTCTTAAAAGACCATGGAATAAAGGCTGTAAATTTTGCAGGCTTTTCATTTAATGCTTCATCTTGAACATTTCTTATATGAGAAAGAGTTTCGATTATATCTGCGTCGTTTTCAAGGTGTCCATACATCATTGTTGCAGTAGTGTAGATTCCAACTTCATGTGCATTTCTGTGAACATCTGTCCATTGGTCTACAGAATTCTTTGGTTTAAATCTGCTTATTTTTGACTTAATTTCATTTGTCAATATTTCTGATCCGCCACCAGGCATTGTTCTTTGTCCTGCTTTTTTTAATTCTTGAAATACCTCTTTTATTGTTAAGCCTGAAACTTCAGTCATTTTCATTATCTCGGGTGCAGAAAAAAAATGAGGTGTAATATCTGGAAATTCTTTGACTGTTCTTGAGACAATTTCAGTATAAAAGTCAAAAGGAATATTGCTGTTTAATCCACCTTGCATAAGTATTGTAGTACACCCTTTTTCTCTAGCTTTTCTTATTTTATCTATCATTTGGTCAACAGTGTATGTATAAGATGAAGGATCAGAAGGGTCAGTTCTGTAAAATGCACAGAAGCTACAGTATGCATCGCATATATTTGTATAATTTAAATTAGTATCAATGACAAATGAAACATGCTTATTTGGTACAAGATTAAATCTTCTTTCTTGAGCTAATGCTCCCAATGTAAGTAAGTCTACATCTTTATACAAAAAGAGCGCTTCTTCAACGGAAACACGCCCGTTATTGGAAATTTTAGATTTTATTGATTCAATCATTATAATTTTAAAGTTCTATTTCATTATACATCTCTTTAAAGATGTTGATTGCTTTTTCTTCAATATTTCCGATTCTATACGAAAACCCGCTTATATAATTTATTATTTTTTTTTCAGATAAAAATGTATTTTTATTTTTTTTAATTATAGTTTTGATGCTTTCATCATAATTATCCAGACCATATTTGATAGAATTTTTTAAAACGTTAAAGTCTTTTTCTCTAATTTTGTTATAAGCCCATACAGCAAAAACAAAAGGCAGTCCTGTATTCCTATGCCATTCTAAGCCTAAATCATATTTGTAAGTATAATTTTTAGAATAATTTGATTCTTTAATTGCATCATCACCGATGATTAATCTTGAGTCTGATTTGTAATTATTAGGCTTAACTTTTAAATTTTTATTTTTCCAAAAAAAATGGTTTAAAACTCTTAATAAAATTACCGATGTAGATGTTTGATTAGTAACAGAGACACTTGTTATCTCTTTTATTTTTTTTTGAGAAAAAACAAAAACACTATTTGCAGAATCTTTTGAAGCTACACAATAATTATCCAATTGCCTTAAATTTGGTTGATTAAAATAATCTACTAAAGAAATAGGCCCTGCATTTATTTTTTTTTCTTTGATAGCAATACCCATTTTTTTTGGTATTAACTTTATATAATCAAATTGGGGAAGCTTGTTTAAATAAAAAATTTCTGAATTCAAGTATGGCATTTCGCCAATCTTAGTCATTGTAAACTTTTACTTCATTGTAAAGAGCATCTCTTTCAACAGGCAATTTTCTAGCTTCTTTTATTAAATAAACCATTTTGTCTCTTGCTAAACCTCCGGGAGACTTTGCCTTTGCAGCATGCATGATATTTTCTTTTATAATTGTTCCGTCGAGATCATCTGCGCCAAAATTCAATCCAATTGAAGCTGTTTCTTCCCCGATAGTTACCCAGTACGACTTAATATGATCGACGTTGTCCAGCATCAATCGTGCAATAGATATCATTTTCAAATCATCAATAGGTGTTGCAGGGTTATCAGTAAGTTGTGTTGTGCCAGTTTGATATTGCAAAGGAATAAAAGCTAAAAACCCATTAGTTTCATCTTGTAGTTCTCGCAATTGAACAAAATGATCTACTCTTTCTTCGATTGTTTCAATATGACCATAAAGCATTGTGCAGTTGGATTTAATTCCTTGTTTATGTGCAATTTTATGTATTTCTTGCCATCTAGAAGCTTTTGATTTCCCCGGAAGTAAAAGTTTATGTACCCTTGGAGAAAATACTTCTGCACCGCCACCAGGCATTGATGTTAAACCTGCTTCCTTTAACCTCGAAAGAGATTCTTCAGGGTCTATTTTCCATCTTCGATGAAAATAATCAATTTCTGCAGCAGTAAAGCCCTTTATATGAAGATCTGGATGTTTTTCTCTAATAGATTTAACAATTTCTATGTAATAATCAAATTCCCATGTTGGATGATGTCCGCCCACCATATGAACTTCATGCATTTCATCATCAATACCTTTCAGTATTTCATCCACAGTCATTTCATATGCATCTTCATCACCTTTTTTCTTGGCGAAATCACAGAAGCTACAACTTAAAACACAAATGTTGGTCGGATTAATATGCCTATTTAAAACAAAGAAAACTTTATCTCCAGAAACTTGCCTCTTCTTAAAATCAGCCAATTTTCCAAGAGAGTGTATATCAGAAGTGTTAAACATATCTACCCCGTCTTGAAAACTCAATCGCTCACCTTTTTGAACTTTTTCGGATATTTTGTTTAATTTATTGTCTGAAGATATTAAATTATCTATTTCCAGTAAATTTCCCATTTTTCATTAACCTTCTTAATTATATCATCTTGCATTTCCAAGGTTTTTTGATATCCACCTTTCCATGTAGCATCAATTCCCATTATTCCACTATATTTAGGTACTGCACCAATGAATTCTTGCTTGTTAAAATAAATATCATCTCCAGGATCAAATCTTGTAAATATTCCCCACATCACCTCTACATCATTGTTGACATCTATGTCATTTGATACTACTGCGACCATTTTTATATTTGATATCAGAGGACTATTTATAATATTTTTAACAACATCACTTCCATCCTTTTCAACACTTACAACTAAAAGAGTATTTTTTAATAATTTCCATTTATTTATGCGCCTATCTATTGCTTTTAGGTCGCTTGGAATGACTGGCGGAACTAAATTTAAATTTTCAGATTTTGTTGTTGCATTTATTACTAATTTGTTTCCATAATGTGTCTTCTTTGATGTGAAATCTAAGGTGTCAGTTGGGGCCTGAGAAATAAGCATAATTGAATCTACCGGGTCAAAATTTTTCCTAATTTGTTCAAGAACCTCGCCTCTATTTTTTACATCAATTCCTTTATCGACTAAAACCATCACCTTGGTAAGAGATAATTGTCCAAGCCCCAATATTGATAGCCCAGTTTTATAAGCTTCTCTTGCATATCTATTTTCAGTTGATACAACTAAAAAGCTATGAAATCCAGCTTCATAATATGCCCACAAATCGTGTATTTCAGGATGTATTACCTTAATCAATGGCTTTAAGATACTTTGAGTGCAATCTCCCAAGTATTTGTCTTCTTGAGGTGGCTTACCAACAACAGTGGCAGGATAAATAGCATCTTTTCTCGCATAAACATTGTTAATATTAAAAATAGGATAATCACCTGCTTCTGAATAATGTCCAAAATGATCACCAAAAGGGCCTTCAAGCTTTCTTTCATGAGGCTTTAAGTAACCTTCTAATAAAAATTCTCCAGTTGAAGGTGCCTTGATATCAATAGTTTTACATTTTGATAGCCTTGTTCTGCTTTTTCTTACTAAACCAGCGAATTCTAATTCACCAACACCTTCAGGCAATGCCATTATTGATGCAATAGTCAATACAGGATCACCGCCTAAGGTTACTGCTACAGGTAAATTTTGGTTTAAATTTTCTGCTTCTTGGTAGTGATAACCTCCACCTTTACCAATTTGCATATGCATACCAGTTGATTTTTTATCATAAACATGAAGTCTATACATACCTAGGTTTGGAATATTGTCAGTTGGACTATTTGTTTGAACTAATGGCAATGTTATGAATTTACCACCATCTTCCGGCCAACATTTTAGAATTGGTAAATCATCTAAACCATTTTCAACAACCATCTCAGGAAGCCTTTTAGAAACTTTTTTTGGCGGAAAGGACAAAAACCTTTTAATTGTTTTTCTTTGTTTAAAAATTTCTTTAATTTTAGGAGGCCTCATGGCTTCAATAAAATTAAGTAATTCATTTCCAATTTCTTCAGGATTTTGCCCTAATGCAATTTCAATTCTTTTATCACTTGCAAAAGTATTAATTGCTAATGGGTATTTTGACCCTTTTACATTTTCAAATAAAATTGCAGGCTTATTTTCCTTTTGAGCTCTTATTGCAATTTCAGTGATTTCAAGCACAGGATCAACTTCTTCTGTTACTCGATGCAATTCACCTTCATTTTCAAGATCATTTACAAATTCTCTGAAGTTTGATGACAATTATTCACCTTTCCATTCTTTTAAATTTTCTGGTTCTATATCAAGTTTTTCAAGTACTCTTGATGAAATCATATCTACTAAATCATCGATTTTTTTTGGAAGATTATAAAAGCCTGGTGATGCTGGAAGTATTACAGCTCCTGCCCGAGTAAGTTTTGTCATGTTTTCAAGGTGAATTAAGCTATACGGGGTTTCTCTAGGAACAATGATTAGTTTACGCCTTTCTTTCAAGCAAACGTCCGCTGCCCTTTCTATTAAACCTCTTGATATTCCATTAGCTAAGCTACCTAATGATCCTGTTGAACAAGGAACTATAGCCATTCCACTTGTCCTGAATGACCCGCTCGCTATACTAGCGCCAACATCATTCTCATCAATAACTTCTAACAGATTTTCATTAAAGTTAAATTTTTCAACAAGTATTTTTTTATCTTTGTCAGCATTGCCGCTTAGTTTAGTATCGGTTTCTAAGGATAATATTCTCCTTCCAGGCTTAGATGTTACAAGGTAACATTTATGTCCTGCATTAACTATTCCTTTAAGTACAGAAATTGAGTAAAGACCACCACTTCCTCCAGAAATTCCTAAAATATATTTTTTCATTGTTATAAAATTGTGCTAGTTATAAAAGTTGCCATTAATATTATAGATATCTGCCCATTCATATCAAAAAAAGCTTTATTTATATTTTTCTTCGATATATTTTTTAAAATCATATGTTCCCTTAAAAATAGTAACAGTATTATTGTACAACCAATCCAATAAATTGGATTTAAATTTATTGTTAAACCTATTAAAAATATTAAAATTAAAGTAATTGTATGAGATATTGAAGACAAGATTTTTGTGACTCTGATTCCAAATTTTGAAGGAACTGAATAAATATTATTTTTTAAATCGAAATCAATATCTAAAATTGCATATATTAAATCAAATCCACTAACCCAAAATAATCCTGCCAAGCCAAGTAAAAATGATTCAAATGAAAATTTCCCTGTTAAAGCAATTTCTACTGCTGGTGGAGCTACTAAATAAATTAATCCTAAAAAATAATGACATAAGTATGTAAACCTTTTAGTTAACGGATAAATTATAAATAAAATAAACACTATTGGTGATAAAAATAATGCAAGAATATTGAAATAAAGAAGTGTTGTGTAAAAAATTAATAATGAAATTGCAACAATAAATAAAGCTCCTTTCATTGTTATTGAACCTATTATTAGCCCCCTATCTTTCGTTCTAGGATTTTTCTTATCAATATTTTTATCTAAAATCCTATTTATTGACATGCCAAAAACTCTTGCACTAACTAGAGCTATAATTATTAAAAACAAATCAGTTAAATCAAACCCTATTTTTTTAGAAACAAGTGTATAGGCACTTAATGCAAATGGTAATGCAAAAACAGTATGCTTAAATTGGATAAATTCTAAATAATTTTTAATTTTTAATAGCATATTATTTTATTTTTCTAAATGATTTTGAAAGAGTCAAAAGAAGCATCAATATCGAAATAAGTATAATTGAGTCAATTAATAAAGTATCTACCGCACCAATCTTGTCCACTCCATATCCAATAGGTAAAGCTCCAAAAGGTATAAAAGCAAAATTAAGCATAAAGAAACCCATCATTCTGGCTCTATATTTTTTATCAGTATATTCCATAGTTAAAACATTACTCAAAGCCATTCTAATTTGTTCAAAAGCTCCAAAAAATATTACCACGATTAGTCCAACAGAATAATACGGAAAAATGCTTAAGGTTAGGATGCAAAATCCTAGACCAAAAGCTGATATCAAAAATAACAGAAATCTTAGATTACCTTTTTTTAAAGTTGAAATCATAAGCGTTCCAAAAACAGCACCAATTCCGGCCAAAGTTAGAAGTAAGCCAATTTCGCCAGGAGAAATCATATATAATCTCCTTGCTATAATTGGCAACTGAAGTCGAACTGGCATAGCTACCATACTTACAATTAGTGATGAAAAAAGTATTGCTAAAACCATCTTATTGCCTATTAAATACTTAAATGAATTTTTCATTTCATCGATGTAATTTTCAGAAACTGAGTCGTTTTTTTCAGTTTTTGGTAAATAAATAGCAAGCATCAGTGCGGTTAATTGAATTAAAGAGATAACCAAGAAAACGTTTGATGGGCCATATTTTCCGTACAGATAACCAACTGCTGATCCAGAAAAAACAGTTACTAATGCCATTCCTGATGACAATAATGCTATTCCGTTACTTACTAAATTTTCAGGAACAATTTTTGGAATAAATGAATACCTTGCTGGAAGTTGAAATGAAAATAATGCACCCTGAAGCATAGACATTACAAACAAAAATTGCCAAGATATTAAATTTAATTCTATTAAAACCCATGTAGAAATGGATGTTGCAAAAAAACCAATTTGAACAATTTGCATTACTCTTCTGTTTTCAAATTTATCACCAATGACTCCACCTAAAACTGAAAATAATAAAAGAGCTGGCGCAAAACCCATACTTACTACACCAGCTAAAAAAGCGCTATGAGTCATGTCATCAGTTAAAAGTGCTCTTGATGGCATTGCCATTTGAACAGCGAAAATTAGGTTAACACTGGTTAGCCATAAAATCCTGTATCCTGAATATTGAAATGATGCAAAAAAAGATTTCATTTAATAAAGTGAATTTAATTGTTTTAGTATAAAATTGCAATGAGATATTATGTTAAATTTTTTATATAAATATTTTTTAAGAAAATTATTATTTTTATTAAATCCCGAAACTGCTCATAAAGTTGTGGAGACTTTACTATATTTCACGCCTAATAAAATTTTTAATGTTTTTTTTCGTTACAAATTTAACAAGGATACTTCAACAACAATTTTTGGTAATTCTGTCCCAAGTCCTATTGGCATTGCAGCTGGGCTTGATAAAGATTACAAATCAACGCCTAAATATTTAAGTTTAGGGTTTGGTTTTAGTGTAGTCGGTACAACAATGATTAATCCTAGAACAGGTAATCCAAAACCTAGACTAATCAGGGATAAATCTAAAGGTGAATTAGTTAATTCATTATCATTTCCAAGTGAAGGCTCATCAAAAATTCTTAAAAGATTGAAAAATTACCCATCTCCTAAAGAAAGAATAATTATTTCTATATCTGGTTCTAGCGAAGAGGAGATAGTAGAAAATTTATTATTATTTAAAGATTATTGTTTTGCTGTTGAAATTAATATCTCAAGTCCTAATACTTCTGATTTAAAGAAATTTGTAAATCCTAATTCAATAAGATCTATTCTAAATAAATCTAGAACAGTTACAAAGCTACCTATTTTTATCAAACTCCCAAGGCTATTAGAGATTGAATATTATGATGAATTAATTGAAGCATCACAAGAATTTGATAAAGTAGGCGTAGTTTTATCCAATACACTTCCTATTACTGATTCAAGGCTAAGTGTTGGTAATGGAGGCAGGAGCGGTAAATCTTTGTTTGATAGTACGCTATCGATTTTAAGATATGTGAGAAAATCTTTTCCAGAAATAACTATACTTTGCTCAGGCGGAATTTCATCTCCAGAGCAAGTAAAAATATTATTAGAATCAGGCGCCAATGCTCTACAAATTTATACTGCACTTGTTTACGAAGGGCCTGGGTTAATTAAGAAAATAAACGATAGTTTATTAAGTAATTGAATTTATAAAATTATAGAATCCTGACTTTTCAGGAGCTTCAATAGTATTGAGGTTTGGCAATTTATCATTTGCAATACTACCCTTAACCGTGAAACCGTATTTTGCATAATTTAATAACTCAATATCAGCTTCTCCGTCTCCGAAATAAAATAGGTCACTATCCTTCAATTTCAACAGATCTAAAAGAACCTTTGTTGAATTTAATTTATTTCCTTGTAGAGATGATACTTCACATAAATTGTCGAAAGTTTTATTGATTTCCACTAAATTGCTATATTTATCTTTTAATTTCTTTGTAACTTTATCTGTTTCAGCAGGGTCACCAATAATTAATAAAACAGTTTTATTGTTAATTTCATATAGGTTATCTGTTTTAAGTAATTTAATATCTTGCCTTAAAGAATAATCTATAATCCATTTAAATTCATTTTGAACGTAAATATCCTCTAAGCTATAAAGAGCTGTATTTAAATTTTTAAATTCATTGACATCATTTAATATATCGATAAAAGTGCCCATATCAATTTCTTCTTGGTAAAGATCAATACCAGTTTCGGGATCAGATATAATAGAACCCCCAGAACATATATATGGTAGTTTTAATTTTAATAATTTTGAAAATTTAGAAGCAGGAATCTTACTTCTTCCAGTAGCAAAAGTTATTGGTATTCCTAATTTATGTATCTTATTAAATATATTAGAAATCTCTCTGCTAACTTTTCCATTGGTTAAAATAGTTCCATCTAGATCAGTTACTAATATAGGAGAATTTGTAAATGTATAAATTGATTCCATATTATGTATAATACTTATGATAAATTAACAAATTGTAAATTATGGAAATAAAAATAATAATACCCTCTCCACTTAGAAACTTTACCAATGGTGAAAGGTCAGTAAATATTGAATTAGATGA
>JAYYQG010000035.1:0-12979 GCA_036128515.1 Chloroflexota bacterium
CCTTGTTATTTAAAGATAATTCTTTGATCATCGAATCAGCATACCCAAAAAAAGAACTAAATTTTAAAATTAAAAATATATGTTTATTTTGCATAATTAGAAAAAGTTCTTAAAAAATATTCTACGTTTAATAATTTCCATTCGAGAGATAAATTATTTTTAATTTCGAGATTTTCAAATTCTGCTATATTTAAATATTCTCTTGTTATACTAAAACTATCTATATTTCTTTTCATACTTTCATTTGGAAACCCTGAAAATCCTTGTTTGGGTTTCAGTAAGGATTCATCAAAGTTTTTACTAAATAAATTTTTCATCAAAGGCCTTGTCTCAATTTTACCTATTGCAGATATTTTATTTCTTGCTGGAAGATTAAGTGCAAATTCAATAACTTTTTTCGTAAGAAAGAATCCTCTTGACTCAACTGAAGACATCATACTCATTGTATCTGATGCACGAATCCCAACAGATTCTAATTGTATTTGGGTATCTAGAAATAAAATTGAATTAATATTACTTTCAACTAGACCAAATTTTTCATAATGTTTTTTTGTATTTAACCACATATTGTTACTTTGATCTAAATACTCTTTTATATCAAAATTATTAAAAGTTACACCTTGATTAAAAATACCACTATAAACAGAAGGATTGTATTTGTATTCTTTATCATACTCAAGTGTTTTATAAAATTCATAGCCTCCAAATAATTCATCTCCACCATCACCAGTAAAAAGAATTTTTGCTCCATTTTTATTTACTTCTCTTGCCAATATTGCCTGAGAAATGAATGAATGGGTTGGTAATGGCATGCAAATTGATCTATAACTCTCTTCAAGAAAATTTTCGAATAGATCAACATTTACATTTATTTGCTCAATTTTATCGTTAAGAAATTTTTCAAAATTTTTTACTTCAGATGCTACGTTGTCTTTTCCTGGAAATTGAAGACAAATATATTTTGGAGCAATATTTGTCTGTTCTTTTAAATATTTGCTTACTAAAGAAGAATCTATTCCTCCACTTACTACACTAAAATATGGAATATCAGGCTTAATAAATTTTGCATTTTCTTGAAAAAGATTATCAACTTCAATCAAAATTTCCTGATCTGACTTATTTAAATTATTACTAATTGAAGACGAATCAATTAAGTCTGATAATTGCTCATGGTCAAGTATTTTTTTATTGTAGTTTATTAAATCAACTTCAACTGATTGACCTGGCTGGAAAACATTTATATTTTCATAAACTGTCTCTTTTTGAGTAAGTAAATGTCTAGTAAAAAAGTATCTCTTTAATGCATTTCTATTTATTTTAATATTCTCAACAATTTCTAATATGGGTCCAAGTTGGGAAGATATAATAAATATACTATCATCTTCATACTCATATAGAACCTTTTCACCTATTATGTCCCTTGAAATAAAAACTTTGCTTTGTTTTGAATCAAAAACAACATAAGCAAACATACCTTCAATCATTTTTCTAACATCTAAAGGATTATATAATTGGTGTAAATTTATAATCGTTTCTGTGTCAGAACCAGATAAATTATAGAGGTCATTTTTATCAAGATATTCTTTCTGTAATTCTTTAAAATTATAAATTTCTCCATTAAATAAAATTTCAAACCTATTGTTGTTTGACTTGGTGTATTCTAAGTTTAATTCAGGTTTACCAGTAATTGATAAAACTGTTTGAGATAGAAAAAGTTTATTATCAAATTTAAATCTTGAAAAATTAAAATCTGGCCCTCTTGAAAATATTTTTTTTGAGGCACTTATGCATTTTTTTTGATTAAGTTGGTCTTTTTTAGAATAAACCAACAAAACTCCACACATTCAATTTTCCTTAGTCCATTAATTTATAGAATCAAGTAACATTATAACTTTTTCCAGAAATTTAATTAAAAATGAATCAATTCAAAACATTAGCTATTATTTTCTTTTTCAAAATATTTCCTAATCTTTAAGCCAACATAAAAACCTAAGCTATTTGCAATTAAATCTGTAAATTTATTTAACCACGGTTCTTTTGCAATCTCATAAGGAAGATAATATTCAAAAGCTTCCCATGCAACTGATAAAAATATCATTATCAGCCAACTTTTAAATAAAAACCTTCCAACAACCATCCACATTAAAAAATGTCCAACTGTCCATAAATTTTCGTTATAAAAAAGATCCATTATTAAATAGTCTCAGAAATTTTCATACCCAATAAAATACAAACTACACACAATAAATTATTTAAAACCAAATTTAGAATTCCTAAAGCATAATCATCGTTTCTAAACATTTGTACTGTCTCAAAAGCACATGTAGAAAATGTTGTAAATGCACCTGCAAAACCGGCAAGCAAAAAATAATGCACCCAATTATCACTTTTGTAAGAACTTAAATTGTAAATAAATCCAAAAATTAATGAACCAAAAATATTAACAATTAAAGTTGATATTGGAAAACCTCCAACTTTTTGGAAGTTTAAACTAATTAAAAACCTTGCTATTGCCCCAATAGCACCACCAAAAAAAACAAATAAAATATTACTTAACATTAATACAATATATACTAAAAATTATGGACGCTAAAGAACAATTCAATAATCAAGCTAAATTTTATTCCTCAAGTAAAACTTTTTCTGCTGGTGAGAGTCTTGATATTCTTTCTAACTTATTTAATAAAAAAAAATTAGAATCTGGACTTGATATTGGAACTGGTGCAGGATTCGCTGCTTTTGAACTATCAAAATCATGTGAAAAAGTTGAAGCAACTGATATATCTGAAGGAATGATAAATGAAGCAAAAAAAATCATGAAAGAAAGAAAGATAAATAATCTAAATTTTAATATTTGTTCTGCTGAAGAATTAAATTATAGTGACAAAGAATTTGATATTGTGACATGCAGAACTGCTGCTCACCATTTCCTTGATGTTGAAAAATTTTGCAGTGAAGTTCACAGAGTTTTAAAAGATGAAGGAGAATTCATAATCGTTGATACAATAACTTCAGACCAAATTAAATTAAATAATTGGCATCAAGAAGTTGAATTAATAAGAGATAAAAGTCACATAAAAAATTTATCTTTAATTGAATGGAAAAATATATTAAAAATATCTAAATTCAGTTTTTTAGATATTATCCAATCAAGGGTAACAATGAATTTGAATGACTGGATGGAAAGATCTGGTACATCTAATAAAGATAAAAAAATATTAAAAGATAAATTTCAAAATTCAGATGAAAAAATAAAGAGCTTTTTTGGAATTAAAATTTTAAATAATGATATTTCTTTTTATTGGCCGGTAGGAATTTTTCATTTAAAAAAATTAAACTAATTTTACTGATACTTTCTCGCCACTTTTTATACTTTTAAGAATTTCCAAATCACTCAAAATTTTTCCAATAATATTTACTGGACTAGCTGGCATAATTTTATCGCCCTCACTTGCAGGAGTTAGGCCAAAAAATAGGCAAAAAGCGTTTCCCGGTGGCCAATAACCTAAATCACCAAGATTTACAACTTCTTTAGAATCAATTTCACCATCATTAACACCAATTGAAAAATAAATTTCATCTCCCCATGTATTTACAGAATTTGATAATGGTAAAATTTTCTTTATTTTATCTGCAGTTTCCGAGTTATTCAGAACAGCATCAATTGAAGTATTCTCAAATTCAATTTTTATTTTGGTCATTTACTCGTACCTCAGAGCTTCGGCTGGATATATTTTACTTGCCTCATTAGCAGGAATTACGCTAGCCAATATTGATGCTATTACTGTAATTATTATCAAAAAGCCTACTTCACCTATCGGCACTGAAAATGTTGCTCCTTCAAGTTCTTTAGAAATTTCTCTAAAAATGAAGTATGACTGCATTATTCCAAGGAATATTCCTATAACAATTCCAATTAAGGTAATAAAAGATGATTCAATTAAAAATTGCGCTCTTATCATGCTTGATCTAAAACCAATAGCCCTGAGCACTCCAACAGACTGCCTTCTCTCAACAACTGCCCTAACTGACAATACTCCTATTGCTGCGATACCAACAACTAAACCTAATCCACTAAATCCCTGAAATAATTTGTTGAATGCATTACTTGTTTCTCGTTCTTCTTTAATGTTATCTATCAAACTTTCAGCATTCATGCCATTTGCTAGAAATATTTTTTCTAATCTTTGTGAATAATCAGATGCATTTTCTTTATCAACTAAAGAAAAATAATATGTATTATTAGGAATTTCTTCTCCTGCTATTTCAGAGACAAGATTTTCTGCAGAATAGAATCTTGCTCCACCAGCTCCAAAACCTGTTCCACCTGCAAGATTTTCAATTACACCTATAACTGTTAGCTTTGTTCCTTCATCTGCACTTCGACTTTTTTTCACTTGAATGTCAAAAGCATCTATTTCTTTAAGGTCGCCAGGCTTAATCAAAGAAGTTTTAAAGGATCTGTCAGGTGGACCAAATGGGTCACCTGACTCTACAATCGAACCACTTGCCAAAACCAAATTTTTATTGCTTTTTAATGATTCCCATACCTCTCTATTACTAGAACCATATTTAGGGTCATAATATGAAAGTTGCCATTTATTTGTGGCTATAAAACTATTTTCTAAAGATATTAATCTTGAACCTTTAAATGTTGTATTTTCTCCATCCAATTCTTTCGCATCGATATCAATACTTGATGAACCAGCTACAACTATAAAGTCTTGCATATTCAAAGAATTCCTTATATCACCTTGTATAGAATTATCTGAACTTATTGTTCCTTTTATATCATAGCCTCCAGTTATTCTGTCTGGCTGATCTGTAGAAATATCATTAATTCCATTTAAAACTGAAAATATCATTAATGTATAGATAATTAAAGAGAACATAGCAACAGTTAGACCGGTTCTAAATTTTGAAGCCATTGGGTAACTTATTGCCGTCTTAGTTACCGCTTTAAGCCCTGAGAATCTTGAAAGAATAAGGTTTAATAAATAAATTAATAGTCTATTATTACTCATTACAAGCCAAACAGCTGCAGCAGTATTTATTCCACCCCCTAAAGGCCAGAACCATGGCCCGGGTTGAGACCATTCAGAAGCAAAATCATATAGTGCAAAATCCAATGGTATATTAGCAACTAACAATACTAAGCCTCCTTCGAATGTGCCTGCAATCTGACTAATATCTTCTTGGTCACTGAAAAATATTGTGCTCAAAAATCTAATAAGAAGTCCAATTGATAAAGCTAAACCTGTTGCACCGAAACTTAAGAATGCTGTTCCTTCAGTTTGAAATGCAAGAAAAATTAAAAACAACGAAAATGCACCCAATAATGCATAAGCATGCTTTCCAAATAATTTAAATAATGATGTAAAGATGCTTATTGGCCATGAAATTGGAAAAATTAATAAAACAAGTAAGTTTCTTAATCTTCCACCTTCACCAATAATAATTCTTAAAATTTGCTTAATTGGAAAAATGAGATCAAATAATAAATTTTTAATTTTTAATTTTGTTGATAAAGATGCTTTTTTTACAAATTCTTCTTTAAGACCCCTGATAGAAACAACAATATTTAAATTACTTGCCCTGTAAGCAGATGCAAATACAGTTATAAAAGTAAGTATTAAGCCTGCGGAAAATGAAATAATTATTGATGTAACTGAAAAATATGGTTTAATAACAAATGTTCCAGCATCAATTAAATCTTGAAGAATGTATACAAGTCCAAAACTTAAGCCTATACCAATTAAAGTTCCAGCTATTGCAGCTAAAAAAGAATATACAGTTCCCTCATAAGTAAATAACTGAATCAAATCTCTTCTTTTTAGCCCGACAGCTCTTGCCATGCCTAATTCAGTTGATCTTGCAGCAGCCAGTAAAACGAATACTAAAAATATAAGCAACATTCCAACCATTATTGAGAAAGACCCAAAAATTGAGAATATTGTCGTGACTCCAGAAGCAACAGTTTCTGCTAATTTAACTCCATTGTTTTTTGAATCATCGACCCTTAACGTAGTCAAGTCGCCAAACATCATTAATAATTGTGCAGCTTCGACTTGTAAACCTGCTTTATCTAAAGCTCCAAGAATAATTAACTGTAACTGATAATCACCAACAGAAGTAATAAATTCTTCATTAAAATTATTATCTTCGAGGTCAGTAGCTATTCTAACTAATTCTTCATATGTTTCACTGTCAGTCTGTTCAATGGATTTAGCTTCTTCCATAATCAAATTTGGAATCTCATTTGAAGATAGTATTTCAAAGAATTTGTTGGCGACTTGCTTGTTCGTTAAATTTAATCTTAAGAATTGAGTAACATCATCGGATAACTCAAGAGCTTCATCCTGATCACCAGAATTTGATATGGCAATATTTGTTATCATGTTTTCTTTACCTAGTAAGCTTTGTAAAGCTGATAAATTAAAAGATATTGTCGGAGTTATATTTGCACCAGCAATACTTCCAGATTTCAAAACATCATTTACTTCAAATTCTTTTTTTTCTAAATTAATATAAATTCCAATTGTGTCACCTTTGTTTAAATTTAGAGTTTCACTCAATGCAGAATTTATAAAGACTTGCCCGTTACCTAGAGAGTCTATATTAGTAAATTCATCATTTATGTTTTTAATCTCATCAAAACTGTCTGTGTATTTTGGGTTATAACCTCTAACCTGAACCCTACTTTCAGCAATTCCAGAAATATCATTTTCTGCAGGGAGGTCAATTTCAATATAAGGCATAACTCCATCAATGTTTATGTTGGTTGAGGCTAATTTTTCTACATTCTCAAATTCAGAGTACTCAAAATATTCAACTCCAAATAATTGTTTACCAGGGCCATCAATGGTTTCATCTATATTTCCTGCTGAGTCAAATACGACAGAACGAACAGAATATCTAACTGTATCTCCAATACCTAAAGAAACTGCAACAATAATAGAACTTAACATAAGCCCCATTACTATTAATGTACTTTGACCTTTCCTTCGAGGTATATTCCTTGTGCCCATTTTTACAAGAATAAATCTTCTTAGCCCTCCAAATAATAAAATAATTGAAATAGCAATTAATATTGCTATCATGCTATTTGCAAGAAGACCAGCTGGTAGGCCAAATACTTTTTCTTCCATAAGTTAAACTACTTTTCCATCTTTCATGTTTATTATTCTATTGGTTCTTCCGCCTACATAATTAGAATGAGTCACAATCACGAAGGTCTGATTATTTCTTTTATTTAAATCTGTTAATAAATCCATAATTTCTAATTCATTTGTGCTGTCCAAATTTCCTGTGGGTTCATCAGCCCAAACTATTGCGGGCTCGTTTACTAATGCTCTAGCCAGGGTCACTCTTTGCCTTTGACCACCCGATAGTTCTCCAGGTAGATGAGTAGCCCATTCTAAAAGACCAACGTCATCTAGTTTTGCTTCAGATAGTTTTCTTGCTTTTTTTGGTGACGTCCCTGATACAAGTAAGGGCAGTTCAACATTTTCTACTGTAGTAAGTACGGGAAGTAAATTGAATGATTGAAAAACAAATCCCATATTTTTGGCTCTAAATTCACTTAACTTATCATCAGATAGCTTCTCTAATTCCATATCTTGAAGCTTTATAGTTCCACTATCAATTGAATCTAGTCCAGATAAGCAATTTAACAATGTTGTTTTACCACAACCACTTGGCCCCATAATTGCAACCATTTCGCCTTCATAAATATCAATACTAATCTTATCCAAGGCAGTAACTTCAATATTAGTTCCCTTATAAACTTTTAAGACATTTTTCGAAGAAATTACTAATTTCTTCGAAACTGATTTTTTTATTGTTTTTTTTGTACTTACCTTTTTAGATGCAGTTTTTGTTTTTTTTGGTTCAACTTTTCCTTTTACTGAACTTTTCTTTGTAGTTTTTTTGGTTGCCATCTAAATCCCTTAATTTATTTATCATCTAAAACAGATATTTATTCTAACACAATGAGATTTTTATAATCTTTCAATTAAATCTAATGCACATAAATTAAATTAATGATAAATTTATTAATACCAACTTTAAGGAGCAACATTGTCTAAATCAACCGATAAACCAGAAAAAAGTACCAATATTTGTATTGATAATAGCGAAACATGCCATTGGGTTATCGAGCCACCTAACGGGCCTGTTAGCATGGGAAAATGTAAGAAATGTGGAACACAAAAAGAATTTAAAAATTCCTTTGAATACAATACTTGGCATGGAGAAAGGCCGTCTAAGGACAAAGACAATAATAAAAAGGATGATTCAGAAGAATAGATTAATAAGAGGGCTTTGTTGCCCTCTTATTAATTAAGATATTTCTACTTCAGCACCAGCTTCTTCGAGTTGCTTCTTTGCATCTTCAGCTTCTGCCTTAGGAACGCCTTCTTTTACAGGAGACGGTGCTCCCTCAACTAAATCTTTTGCTTCTTTTAATCCCAAGCTTGTTAAAGCTCTAACAACTTTGATTACAGCAATTTTGTTTGCTCCAAAAGATTTTAATGTTACGTTAGCAGTATCGTCATCAGATGATGAAGCTTGATCTCCGCCATCACTACTTGCAGCTCCTGCTGCGGGAGCAGCTGCAGGGGCAGCGGCAACAACACCAAATTCATCTTGTAACGCTTTTACAAGTTCAGATAACTCTAATACTGTCATACTTTTTACAGACTCTAAAATTTCTTTAGCTGTTCCAGATAAATTAACTTCAACTTTTGGTTCTTCAGCTGGAGCTTCTTCAGCTTTTGGTTCTTCAGCTGGAGCCTCTTCAGCTTTTGGTTCTTCAGCTTTTGGTTCTTCAGCTGGAGCCTCTTCAGCTTTTGGTTCTTCGTTTTTCTTTTCTTCTTCTAACATAGTTCTCCTTTATTACTATTTCTTTGAATCAGCGATATTGTTTAATACATTTACTAAAGAATTAATTTGTGAGCTTAGTGAATACACAAATCCAGTTAATGGTGCACCAATCTGCCCGACAGCTTTAGCAATTAACTCATTTTTAGATGGCAATTTAGAAAGTTGTTCTACTTTATTACTTTCAATAATTTCTCCATTTAAAACAGCACCTAGAACGGTAATATTTAAATCTTCATCTTTAATAACTTTGTACAACTGTTTTGAAGCTTGGGCAGGATCTAGGTCGGTAATCAAAAGCGCACAGGTTCCCTTTATGTAATTACTAAAATCTGCAATATCAGCATCACTAGCTGCTAAGTGTGCAATATTATTTTTTACTATTCTGTATTTAGCACCAACTGAATTAAGTTGCTTTCTTAATGCAACCATTGTGTTTGCTGATATATCTTTATACTCGGTCGATACTAAATATTCTGATTCCTTAAAAAGACCAGTTAGTTCTTCAAGTTGTTTTACATTTCTTTTATTTGGCATAAAAAAATCTCGAGCTTAGCTCGAGATACCTTACAATTTATATTTTTTTTGTACCTCGGTAGGAAATTAAGCAAAGCACCTACTGTCTTAAGCAGAACTTATAATATGCTAAAGAAAAAAATTGGTCAAATCTAACTTACTGAGGACTCAAGGTCATCAATATTAAGATCGATTCCTGGGCTCATGCTGGTACTAATTGAAGCTTTTTTCATTAAGCGACCTTTGATGCCTTCAGGTTTTGAATCCATTATTGTTTTTATTACACTCTTGGTATTTTCAATTAATTGATCAGCAGTGAAACTTGATTTGCCAACATTAAAATGAATAACTGAAGAACTATCTATTTTAATTTCTGTTCTTCCTTTTTTTGATGCTGAAATAGCTTGAGAAATATTTTGAGGTTGAACAACAGTTCCGGTTTTTGGATTTGGCATTAAACCTTTTCTGCCTAAAAATTTACCCAATTTACCAATTTTACTCATTTGGTCTGGAGTAGCAATTGCAACGTCAAAATCCTGCCAACCTTTTTCAATGTTTTTAACTATTTCTTCATCAGAAATATAGTCTGCACCTGCTTCTTTTGCTGAAACAGCTGCATCACCTTCAGCAAAAACTAATACTCTTACTTGCTTTCCAGTTCCATGAGGTAAATCAGCAACTGTTCTTAGTTGTTGGTCAGCATTTTTAGGATCAGCATTAGTCAATAAATGAATTTCTACAGATTCATCAAATTTTGCTGAAGAAATATCTTTAATTAAGTTTAGAGAATCATTTAATGAATACTCTTTATCTTCAATCTTACTCTTTATGTCTAAATATCTTTTACTTTTTTTCATCCTTTGACTCCTATCAGGCTCCTTCAACCTCAATACCCATACTTCTAGCTGTACCTGCAATAATCATTGCTGCAGCTTCTTCATCCATGGCATTTAAGTCTTGCATTTTTTGTTTACCAATTTCCTTAGCTTGGTCAAATGTTATTTTTCCAACCACTTGAACACCACTCTCAGAGGCACCTTTTTGAATCTTTGCTGCCTTTAAAATCAGTGCTGCTGCTGGAGGGCTCTTTAATTCAAAAGTAAATGATTTATCCTGAAAAATAGTAATCTCAACTGGTATTACGTCACCCTTCATAGATGCGGTTTTCTCATTATATTCTTTTACAAATGCCATGATGTTTGCTCCATGTTGACCTAAGGCAGGACCAACTGGAGGAGCTGCAGTTGCAGCACCACCTTCAATTTGAAGTTTTACTATTGCTTGTATTTTTTTTGCCATTTTTTAATTTCTTTCTAGCTGAAGAAAATCAAGATCAACAGGAGTATCTCTTCCAAAAAATGACACAAGTACTCTTGCTTTACCTTTATCTTCATCAACATATTCAACTGTTCCTAAAAACTCTGCAAACGGACCATCAGTAATTTTAACTGAATCACCTTCACTAAAGCCAACCCTTACTCTAGGAGAATCTGCATTCATTCTAGAAAAAATATGTTCTACTTCAGAGTCTGAAAGAGGTACTGGCTTTGGTCGAGTATCTTTTTCATCCTCCGCAGAAATAAACCCTGTAACACCAGGAGTATTTCTAACATTGTACCAAGTTTGGTCATCTAGAATCATGCTCACCAAGATATAACCGGCATACATTTTTTTTTCAACAGTCTGCCTTTCACCATCTTTAACTTCAACCTCCTCTTCAGTAGGCACAACTACTTCGAATACATTTTTATGCAAACCCATAGTTTCAACCCTTTGGTCAAGATTCTTTTTTACGCGATCTTCCTGACCAGAGTAACAATGGAGAATGTACCATCGAGGCTCTATTTCATTTTTTGTTAATTCAGACATATTAATTTAACTTTCTGTCAAAAACTTGAATAATTCAGCAAATCCAAAATCAATAACCGAAAGTATGGCCCCTATTACACCAGAAATAATTAAGACTAAAACCGTAAGCCTTATTGCTTCTTTTCTTGTGGGCCATGTTACTTTCTTAAGTTCTGACCATATTAAGCCAGCAGATTTTGATGCTGAAGGTCTTGTATTACTCTGAGTAACTTTGTTATTAGAAGACATAATTAACTTTCTCTATGCAAAGTTCTTTTTCTGCAAACAGGTTTTTTACAAAATTTTACCAATTCAATTCTATCAGTAGTATTTCGTCTATTTTTTTGAGAGTGATAATTTCTTTCTTTGCATTCCGTGCAAACGAGAGTAATTAGAACTCTAGAGCCAGTTTTAGCCATCTACTTACCTTTTTTTATACTAACCTTCTACTGAAGTTATAACTCCAGAACCAACAGTCCTGCCACCTTCTCTTACAGCAAATCTCAATTCCTCTTCAAGAGCAACTGGATACATTAACTCAAGATCAACGGTAGTATTGTCACCAGGCATTAACATTTCAGTGCCTTCTGGCAGTGTAATAGTTCCGGTAACATCAGTAGTTCTAATGTAAAATTGAGGCTTGTAACCAGAGAAAAATGGAGTATGTCTTCCACCTTCTTCTTTAGTTAAAACATATATTTGAGCTTTAGCTTTTGTTCCAGGCTTTAGAGTCCCAGGTTTACAAACAACAGCACCTCTAGCTATGTCTTCTCTTTCAAGTCCTCTAACTAAACAACCAACTGCATCACCAGCAATTCCTGATTCTAAAGATTTGTGGAACATTTCAACACCTGTGATAGTTGTTTTCTGACTTTGACCAAAACCAACTATTTCAACTTCCTCACCAACTTTTACCTCACCTCTTTCAACTCGACCAGTTACAACTGTACCTCTTCCTTTAATACTGAATACGTCTTCAACAGGCATCAAGAAAGGAAGGTCTGTTGGTCTTTCTGGAATTGGAACATATTCGTCAACTTGACTCATAAGTTCTATTACTTTCTCAGACCACTCACCATTTCCTTCTTCTTCTAGCGCTTTTAATGCACTTACTCTTACAATTGGAGTGTCATCACCTGGGAATCCATATTCTGTTAACAATTCCCTAACTTCCATCTCAACTAATTCAAGAAGTTCTTCATCGTCCATTACATCAGTTTTATTAAGTGCAACAACAATTTTTGGAACATTAACCTGTCTTGCAAGCAGTAAATGCTCTCTTGTTTGTGGCATAGGGCCATCAGGTGCACTAACAACAAGTATGGCACCATCCATTTGAGCTGCACCAGTAATCATATTTTTAATGTAATCAGCGTGTCCAGGACAATCAACGTGCGCGTAATGTCTTGTGTCTGTTTCATACTCAACGTGAGTAATTGCAATTGTAACACCACGTTCTTTTTCTTCTGGAGCATTATCAATAGAGTCAAAGGCTCTAAAAGATACATTATCCTGTTTTGCTGCCAAACATGCAGTGATGGCTGCAGTCATAGTTGTTTTACCATGGTCAACGTGACCAATAGTACCCACGTTAACGTGGGGTTTGCTTCTGTCGTAAACTTGTTTACCCATTTTTTTTACCTCCGGATTTTATCCAATCGATATTTTACTATTATTTTTAAAATTCTGCTATGGAGCCCACAACCAGAGTTGAACTGGTGACCTCGTTCTTACC
>JAYYQG010000036.1:0-37139 GCA_036128515.1 Chloroflexota bacterium
TGAAACAACAGATTCTATACCATTTTGATCTGTGTAAACTTGATTATCTGTAAACACTCCATCAAAATCAAAAACAATAAATTTTATTTTTTTAAATTTTTCTTTAATTGAAGGAGAAATATTTGATAAATATTCATTTACTGATTTCATATTTATTCTAAATCTTCAAATTTAATATTTTCTTCGTATAGATAGTCCTTTGTTATTTTCTTTCCTAAAACTTTATCTATTTCACTCGGAGGTATTCCGTCACCAGGGGATTTAAATAGTAAATCTTCAATTGTTAATTTAGTGCCTTTACTAAGATCCTTGGAAGATATAATTTTTTTACCCATCTTAAATCTTGCCAACTTTTCTTCAGAAAGTAATTTTTTATTACCATCTCCCAAAGACAATTTAACATTTTCAAGTTCTGTAACAAGTTCTTCTAACAACTCAGGTGTCAATGAAAATTGATGGTCTGTCCCTTTTTGAGTCCTATCTAAAGTGAAGTGTTTTTCAATCACTCTTGCTCCAAGTGAATATGCTGCAATTGGAATTGATATGCCTGAATCGTGGCCTGAATACCCTATTACAGTATCAACAAACTTATCTCTAAATGTTTTAATAACGTTTAAATTGATTGTTATAGGTTTTGCAGGATAAATTGATGTACATTGAAGAAGTATAATTCTATGGTTAATATTTTTTGCAAAGTTAAATGTTTTTTCAACTTCTGAGAAATCACTAGCCCCAGTGCTAATTATCATTGGTTTTTGAAAATTTGCTACTTTTTCTATTAGAGGAAAATTTGTTAGGTCTCCAGATGCAATTTTATAACTTTCTAATCCAAGTTCATTTAAAAAGTCAGCACTCTTTAAGTCAAAAGGTGTAACAAAGAAATCTATATCAATTTTTTTTGAATATTTATAAATTTCTTCAAAATCATTATCTGATAATTCTAGTTTATCCCTATGCTCACCATAAGTTGGGGCAAAACTTTGTGGCCCCGCATAAGGAGAATCGAACATCTCGCTTGTAAATAGCTCCTTATTATCTCTCCTCTGGAATTTGACAGCAGATGCACCACTAGATTTAGCTGCCTGAATTAATTTTTTTGCATTATTTACATCACCTTGATGGTTATTTCCAATCTCGGCAATTACATAACAACTTGAAGCATCATTTATTATTGAATTGTTGAAAGTGATTTCTCTGACCATATTATTTACAATTAATAAGAATACAATTTTATATACTTATAACAATATTTTGAAGATAGTTTACATCACAAACGCAAGATTACCGACTGAAAAGGCTCATGGAGTTCAAATAATTAAAATGATTGAAGCCCTTTCAAGTTTAAATAATGAAGTTGTTTTAATAAGCCCAAAAAGAATTCAAAATGAAATTTCCCATAAAACTAGTGTTTTTAATTTTTATAATGTTAAAAAAGTTTTTGATCACAATCTGGTCGACTTTATAGATCCTTATAAATATAGATCTATAATGCCGAAGTTTTTTTATAGAATTTTTTCTTTCATTGTTAATTTATTATGGGGTATAAAATCTGCAAGGTTAGGTTCAAAATTAAATGGAGATTTTTATATATTTAGAGACAATACTCCATTTAGTTATCTATTTTGTGCAATCTTTTCAAAAAGATGTGTTGTAGAATTTCATGATATTCCACCTTTTTTATCAAGATTAATATTTAAAATAGGGTTAATGATTTCAGAAAAAACTGTTTGTTTTGCAGTTACCAATAAACTATCTGAAGATCTATTTAATAAATTCAGAAAAATAAAAAATCTAAAAGGAATTGAGACTTTGCATGATGGTGTTGACCTAATAAAGTTTAAAAATAATAAAACTAGTAAAAATAGTACTCCATTATTAACTTATTGTGGGTCTTTATCAAAATCAAAAGGAATTGATTTAATTATAAATTCAGCAAAATACATTAATAATGTTGATTTTCAAATAATTGGCGGTTTAAAAGAAGATGTTGACTACTACGAGAAAATTGTAAATAAAAAAGAAATCAAAAATATTAATTTTATTGGTCAAGTAAATTATTCTAATGTTCCAGATTTATTGAATAAATCAGATATACTTCTCCTGCCTTCTTCAGCAAAAAATAATAAATCTAAAAATTATACTTCTGCAATGAAGCTTTTTGAGTATATGTCTGTAGGTAAGCCGATAATTGCCTCAGATATTCCATCAAATACGGAAGTTTTAGAAAATAATATAAATTGCCTTCTTTTTGAGCCTGATAACCCTGAAAGTATGGTTGAAAAAATTAATACCTTGATTAATGATAAAGAATTAAATAAGAGAATTTCTAAAAATTCATCTAAGCTAGCTATTAAATATTCTTGGATAGAAAGGTCAAAAAAAATGGTCAAAAGGATTTACATTGAATAAAAAAATAGCTATTTTTTCACCTTTTCTTAACCCTGTAGGAGTTAAAGAAGCAACTTTTGGACTATCAAAAAAATTTTCCGAAAATAATTTTAGTGTTGATTTATTAAGTGTTCATAAAGAGTGGGAAGATATGGAGTTTGCTCAAAATATGAACTTAGTACATCTTTCAACAATATTCAAAAAATTTCCTACAAGGGGCTATCTGAAATTTAGGTTTACCTCTTTAATTATTTCTTTAAGAACAATTATTACATTGTCTAAGTACTTAAAAAAAACTAAACCTGAATTTTTGTTTGTATCAATGATGCCTTTTATAGCATGGATATCACTAAAATTATCCAGAAATAAAAATACAAAATTTATTGTTAGCATACAGGGCTATCCTAGAAATAATTATTTTAGAAGATTCATTTGGAGAAAAGTTTTTAGTAGCGCAAATAGGGTTGTTGCCGAGTCTGTAAGTTTAATGGGAATGCTAAAAAAAATGACTGGGTTAGAAAGCAATATAACTCATATTTATAATCCACATTTTGAAAATCAAAACGATTTTAATGCGTCTGATGATATTGATTTGGAGTCAAATAATTATATTTTAGGGCTAGGAAGATTAACTAAACAAAAAAATTTTAAATTGCTCATAAATGCTTTTTCAAAGTTAAAAAACGATAAATTAAATTTGATAATAGTTGGAGACGGAGAAGAAAAAAATATGTTAAAAAGAGTTGTTAAAGATTTAAATTTATCTTCTAAAGTAATTTTTAAAGGTGAAATAAACAATCCATTAAATTACATTAAAAAAGCAAGAATGATTGTTATTCCATCATTGTGGGAAGGTTTGCCGAGAGTTGCAGTTGAGGCTCAAGCATTAAGAACACCAATAATATCGTCTTGCAAGGATGGAGGATTGGGAGAAATTTTGCTCAATGGAGAGGCGGGTCAAATTGCCAAAAAAAACAATATAGATGATTTGGTAAAAGCAATAAAAAATTATTTAAATAATGATGAATTAAAGATAAGGCACGTTGATAAAGGATTTAAAAATATTGACAGATTTTCTTTAGATTCTTCATCAAAAAAATATTTAAAATTACTATCTGAAATATAAAATGTTTAATGAAAAAGACATAACTGTATTGATCGCAACTAAAGATAGAGTCGAAGAAATCCAAAGAGCAATTCAAAGTTCTTTAGATCAAACTATTAAAGCTAACATAGTTGTCTTGGATGATGCCTCCGAAATTAATATTAGAGAACAGATTGAAGATAAGTTCAAGGGTCAGTCAATAAAGTGGATAAGGTCTGATAAACCTTCTGGGGTTGCAGGTGCAAGAAATAAATTAGTTGAGTCTTCTGAAGGGTCGGTCATGGTATTTCTCGATGATGATGCATATTTTGTAAATAAAGATTCTTTAGAGAAGATTTTGATTAAATTCTCTTCTAGTGAGGAAATAGCTGGAATGGCTTTTAAAATTATTTTAAGAGAGGATTCAGATGGCCTGCAGATCCCATTTAGTAAATTAAAAAGATTTTTGACTAAAAATATTCAGGATATTGAATCAGACGTTTCTTACTATATTGGAGCTGGCCATGTGTTGCTTAGAGAAACATTTGTTAAAGTCGGTGGATATGACACTGATCTTTTTTATGGCCTTGAAGAACTTGATATAAGTTCAGAAATAATTAAGGAAAATAAAAAAATCATTTATTATCCTGAAATTGAAATTATTCACGAGCCCAAGAAATCAGTAGTTGATAAAAGAAGTAAATTAAAAGATGAAGCATACTACAGTATCAGAAATAGAATATGGGTTTCTTTCAAACACCTTCCTTTACTTTATTTAATTGTTCATTTATCTATATGGTGTTCATTTTATTTTATTAAGTCAGTAATAAATTTTAAATTGCTAAAATTCTTTTTAGCTTTATCAGAAGGCTTTAGTAAATTGAACACCAAAAACAGGAATCCATTTAAATCAAAAGCTTTAAAGTATTTGAAAAAAAATAATGGAAGGCTTTGGTATTAGAAATGATTAAGGAGAATTCTATAGTTGATATTTCAGTAATTATTCCAACAAGAAATGAAGAAAAATTTATTGAAAATTGTATAAAATCCCTTTTGAATTGCAGAAGTATTGATTCAGATAACTTTAATGTTCAATTCATCATTGTTGATGGAATGAGCACAGATAAAACAATTGAGGTAATAAATGAAAAATTTGAAGATTTAAATTTTAAAATATTTAAAAATCCAAATTTATATCAATCATATGCGATGAACATTGGAATTGAGAAAAGTAAATATAAAAAAGATAACTCAATAATTATTCGAGCCGATGCCCATTCAATATATCCAAAAGATTATATCTTTGAATGTTGGCAAGCCATAATTGATAGCAGTGGTGGAAATGCAGGATCTGTTCAAAGAGCTGTTGGCACCAGTTATTTTACAAAGGTTATTGCTGATGTGATGAATTCAGGGTATGCAATGGGTGGTGTAAATTATAGAAAAATAAAATCTGACCCATTAGATTCAGATAAATACCTTGAAACAGACACAGTCTATCTTGGTTGTTGGAGAACTTTGGATCTATTAGAACATAGTGGGTTCAATGAGGAGTTTCAAATTAATGAAGATTATGAACTGAATATAAGGTTGAGAAAAAGTGGCAAAAAAGTAATATTAATCACTGATTTAATCGTAGATTACTTTGTAAGAAGTTCTTTATTTGGGTTAATAAAGCAATTTTTCAGGTATGGTTTATGGAAAACAAAGACTCTTTCTGTTCATCCCGAATCCTTAAAATTAAGACAATTAGCTCCAGTTTTATTTGTTTTATTTATTTTAAGTGTTGTAATTTCCAATATTATGATTCAAGGTAATTTTTTAATTTTTTTAAATTCTTTCTTTGGATTCATATCAATTTTATGGCTGCTACTAATAGTATTAATTTGGTCAAAATCTTCTTCGATAACCTCTATCTTTTTAATACCATTCATAGTTTTATCAATGCATATATCATGGGGCTTGGGGTTTTTATATGGTTTGTTCAGATGGTTATCAGGAGGATGGAATAAATAATGAATATTAAGACTTATAAGCTTAAAAGATTACTTGATTTATCTATGGTTTTTGGAGGCTTATTATTTCCATTATTATGGCCACTTTGGATTGTAGTTATATTTATTATACCTTTACTAATTTGGCTTGAAGATAGAGGGCCAATTTTTTATTCTCAAAATAGGATAGGTAAAAATAAAAAGATATTTAAAGTATATAAATTTAGGACAATGATACCGGATGCTGAAAAAATTTCTGGTGCCGTATGGTCAACAAAGAATGACCCAAGAATCACAAAGATTGGTCATATATTAAGAAAAACTGCATTAGATGAAATACCTCAACTATTAAACATTATTAGAGGAGAGATGAGCTTCGTTGGTCCTAGGGCTGAAAGACCTGAGCTACACAATGAATTCACTAAAACAATCCCTGAATTTGATGAAAGACTCAAAGTAACACCAGGTTTATCAGGTTTAGCTCAAATAAGTGGCTCATATGACTTGGAACCAAGTGAAAAGATTAAATTCGATATAGAATATATAGAAAAAATGAGTTTATTTTTTGATCTAAAAATCATCATTTTTTCAGTTTTTAATAGTATTTTTGCAAGATGGGATTCGCCTGAAAATTAATCAATTTTTTCCCCGGTAACTTGAACATCCAAAATCTCAACTTCAAAATATAGTGGTGAATTAGGAGGTATCAATCCACTTATTCCATTTGCGCCATAAGCTTTTTCAGCTGGAATAACAATTCTCGCAACGTTACCTTTTTTAAGGGTTATTATAGACTCTTCAATACCTGGTATTGCTTGATTATTACCAACAAGAAAACTTAAAGGATTCATTCCCGGAAGAAAAGAACTATCAAATAAACATCCTGTTGGTAGCCATCCTACATAATCCATTTTGACAATTGTACCTGGAAGTACCTTTGGAGCATCTTCAGGTGCTTCTTTTTTAATCCCTACAACCACACCTCCTTCTAGTTCATTTGTATACAATAGATTTGAATCATCAAACTGAGGTTTATCAGAAGGATATTGTTCATTTTTACAATTTAATTCCACGTCTGGTATCAATTCTCCCTTAGCGATAGCTAAATTTTCGTCCCAAAACCCCTTTACTTGATATGGCATAGATTCACGCCAATTGATAATTAATTTTTCAGCTTCAATATCATCATTCCTTAGTAACGCCCTTCTAATTTTTATCTCAAGTGTTTGAACAGAATTTGGAGAAAGCCTTTCCATTTCATTTATAATTGGAGTAACTTTATCAATATTTGATGGTTCAAATTTAGATAAACTTAAATAAAGACTTGCTACAGCAAAGTGAATATTAAAGTTATCTGGTTCAATATTAATTGCTGCATTATATTCTTGTTCAATTAATATTTTTAAAGAATTATAACTTTCAGCAAAATTTCCTTGACTACTAGCATTAGAAAGCATTTGATCATAATCTCTAATCAAAATATAAAATAATTCTTGCCTTCCATAATTTGCTAATTTTGGAAATTTATTTAAATTTTCTTGAATTTCTAAAACAGAGGTTGGATTTCCAAGTGGAGGCGTTGCTTTTGCTGTTTCAAAAGGAATATATACAAAGCTTCTTACTAAAATAAAAACAACTGCTATGGTAATGACTGAAGTAACAATTGATACAGAATCCTTTGTGAAACGCTCCTCGTTATTTTCTACAATATTTGAAACATCATTTAATGAAGAAGATTTAGAAAGTAAAGAAATTATTAATACAATTTGAAGATAAGTTGAAGAAACTGGAAAAATAAACATAGAGGATATTGCGTATGATATGAACGCAGAAGCTAACATAATCCAAAAAATATAAAATTTGCTTGAAAAGATTTTCTTTATTAATAAAAATATTATTGTTGACCATAATGCAATCAGAGAAATACCACCAAAAATTCCTGAAGTCGATAAAACATGTAAGATTCGGTTATGTGCTCTGTCTAAATGTGGCTTATCGTCACTCATGCTCAAATCCAGATATTTATAGTGAAGTATAGGAAAATTTTCAGGCCCAACACCTAATAAAGGCTTAGACAAGAAGCCTTTGATAGCTATATCCCAAGCATACTCACGATCATTTATATTAAAACCTGATTTAAAAGGATACGAAATTCCTGGCCCAAAAATTGAAATAAATTTCATTACTGAGGTACATTCTCTAAAAGAATACCTATTAGTAGCCCAAAAATATAACATCATTTCGTCTGAACAGTAAATCTCATTTTCACTTGGATAATAATTATTTTCTTCAATCAATTGACTTAAATTTTTCATATCTAAATTAGAACCTGAGTTTCTTTCAGCATCTTGGAATACTCTCAAGAAATTTAATTGACCTAAAATATCATTTATTTCATTATTGGAATTGTATCCATTACCAGCATTAAAATTATTAAAAGAAAATGAAACTTCACTCCCAATAATTTTTTCAGGTATATAACTCTTTACAACAGTATTTTTTAAATAGTTTCTTTGTGATTCAATTAAATTCGTTAATAGTATGAAAGTTATTAAAAGAGTTCCTATTAAACCTAAGGAAACGTATAAATATTTTTTTAAATCTTTCCTCTTATATAACATTATTGAGAAAGCAAATACTAGCCCAATAAAAATTCCTACAAATGATCCTCTTGAACCTGAATTTAATATAGTCCAAATAGAAACTACTAAACCTGTTATCGATATCCATACAAATAACTTTGAATTAAAATCAAAATCTAAATACGTTTTTCTAATTGAAGAATCAAAACTCATTTGAAATTCTCTAACAATTAATCCTATTGAAATAAATGAAATTATAGAAAGATATGAAGCTAGGTATGCTGGATTTCCAATAGTTGATTCAACTCTTTCTCCTAATGTATAAGATTGTTCTGGATTAACAACACTTGGAAATATGTCTAAACCAAATAATATTGGAATTACTAAATCAAAAAATTCTAATAAACCTAAAAAAGAAACTGTAAACCCCGCAAAAACATTTATTTTTAATAATTTAATCCATGATTTTTCTTTTCTTAAAACAGAACTTGAAACAATAATCAGCAATAACCAGTGAAAATAATCTGTCACACCTTCCATTCTTTCCCAATTACTCCAAAAACTGTTAACTGGGCTAGATCCAGCTAATCCTGCCAAAGCTTGAATAAGAACAAATATTGAAAAAATTAGAACTAAAAAATTCTTATCTGGCAAATAAGATTTATTAGAAGTTAACAAAATTAAATATAAGCCACTTATAAAATAAATAATTCCTTTAAACCATAAAGATTTTCCAACAACATAAGGAAATACTGTTTCAGGTGAAACAACTAAAGGCATAAATAAAATAAGGCTTAACCCAAAAAAGATTATTCCCGGAATATATTTATCGATATTTAATCTTAATTGGCTCATTTTTCCTTTAAAAATTTTACAGTATTTTCTAGTCCTGATTTTAAGTTGTATTTTGGTAACCAGCCAATACTTTTAGATTTTGAATTATCTATTTCAATACCAAATATATCTCCTTCCCTCTTATCAAGAAATATCGGAGGCTTTTTATACCCAATAATGCTGGAAATATAATTAAAAATTTCAATTGTCTTAGTAATTTTTCCACTAGAAATGTTAAAAGTGCCTTCAGCTTTATCATTTATAATCTTAAATACAAATTCGGTAACATCATCAATGTAGACGTAGTCTCTGTATTCACTTCCATCTCCAAAAAATGAAACATTTTCATTTTTAAGCATTTTATCTGCAAAAATTGAAACTACTCCAGCTTCTCCTAAAGGATTTTGCCATGGTCCATAAATATTACTTGGCCTTAATATTGTTGTTTTGCAATAAAATTTTTTAATTGTAGAAAAATAATTTAAGTAATTTTCAAAGTTTAATTTTGAAATTCCATATGGACTAAGAGGCTTAGTAGTGTCACTCTCTTTAAATTTTTTCCCTAATTCTTCTCCGTATATGGCGCCACCAGTTGAAAAAGATATAAATTGCTCAACATTGGAATTTGCTGAATTTAAATAAAGATTAAGAGATCCGTTTAAATTTACATCATTATCTAATACTGGATCTTTAGAAGATATTGCAACGCTTGACTGCGCAGCTAAATGCAAAATAATTTCAGGATTAATTTTTTTAATTAATTCTCCTAATCGACTTGACCTTATGTCCGCACTTAAATAGTTAACATTATTAAAACTAATTTTTGGTTCTTGGATATCCAATGAGAAAATTTCATAAATATCTTTAGGTAATTTATCAACAAAATTTGTACCAACAAATCCTGATCCGCCTGTGATAAGTATTTTTTCTTTTTTCATTATGTTATAAATTGTGGCTTGTAATGGAGATTGATATGAAAATGTTTTAAAGTATCAACTATCAAATATTATTAATAATATTATATGAAAAAATTTAAAAAGATAAAAAACGGAACAGTAACATCGCCAGATGGATTTATGGCAGATGGAATTTTTGCTGGATTGAAATCTGCTGGTGAGGATAAATTAGATTTAGGTATCCTTATTTCAGATGAACCATGTGAATGGGCGGCAACATATACTGACAACAAAATTAAAAGCTCTTCAATTGATTACTGTAAAGAAGTTAAAGGCAAAATAAAAGGAATAATTGTAAATAGTGGATCTGCAAACTGTTGTGTTGGTGAACAAGGTCTAATTGATGCTAGAAATATAACAAAGAAGTGTGAAGAAATATTCCAATCAAAATCTCCATTTCTCATGAGTAGCACAGGTGTCATAGGAGTAGAAATCCCAGTTGGATTAATAATTAATTCAATAGAAAAATTTAATTTAGACATTCATGGAGGTGAAAAATTTTCAAGAGCTATAATTACCACTGATTCAAAAACTAAGAATATTTCAATTGAAGTAAAATCAAAAAAAGGAACTTATAAGATTGGTGGGGTGGCGAAAGGAAGCGGAATGATTCATCCAAAAATGGGAACGATGTTAAGTTACATAACTACTGATGCGGTAATATCATCAAGTAACTTAACAAATATTCTTAGAAACTCTGTAAAAAATTCTTTTAACCAAGTTGATGTAGATGGAGATACGAGTACAAATGATACGGTTGTAATAATGTCCAATGGTTTATCTGGGGCAATTATAAACACTAAAGAAGATATTGATGAATTCCAAGAGGCTTTAAATTATGTAACGAAGTATTTAGCACGTTTAATAGCAGAGGATGGAGAGGGTATAAGTCACCTAATTACAGTTACAGTTACGGGTGCAAAAGATGAAAAAGATGCTCTTGAAGTTTCTAATACAGTAGTTTCATCCTCTTTAGTTAAGACTGCAATTTTTGGCAAAGATCCAAATTGGGGGAGAATAATGATGGCAATTGGTAATGCTAATGCAGAAATAATTAGAGACAAAGTAAAAATTTATGTTAATGGTATTCAAATTGCCGAAGATGGAAAATCAATTTCATTTCATTATCAATCCGTTTTATCTGCTTTAGATAAATTCCAAATTGATATTGAAATTGATTTAGGCATTGGCGATGGTAAAGGTATTGCATGGGGTTCTGATCTTACAGAAGAATATGTAATTTTTAACTCAGCATATACTACATAGATATGAGCCCTTTAAGTTTAAATGTAATAAAAATTGGTGGCAGTACAATTAATGATTGGGATAAAAACTTAGCTCAAATAAACCAAATTTTAGATATGAGTCAATCAATAATTATTGTACATGGTGGAGGCAAAACAGTTAGTGAATGGGGATCAAAATTAGGAATTAGGCCTGAATTTGTAAAAGGTTTGAGGAAAACAGACAAAAATACATTAGAAGTTGCAATTTCAATTCTTTCAGGTTTAGTAAATAGTAAATTAGTTTCTTATTTAAATAGTAGAAAAATTAATGCTGTAGGAATTTCTGGATTATCGGGTAATATGATCAAGGCTAACATATCCAATCAAGAACTTGGCCTTGTGGGGGATATAAAAACTATTAATACTGACTTAATTCAAAATCTAATTAAGAATAACTTTGTTCCAGTTATATCTCCTTTAGGGATTAATCAAAATCCAAACGATATTGATGAGTCAATTCTAAATATAAATGCAGACTTTGTTGCATCTGAAATTGCAAAGACTTTAAGGGCAAATAAACTAATTTACCAAACAGATGTTGATGGAATTAAAGATGAAAAAGGAAGAGTTATTCCAAAAATGACACTTGATCAAGCAAAGAATTTAATTTATTCAGGAATTGTTGTTGGCGGAATGGTTCCAAAGCTTCAATCTTGCATTGATTCAATGCAGGGGGTTGACCATAGTCATATAATAAACGGTAACGGAAATACTTTGATTGATATTTTCAAGGGTAAACGCGTAGGAACAGAAATTATAAATTAAGGATAGAAAATGACAACAACAGATTGGAAAAAACTTGAATCTACTTATTACATGCAAGTTGTAAACAGGATGCCTTTAGTATTAGTCAAAGGGCAAGGGACAATAGTGTGGGATGAATCTGGAAAAAAATATTTAGATTTTACATCTGGATGGGCTGTTATGAATCTAGGTCACACCCACCCAGCAGTTTCAAATGCAATTAAGTACCAAGTTGATAACATAATGCAAATGACAAACCTTTTTTATACTATTCCGCAGTTAAAATTAGCAAAACTACTAATAGATAATTCTTGTTTTGATAGAGTATTTTTTTCAAATAGTGGTGCGGAGGCAAATGAGGGAGCTTGTAAATTAGCAAGAAAATGGGGTAAGCACAAATTAGATGGAGCTTACGAGATTATTACTATGGATAACTCATTTCACGGAAGAACTTTAGCAATGATGGCTGCAACAGGCCAGAAGGAATATCAAGAAAAATGGCAACCGCTTCCTGAAGGGTTTGTGAACGTTGAATACAATAATATTGAAGTATTAAAGAAAGCTACTAAGAAAAATACCTGTGCAGTATTGTTAGAGGTTGTTCAAGGTGAGGGGGGAGTAAATATTCCTGACCACAGTTATTTATTAGAGGTACAAGAATGGTGCCATCAAAATAATATACTTTTCATGGTTGATGAAGTTCAAACTGGAATGGGTAGATTAGGAACATTGTTTGGTTATCAAAAATTTGGACTCGATCCAGATGTAATGGTTCTTGGTAAAGCTTTGGGAGCTGGAACACCATTAGGTGCCTTTTTGTGTAAAGAAAGATTTTCTGTTTTGGAGCCAGGTGATCACGGTAGTACATTTGGCGGAAATGCTTTAACAACTGCTGCTGGATGGTCGGCATTAAAATACATTATTGATAATGATATTGCATCGGATTGCTCTGATGCAGGAAAATATTTAAAATCTATGCTTGATGGACTGGCATCAAGACATCCAAATATCGTTGAAATTAGAGGGTTTGGTTTGCTTATAGTTGTTGAAATTTCAAAAAATAAGGCTCCAGATGTAATGAAATTATGTTTAGAAAAAGGTTTACTAGTAAATGCAGTAAGGCCTAATACTTTGAGGTTATTCCCTCCATTGAACGTAACTGAGGGAGATATTAATAAAGCTATTGAGATCCTTGAAGAGGCTTTTGACGAACTAAAAATATAAGGGAGTCTTTAATGGCAAAAGATATTGCTGTATTAGCATACAGCGGAGGCTTAGATTCAACTATTTCAATAGATTGGATAAAAGAAAATTACGGATATGATGTTATAACTCTCACAGTAGATTTGGGTGGAGGCCAATTTTCAAATGATCTTGAATCAAGAGCTAAAGAAGCAGGTGCTTTAGAATGTGTTATTTTGGATGTAAAAAATGAATTTGTGAAAGATTTCATATTACCTAGTCTAAAAGCTGGAGTAATTTACGAAAATAACTATCTATTAGCAACATCTATTGGAAGACCCTTAATGGCGAAAAAATTGGTAGAAATTGCTTATAAATACAATGCCAAGGCCGTTGCCCACGGATGCACAGGAAAAGGAAATGACCAAGTTAGATTTGATACTGCAATAAAAACGCTCTCAGCAAATGCCCCTTTAGAAATTATTGCACCTGCCAGAGAAGCCTCTTTAACCAGAGATCAGGAAAAGGAATATGCCGAAAAACTAGGGATAAAGTTACCAGGGGTTGAAGAAAGAGTATATTCAATTGATAGAAATTTATGGGGGCTAGCTATTGAAGGTGAAGACTTAGAAGATCCTTGGATAGAACCGCCAGAAGATGCATATTTGATTACTAAAGATGTAAATAATACTCCTAATGATCCAGTGTATATTGAAATCGGGTTCAAGGAAGGTATGCCTAATAAATTAAATGGCAAAAATATGGATTTTCTAGAAATAATTGAAAAATTAAATATTATTGCAGGTGATCACGGGGTAGGAAGAGTAGTCCATGTTGAAAATAGACTGGTTGGAATTAAGTCTAGAGAAGTATATGAAGCTCCAGGAGCTACTGTAATTCATAATGCTTTTCAGTCGCTTGAAAAATTGGTACTTAATAGAGATCAGTCAAGAATGAAAGACATAGTATCAAGCAATTATTCGGATCTCGTATATGACGGAAGATGGTTTTCAGGTTTAAGAGAAAATTTGGATGCATATTGCAAAAGTTCATGTAGATATATGACAGGGGATGTAAGATTAAAGTTGTATAAATCAAATTGTGATGTTGTTGGAGCTAAGTCTCCTTACTCACTTTATTCTTATGATTTAGCTACTTACTCCAATGACGATAAATTTAAGCATGATTCAGCTATTGGATTTATTGACATATACAGCCTTCCATCTAGAATTCAAAGGAAACAGCAAATTCATGATGAATTAACAGATTAATATGAAAAAAAATAATACAGACAAAGTTTTTTCTAAAAAGTTAATTAGTAATTTTAGTTCTTCTCTTAATCAAGATAAGAGATTGTATAAAGAAGACATCGCGCTATCTATTGCATATACCAAAGCTTTAGTGAAAATTAATATATTGACATCCAAAGAACAGAAAAGCATTGAAAGAGCACTAAAAAGTATTTCAAATGAAATAAAAAATAAAAAATTTAATTGGAAGCCAGAACTTGAAGATATTCATATGAACATTGAAAGTAGATTACATGATTTAGTGGGTTCATTTGCTGGAAAAATTCATACAGGAAAATCAAGAAATGACCAAATAGCAACCATTGAAAGAATGTATGTTAAAAATTCAATAAATGATCTCGTTAATAAAATTGAAATATTACAAAAAGAGATTGTTTTGAAAGCCGATAATCATTTAGATTATGTCATGCCGTCATACACTCATCTTCAAAGAGCTCAACCAATATTACTTTCTCATCAGTTAATGGCATATTATGAAATGTTGCAAAGAGATAAATTAAGATTAATTAATTGTTATGAAATTGCAGATGAATTAATTCTAGGCTCTGGTGCTGTAGCAGGATCATTTTATAAACTAGATAGAAATTTTCTTGCAAAAGAATTAGGTTTCAAAAAGATTAATTCAAATAGTATTGATGGAGTAAGCGATAGAGATTTTATTATAGAATTTTTATCTTCTATTTCCATTTCAATGATGCATTTATCAAGGATATCGGAGGAATTAATCATTTGGTGCTCAGAAGAATTCGATTTTATAAAGCTTTCTAATGATGTTGTTACCACTTCTAGCATGATGCCTCAAAAAAGAAACCCTGATTTTTTAGAATTAATTAGAGGTAAGTTTGGAGGAATATTAGGTAATTTTATTTCCCTACTTGTTACTATGAAATCACTTCCTTTTTCTTATAACAGAGACATGCAAGAAGATAAAAAACCTCTTTTAAATTCAGTTGATGAATTTTCAAATTCATTAATTAACATGACACAAATTATTAAAAAATCTAAATTTAATAAAATTAAATTAGAAAATGCTACTAATGGAAATATTTTAGCAACCGATATAGCTGATTTGTTGACTTTAAATGGAGTCCCCTTTAGAGAAGCTCACATAAAAGTTTCAGATCTAACGAATAAATTAAATAAACAAGATAAAGTTTTATCTGACCTTAGCCCAACTGATCTAAAAGAAATGCTTAAACTTGATTTTAATTTAAAAATAGATTTATTTAAAAGCATAAATTCAAGGAAGCTTAAAGGTGGTACAGCTACAGCACAAGTAAGAAAAGAAATTATAACTGCAAAGAAAAGCCTTAAGCTTTAAGTATGTTTCAAGGGAATAAATATACTCTATCAGCATCAATATTAGCTGCAGACTTTTCTAATCTTTCAGAAAACATAAAGAATTTAAAAGAATTTGGCTGCAATGAAATTCATTATGATGTCATGGATGGTAAATTTGTTGATGAAATTTCAATGGGGCCAGTAGTTTTAGAATCAATTAGAAAAGGCATTAACTTACCTGTAGATGTACACCTTATGGTGGATAATCCAAAAAAAAATATAGAACAATTCTCAAGACTAAATGTACAAACAATCACTTTTCATTATGAAGCCACTTCTGAGCATAAATCAATAATTAAATTTATTAAATCTAAAGATATAAAAGTTGGAATTGCAATAAATCCATCTACAGATGTAAATAAAGTTTTTGAATTTATTGATCAAATAGATCGAGTATTAATTATGTGTGTTAATCCAGGTTTTTCTGGTCAAAAATTTGATAAAAAAAATTTAGATAAAATAAAAAAAATTAAAGATTTTTTAACTTTAAATAATTTAAGTAGTAGGTTTGAAATTGGTGTTGACGGTGGTGTTAATATTTCAAATATCAAAGATTGCTATGAAGCCGGAGCAAATGTATTTATATCTGGATCATCAATTTTTTGGAATGGTGATGTTAAATCTAATATAATGTCCTTGCATAGTAGTTTGGAAAGCAAAAATGAGTAGTACGTCATTAGCAAAAAGAGGTTTAAACTCTAATGAATACGTTGAGCTAATTAAAATTTTTACATTAGCTCTTGAAAAACATAAAGATTACATGAATTCATTAAATGTATTCCCTGTTCCAGATGCAGATACAGGCACGAACATGTACGTTTCCGTAAAGGGAATCCAAGACAACCTGAAAGATAAGTCTAATTTGAATAATTTTGATGAGTTATCAAAAAGTGTGGCTGATTTTGCTTTATTATCTGCCCAAGGAAATAGCGGCCTTTTAGTAGCACAACTGTTCAGGGGTATTAATAGCGCAATGAAAGGGTCAAATGAATTGGGGCTTAAAGAATTAAGTGAATCTTTTGATAAAACTTATGAATACGCATATACATCTGTTCATGAACCACAAGAGGGTACAATGATTACTATAATGAGAGAGTGCGCGACTAAGGCCAAATCATTAGAAGATACAAATATGAGCTTTGTCGAAGTGTTTGAAGAAATTTCTAAAAGTGCCAAGAATGCGGCTGATGAAACAATTAATCAAATGGAATTATTAAAACAGGCTAATGTTATTGATTCAGGTGCATATGGTTTTTCAGTTATGTTAGAGGCAGCTTACAATTGTTTAGGGATAGATAACAAAGGCAATGTTAATTTGAAATTAGATGGTACTTACTCATTTATTCCAAACATTCCAGAAGAAAGAAGTTTCAATAAAGAGTTTTTTAAAGACTCTTCTCACGATGACTGGGGTTATTGTGTTGTTTTTGCCATTTCTGGGCAAGGTATCGATATTGAAAAAATCAAAGATCAATTGTCTAGCAAAGGTAGGTCTTTAGTTGTATCTGGGTCCGATTCAGTTTGCAAAGTCCATATTCATTCTGAAAATCCAGATGAAATTTTAGAATTTTCAAAAAAATTCGGTGAAATATCTAATGAAAATATTTCAAATATGGACGAACAATTTGATGAAATGAAAAGCAATGTTTCTCAAAAATTTAAAGATAATGTTTCGATTCTTGCAATTACTTCAGGTGAAGGGATTACAAATTTTTTGAAAAAAAATACTTTTGGATCAATAAATTTCTTAACTAATAGAGATTTTATTGAGATCGATGAATCAAAATTTAATAATTTGATTAAAAAAACTGAGTCCGAAAATATACTTGTTATTGGTAATTCAATTAAAGTTATTAAAAAATTAAGATTATTTGATGATCTTTTGGATAGTAACTTCAAAATTATTGAAGCTAATAATGATTCAGAGCTTATCTCATCTGTTTTTGCATTTAGCCCAGAGACTGATTTAAATGAAAATATGATTAATATATCCTCTGCTTTACATGAGAATATCTCTATAATTTTATCTGATTCTGATATAGAGAATTTAGAAGAAAATGATAGATTGAAGGATTTGAGTAATAGGTTTATCACTATTTTGACTCATGAAGATAAACCTGAAGCATCCTTGAAAATCCAAAATTATCTAGAAGAAAATTTTGAGCTTGATGGAATTGAAATAATCACTCACTCCTCTTCAGAATATGATTTTATTGTTTCTGTTGAGTGACGGTCTATTTACAGGGTAGTTTCAATCTTGTAAATTATAGTTAAATAAATAATTCCGTAGGGGGAAAGATGTCGATAGCCATAGTTTCAGATAGTGCATGTGATTTACCAAAAGATATTTTAAAAAAACTTAATATTACCGAAGTTCCTGTAAATGTAACTTTTGGTGACAAAGTTTATAAGGAAAATGTTGATATAACTGGAGATGAATTTTATAAAAAACTTACTTCAAGTAGTGACTTTCCTACTACTTCTCAACCATCGCCAGGTGATTTTGAAAAAATTTATATTAACTTATTAAAAAAATATGATGAAATTTTATCTATTCATATATCTTCTAAAGTAAGTGGAACTTATAACTCTGCTATTCAAGCAGCAGAAAAAGTTGGAAAAGGAAAAATTACTGTTGTAGATAGTCTCAGCGTCTCAATGGGCACAGGATTAGTAATCATCAAAGTTGCTGAAATGTTAAAAGAAAAAAAATCATCTAAACTTAAGGATTTAGAAAAATACGCAAAAGATCTTGTTAGCAAATCAAGAATAATTGTAGCTTGCGAGACAGTCGAATACCTAAAAAGAGGTGGAAGAGTAAGTTCTGCTGCAGCATTTTTTGGAGGTTTATTAAATGTAAAACCTGTCATAGGTAATCGAGATGGTGAAGTTATATCAATTTCAAGGCCTAGGTCTATGGTTAAAGCCCTTTCATTCTTAAGAAGAGAAGCTGAAAGTTATAAGAACCATCAAGGTATGGCTGTAATGCAAACCACTGAATCATTTGATTCTAGAGCACTGTATAATTCTCTTTCAGGAAACCAAGAAGCAAAAAAAGATAAAAAAGAAGAAAATGCATCTACAGAAAATATGTATGTTGGTGAGGTTATAAAAGCTCAATTTGGTCCTGCAATTGGAGCTCATGCTGGTCCAGGTGCTGTTGGAGTTGCATTTATTGGTGATGCTCCTGAGTAGATTTTTAAACTTTGAATAGAAACCTAGCCAAAGATTTAAATATAAGGAAAACAACCGAGTCAAAATTGAATGATCTTGGTATATATAGCCCAACTGAATTAGTTAATTACCGTCCTTATAGATATGCTGATTACACCGATTTAAAAAAGATTTATCAATGCAACAAAGATGATAACGTAACAATTTTAGGCAAGGTTATCGACATAAAAAAAGTTAACTTTTCTAGAAGAATGAGTTCTTGTTCAGCTACTATTACTGATGATACCGGATTCCTTGATGTAATATGGTATGGCCAACCATATTTAGCTTCAAAATATAAAAAAGGAAAGGTAATTTTAGTTAGTGGAAAAATAACTAAATACAAAAATAAAATTCAGCTTACTAATCCAGAAACAGAATTGGTGGAGAACCAAAAAATTGATAATTTACTAGATGAAAAGATTTTACCTTTTTATTCACTTAAAGATATCATTCCTCAGGCTACTTTTAGGAATATTATAAAAAAATGTTTAGATAAATATAAAGACAAGTTTAATGAATATATCCCTTTTGAAATTTTAGAAGATACTGATTTAATAAATATAAATGAGGCATATAGGAATATCCACTTTCCAAAAACAATTAAATTTTTAGACAAATCCATTAAAAGATTTACTTTTGAAAAGATGCTTTTTAATCAGATATATATGTTAACTAGAAGAGTTGAAAGAGAAAAAAAATTATCTGGTGTAAGTATTGATATAAGAAAAGAAATAATAAATGATTTTAGAAATTATTTTGAATTTGAATTAACCGATGATCAACTTACTTCCTTAGGGCAGGTTCTAAATGATTTATCAAAAAAAGTCCCAATGAGAAGGATGCTTCAGGGTGAAGTAGGAAGTGGTAAGACATTAGTTGCATTAATTAGCCTTTTTGCTGTAATTAATTCAGGGCTACAAGGTGCAATGATGGCTCCAACAGAAATATTAGCAGAACAACATTATTTAAATGTAATTAAAAATTTTAAAGGAGAACCTTTTTTAGATTACGATAAAACTATAAGCAAAATACTTCTTCCAGGATTGTTAAATAAACAAATTGTTGTGGGGCTTTTAATAGGAAGCCAAACTCCTAGCCACAAAAAATTAATTTACAAATTAATTGAAAATAGAGAAATTGATTTAATAATTGGTACTCACACTTTATTTCAAGAAAATTTTAAACCTTATAATTTAAGTTATGTTGTAGTAGACGAACAACATAGATTTGGTGTAAATCAAAGAGATGAATTATTAAAAAAAACAAATATTCCTCATATTCTATCTATGTCTGCCACTCCTATACCTAGAAGCTTAGCGTTAACTATTTATGGAGATCTTGACATAAGTTCTATAAAACAAGTTCCTTCAATAAGGAAGCCTATAGACACAATGTGGTGCAGAAACGAAGATGATAAATTGGATGCCTACAAAAAAGTATTAGATGAAATAAGAAAAGGAAATCAAGCTTTTATAGTCTGCCCATTAATACATAAGTCTGAAAAAATTAATGCAGTTTCAATTGAAGAAATAAAAGATGAAATTAAAAATTCATATATTTCTGAAATCAAATATGATTTTTTACATGGAGAAATGGATATTAATGAAAAAAGTCAGGTTATGGAAAATTTCAAAAATAAAAAATTTGATCTATTAATTGCTACCCCAGTGATTGAAGTTGGTGTAGATATACCTAATGCCACCTGTATTATTATTGAGTCATCTGATCGATTCGGGATGGCACAACTGCATCAGATAAGAGGAAGAGTGGGAAGAAGTGATAAGAAAAGCTACTGTTATTTATTTACAAGAAACTTATCTGAAGAATCTGTTGAGAGATTAGATTTATTTAGAGAGACTAAAGATGGGTTTGATTTAGCTGAAGCTGATTTAAAACTAAGAGGCCCCGGTGATTACATAGGAAGTAGGCAAAGTGGTATAAGTGATATTTCGTATAAAATGATTAGCGATGAAACGACTTTAAAAATCTCTAGAAAATGGGCAAAAAATATTGTTTTAAGCAAAAAAAAATTGGGTAGTAATTACAGCGGCCTAAGGGAAGAATATAAAAAAAGATTTAAAGATATTTCATCTGGAATTTCTTAAATATTTATATCTAATATCTTTACTGCATTTCTATTTAAAATATTTTTAAGGTCTCTTTCTGGTATATTTGGTAAATTAAATTGTTTTGCATAAACATTTAAGTTATTTATTCCTTCTTCAGTTTGCAGGGGTGTAGTTACTGGCCAATCAGAGCCAAAAAAAACTTTATCTAAAACTCCCCATTCACTAAATAAATTCATTCCTTGCCAAAAAGACCAAGGTCTATAGAATTGCGCTGATAAGTCTGCGTATACATTCTTATGCTTTCTAACAACAGACATGCAATATTCTTGCCATGGGTGACCAAGATGAGCAAGTATCATTTTTAAGTTTGGAAATACTGTAGCAATTTTATCTATATATCTTGGGTGAGAGTATTCTAGAGGGGCATTAGTCACAGGCGAAGTACCTTGATGGAAAAGAATTGGTATGTTGTCATTTTCAAGCCTAGAATAGAGTTTCATTGCTTCAACTGAATGAGGATGAAAATCTTGATAATTAGGTCCTAATTTTATTCCTTTAATACCTAAATCATTCAAACATCTTTGATATTCGTAATCTAAATTTTTATCCATTGGATGCAAAGACATGAAAGGAATTATTTTTTTTGGAGATAATTTAGATACTATAGAAGCTATATCATTATGGTTCAAATTTTTGTTCCAACCAGGTGCAGCTAAAATTTGTGATTTAGCATCCCAAGGTTTTCTTGCTATCCCAAAAATAAAACTAAATTTTAATTTATCTGTAGCTTTTAAGTAATCATCAACAGAATTTGTTAATTTAGTTTTGTATTGTGATCCAGACTGCATAGATTCATCAAATCTTTGTTCAGATTCAGGAACTTTATTTTGGTGTGATGGTATATGTGTATGAACGTCAGTAATCATTTTTTTGGTACCCCGTACGAGATTCGAACTCGTGATCTCCACCTTGAAAGGGTGGCGTGTTAGGCCGCTACACTAACGGGGCCTTATTCATAGGCTATTAAGGATACAATGGCATATTATTTAATCCAAGCGTTTCTTTAAAATCAAACATCAAATTCATATTTTGAACCGCTTGCCCAGAAGCACCCTTAGTTAGGTTATCAATAACAGATATTATTCTATATGAATTCAGATCATTATTCTTCTTTAATTCTTGAATGAACAAGTTGCAATTATTTGTTCCTCTTACATCTTTAACTTTTGGAGATTCATTAAGAACATATACAAATGGATGCTCAGAAAAATAATTAACATATTCTTTTAAGTTTATTTTTTCATAAGACTGAAAATAAATTGTTGAAAATATTCCTCTCACCATTGGAGAGAGATGAGTAGTTAAGTGTAAATTCATTTTTAAATTATTTTCAATTTCAGGTTCATGCCTGTGACCATTTAAAGAATATGCTGAAAAATTATCAGATATTTCTGAAAAATTATGATCAATTTTTTTGCTTCTACCAGCACCCGAAATTCCTGTCTTCGCATCGATAATCACATTGACAATATCTTTACCAATTAATGGTATTAAAGGTATAGTTCCGCATGTTGGAAAACAACCTGGATTAGAAATAAATTTACTTGAAGAAATTTTATTTCTATTTAATTCAGGCAAACCATAAATAAATTTATTAATTAAAGAAGGGTATGGATGTTTTGATTCATATGTAGTTTCATAAATTTCTACAGGAAGCCTAAAATCAGCGCTTAGATCTATGGTATTTATTCCATTATTAACAAATTTTCCAATTACTTCAGCACTTGCTTTATGAGGTAAACACGAAAAAATTAAATCTACACTATCTTTAAGTTCATCCTGTATGATAAGGTTTCCATTATAAAAGCTGAAAACGTTACTCAATTTCTCACCTGCCATACTCCTTCCTGTAACTTGAGTAATTTCAACTTCTGGGTGCGCTTCAAGTATCCTTAAAAGCTCTAATCCAGAATAACTAGTAACATTAATAATTCCTATTTTTTTCATAGTATTGATATTTATTTAAATTGAAATCCTAACATTTTTTCAATTCTTTGTCTTTGAGTTTTATTTAAGTTTATTTTAACTTTACCCTTTTTCTGTAATTAAGCTTTAATTGTAGTAACTGGTTTCTTTCTCCTTGGAAAGCAATATTTACAGATTTCGCAAACTGTTCCATTGCATCCTCTTGCGGTACAATTTGATCTTCCGTAAAAAATGAATTGCAAGTGTAATTTATTCCAACTATTAATCGGGAAAAGTTTTTTTAAATCTTTTTCAGTTTGCATCACATTTTTACCATTAGTTAATTTCCACCTTTGTGCTAGACGATGTATGTGAGTATCTACTGGAAATGCAGGGTGCCCAAACCCCTGTGACATTACTACACTTGCTGTTTTATGACCAACTCCTGGCAAGCTTTCAAGATCCTTGAAATTTTCAGGTACTTTTGAATTAAATTTTTCTACTATGATTTTAGAAAGATTAAATATATTTGAGGATTTTTGAGGAGCTAATCCACAAGATTTAATTATTTTTTCAATTTTTAAAGAAGACATTTTTAAAATCTTTGCAGGAGTATTACCTTTTTTAAAAAGTTCTGGTGTAACCTGATTTACTCTTTCATCTGTACATTGAGCACTCAACAAAACTGCAATTAATAATTCAAATTCACTTTTATGATTTAGCGGGATAGGTGTTTCAGGATAAATTTCATTTAGTTTATTTAGGATATAATTTGCTCTTTCTTTCTTTTTCAATTTACTTTAGATTCTATTTCTTGAGATCGTAATAACAGATTCTAGGGCCTTTCTGTAATTTGATTCGGGGATGCTAAGCAATGAATATAGCGCTTTTTCATAATGATAATTAACAATCTCTTTAGACTTTTCAATTGAATTGGATCTTGTAATCTCATTTAATAAAACATCTTTCTCATTATTTGAAAACTGCTTAATTATATCTTTTTTATAATTTTGAGATTCTAAGTATAAGATTAATGGCAAAGTTATTACTCCTTCAGACAAATCATTTAATACCGGCTTCCCTTCTTTATTTTTAGATGAAGTTATATCTAAAATGTCATCTTGTATTTGGTACGCCATTCCAAAATGATAACCAAATTCAGAAATATTCTTAGTATCAATTTCATTTCCTCCACCTATTATGCTCCCACTAAAGGAAGAGGTCTTAAAAAGAGAAGCTGTCTTTAAATAAGTTTTTTCAAAATACTTTTCTTTGGTTAAGCTGAAATTATTAGACTCAATATTTTCAAATAATTCTCCTTTTGAAAGTTCAACTATTGTTTCTGCAAACCTCCTAACTAATAAAATATTTCCTGTGTCACAAACAAATATTGCTGATGTAGCAAAAACATAATCACCTAATAATACTGCAATATTGCCCCCCCAAAGATTGCTCGCAGTAGCTTTACCTCTTCTTACATCTGCTTTATCAACTGTGTCATCGTGAATTAATGTAGCTATGTGTAGTAGTTCAACAGCAGTAGCCATTCTTAATGAGTTCTCTCTATCATAATTATCAAATAAATTAGAGCAAAGTAATGTTATTACTGGCCTAAGTTGTTTTCCTGGAGAAGACATGACATATGATAATCTTTTTGATATTTCTTCAGAGTACCCTGATTCTTTTTCAGATAATTCTTCAATATTCTTCTTTACTGCAAGCAAATCATCTTTAACATATTCGATTATTTCACTAAAAGATGACATTATTCTTTTTCTTTATCAATTTTTTTAAATAATGGGCTTATATTTACTATACTAGTACCAGATTTAACCTCTCGATATTCCCAATTTGGGATGTCACTTCCAAAGTTAAATATTGAGGATATTTTTAATGAAGTTTTTGGTAAAAAAGGAGAAATCAGTACACCTAAGTTAGAAATTAAATTTGCTCCAACCCATAAAGTATTTGCAGCAATCTGTTTATTTGATTTAACTGTTGACCAAGGTTCTTTTTGGTCTATATACCTGTTACCAAGTTTAGCCAGATTCATAATTTCTTTCAAACTGTTCCTGAACTGTCTTTTTTCTAAGAAATTACCTGCAGAATCATATGAATATTTAATTGCTGAAATCATATCATTATCTACATCATCAATTTTTTCAAAATCAGGGATAATATTATCAAAATTGTTTTTTATAAGAGACTGTATCCTATTTACAAGATTTCCAAATGTAGCAACTAACTCATTATTATTTGAGTCAAAAAATGAATCCCATGTAAAATCAGAATCTGAACTTTCAGGCATAATTGAACTTAAATAATATCTCAATGCTTCAGAGTCATATTTTTTTAAAAAGTCAGATACCCAGACAGCCCAATTTTTAGATTTTGAAAATTGTTTTCCAGAAAAATTTAAATATTCATTTGCTACCACATCATAAGGTAAATTATATTCGCCAGAACCCATTAGGATAGCTGGAAGTATTATTGTGTGGAATGGAATATTATCCTTGCCTTGAAAGTAAAAATGTTTAGAGTTTGGGTTTTGCCACCATTCTTTCCAAATGTCTTCATTGTTAGAGATATTTTTATCACTTTTAGCCCATTCAATAGATGCTGACAAGTACCCAATTACAGCTTCAAACCAAACATAAATTCTCTTTTTTTCATAATTTTTTACTGGAACCTCAACTCCCCAATCAATATCTCTTGTTATAGCCCTATTTATCAACCCGTTAGATAAAAATCCTAGACTTTGATTTTTAACAGCAGGCCTCCAATATGATTTTGAATTTATCCATTGGTTTAGTTTTTCTTGAAATTCAGGTAGCTTTAAATATATGTGATTTGTTTCTTTGAAAGTAACTTTACTATTGTCAATAGTTGAAATTAAATTTTTTAAATCAGAAGGTTCAAAGTCCTGCCCGCAATTATCACACTGGTCACCCTTAGTTCTTGAAGGGCAATGTGGGCAGTCTCCTTCAATATACCTATCTGATAAAAACATTTCAGACTCTTCTGAATAAGGCTGACTTGAAACTTGCTCTTCCAAGTATCCTTTATCATTTAATAAAGTAAATAATTTTTGAACAACTTCCTTATGGTTTTCTGTCCCTGTTCTTGTATATAGATCAAATGAAAAGTCTAGATCTTTAAAAGTTTCACTCCAAATCTTATGATATTTTTCAGAAATTTCTTTTGGAGTAGTATTTTCTTCCCTTGCCCTAATTGTTACTGGCGTTCCATGCTGGTCACTACCAGAAACCATTAATACATTATTTCCCACCATCCTATGATATCTAGCGAATATATCAGCTGGCAGGTTATTTCCAGCAATATGACCTAAATGTGGTTCTCCATTAACATAGGGCCAGGCAACGCATACTAAGATATTTTCAGGTTTATTTTTCAAATTCTTTAATTATTAAAATTTTTTAAATATATATTGTATATTTTTTTTTGGTTAATACCTAAATAATTTGATGAGATTTTAATTGAATCTTTCCCCGAAAATTTTAAATTTAATAACTCATTTAACTTATATACAATATCTTCTTCAGAATAGTTATTAGCATTATTATTGAATTCATTATTTTCGATTATTAATATGTACTCACCCCTAGCCAGGTCTATTTCAGGTAATGAATCCTCAGGTTTTAAATGAATAATTTTTTCATTTATTTTAGTTAGTTCTTTAAAAATTATTAGATTTGATTTTTTGAAAATTTTTCTAGATTCATTAAGTAGCCTTATAATTCTTTTTGGGGACTCAAAAAGAATTATATTTTTATTGATCTGGGAAAGATTTATTAAATTTTTTGTTAAACTTTTAAGATTTTTTGGCAAAAATCCACCAAATATAAAATCACCATCAAGCCCTGATGCAGAAAAAGCTGTAGTAATTGAAGATGGCCCAGGTAATGGGATAACTTTAGTCCCGCAAGAGTATAATTTTTTAATGAGTTTTGATCCTGGGTCAGAAATAGCAGGTGTACCCGCATCAGAAACAAGCGAAATTACATTCGTTTTTAGTAAATCTAAAATTTTATCAATCATCATTAACTCATTATCTTTATGAAAACTAATTAACTTTTTTTTAATTGAATAGTGGTTTAAAAGTTTTGAAGTTCTTCTTGTATCTTCACATAAAATCAAATCACTATTTTTTAGTATGTTTAGGGATCTAATAGTTATATCTTCTAAATTACCTATAGGAGTAGGAATTATGTAAAGGGGGTTCATTTTTTTGAAGCTTTATGTTGCTCATCTGCATGATAAGAACTTCTAACGAGTGGTCCAGCTGCAACATGTTTAAAGCCTAATTCCATTCCGATATGTTCAAACTTCGTAAATTCTTTTGGATGATAAAACTTGTCAATTTCATGGTGTTTCTTTGAAGGCCTTAAGTATTGCCCTATTGTGAGTAGGTCACAATTTACTTTTCTCAAATCATTCATTGTTTCTATTATTTCATCCTCTGTTTCACCTAATCCAACCATCATTCCTGACTTAGTTGGAATTTTTGGATTTAACTCTTTAACTCTTCTTAATAATTCGATTGATTGATCATAATCGCCCTTTGGCCTTACAACTTTAAATACTCTTCTGCAAGTTTCAATATTATGATTTAATACATCAGGGGAAGCTTTAATTACTGTTTCAAGTGAACTTTTATTTCCATTAAAATCAGGTATCAATACTTCAACTTTACAATCTTGATTAAATTTTTTAATTTGCTTTATTGTCATTGCAAATGCTCCAGCACCTCCGTCAACTAGGTCATCTCTATCAACAGAAGTAACAACGGAGTAAGATAACCCCATTTGCTTAACAGTATTTGCGACTCTGGATGGTTCAAATATGTCTATCTGAGATGGCCTGCCTGTTTTAACATTGCAATATCTACACGCTCTTGTGCAAACATCACCAAGAATCATGAATGTAGCTGTGCCTCTATCCCAGCATTCTCCAATGTTTGGGCACGCAGCTTCCTCACAAACTGTGTTAAGTTTTGCTGAAGATAGTTTTCCCTTTAGAGAATTAAAATTGTTTGATGTAGGCGCCTGAACTTTAAACCACTCAGGAAGCCTTCTCTTTGTTTGAACCATAGTTAATAATTATTTTATTAATATTCTAACATTAATACATTAATATTTATAAAAATATTTAAACAAAGTGATGGTAACAAAGTTAAAAAATAATTTAATAATTAAAAATTTAAATTTAAAACAAATCTTGAATGATGGCTCTTGTGAAGCAGAATATTTAGGAAATAGATTAAGAGTATTTGGTGGAATTGAGGAAGAAATCGTTGATGTTGAAGTTGTTGGTAAAGATTTTGACTTAATTTGCAATGTAATAAATGTTGTTAAATCTTCGAAATACAGAATTAAAAATAAATGTAAATATTTTTTAGAGTGTTCTGGCTGCCAATTACAACATATTAGATATGAACAACAATTAGAAATTAAAAAACAGTTTGTAATAAAAGAACTCGAAGGAATAAATAAAAATATTTCAAAAAAAATTAAAGATGTTGTCCCTAGCGCTAAGAAGTATAATTATCGAAATCACGCAAGATTCTCAGTATCAAAAAGTAAAAATTATATTGGAAATTCAGGGTTTATAAACAGATGGACAAGAAAACTTATAAATATAGAAAAATGTGAAATTATGAACGAAAAAATAAATGTAAAAAAAAGTGAATTAATTGATCACATGGAGGGGATGTCTCAATATTCTGTGAGAGTATCAGTAAAAGATGATTCATTTTTAATTCAACCTAAATTTAATGATCTAAAGTTTACTGGACAAAAATTTTATAATGAAAAATTTAATAATAAAAAAATACAAATTTCTTCACCTTCATTTTTTCAGGTAAATATTGAGCAAGCAGAAAAGATGGGTGAAATAATAACTGAAATGTGCTCACTGTCTGGAAACGAAATCATTCTTGATGCCTTTTCAGGCGTAGGCACATTTTCGTTGTTATTATCTAATCAAGTAAAAAAAATATATGCAATTGAATCTTCTTATTCATCTGTAGAAGATGCAAAAATTAATTTGCATAATTTTAATAATGTAGAGTTGATAAAAGGTGAGGTAGAAAATATTACTGATCACAAATTTGAAGAAAATATTGATATTGCAATATTAGACCCCTCAAGGAAAGGTGTTCATTTTGAAGCTCTTAAATGGGTGATAAATTTATCTCCAAGTCAAATAATATATGTTTCATGCAATGTCAGTAGTTTTAAAAATGACATGAGAATTCTACAAACAAGTTATGATATAGATACAATTATACCCTTAGATATGTTTCCGCAAACAAAGCATGTAGAATGTATTGTTAATTTAAAGAAGGTGACAAGTTGAATATTTTAGGAATAGGAACATTTGAATTATTAGTAATTTTTTTGGTTGCTTTTATAATCTTGGGCCCAAAAAAAATCAATAAGTTTTCTAAAGATCTCGCGAGTTTAATTAAGCAATTTAATTCTCAGAAAGATGAGTTAAAAGAACTAATTGATGACAATGATGAAGATAAGAAATAATGAAATGACGGAAGCTAAAATTAAAGTAAAAAATATTGATAGTCATTTTAGTGAGTTGAGAAAACGTATTATTTTCTCATTAATTGTATATTTAATTGCAACAATATTAGGATTTGTTTTTCATAGAAATATTCTATCCTTAATGGTTCAGCCTGTGACAGAAATCAATCAACTATCACAAGGTCTTCCAGTCTTTACGAATATAACTGAATTCTGGAGCGTTGTTATGAAAGTTTCGATGTTATCTGGTTTGCTATTATCTTTTCCAATAATAAGTTATCAGGTTTTAGCTTTCATTTTGCCTGGATTAAAAAGCAATGAAAAAAATTTCATTATTATTCTCTTACCAGGATCTATTATCTCTTTCTATATTGGTGCTGCATTTGGATTTTTTGTTTTATTGCCTCCTGCTATAAAATTCCTTGTTTACTTTGGTGGAGATATTTCAGAACCACTTATAAGAATTGGCTCATTAGTACAATTGACAATAAACTTGATGATGTGGATGGGAGTCTGCTTCCAATTGCCAATAATTATGTATATTTTGGCTCTTATAAAGGTTGTTGATTCGAAAAAATTATCAAGATTTAGAAAATATTTTCTAATTTTTTCATTTATATTAGGTGCTATTATTACACCAACTTTCGATCCAATTAATCAAATTATAGTGGCATTGCCAATAATGTTATTGTACGAAGTAGGTATATTGTTATCTAGAACAAGAAAATAACTTATTTTTTGTTCTTCTTTGTAGTTTTTTCTATTTTTTCTTCTTTTCCAGCTAAAGAGTTTTTAAATAACCTTATTCCTCTTCCCAATCCTTCTCCAACTTCCGGAAGTTTACCTACACCAAATACAACCATTATGATTACAAATATTAAAAAAATCTCTAATGGCCCTATTCCTCTTAAAAAATTCATATTATTTTCCCTAATTAATAATTTCTAACTAATCCTACAACTTTTCCATCAATCTTTACATTTTTTTTGTCTGTATAAATTGAAGAATATAGCTTATTTGAAGGTCTAAGTTCAATTTTATTTTTATTAATAAACATTCTTTTTAATGTTGCATAGTCTTCATCGACCCTAGCTACAACAATATCACCACTTTTTATATCATTTGTTGAAATATTATTGCAATCTAAAATAATTATGTCCCCATCCATTATTAAATCACCTTTCATTGAATCGCCAGAAATTTTTAGCGCAACAATGTTATTGTAATTTTTCAACATACTTTTAGATATATTTATTGATTCAAAATTATCTTTTTGGTTATAAAATATTTCATCAGATGAAAATAATTCGAGTGGTGATCCAGCTGAAATATTACTTACTATAGGAACGTTAACAATTTCATTACTTTTTTCAATTTCCTTAGTACTTGTTATACTTCTCGCCATACCTTTTTTTCTATCTAGGTATCCTTTTTCTTCAAGTATATTTAAATTGTATGAGACAACTGATTTTGAACTTAATTTACAACCTACCCTTACATCTTCAATAGTTGGAGATATACCATTTTCATTATTGTAATTTTCAATAAAATTAATTATTAATAATTGTTTTTCAGATAGTTTTTGATTTAACCTCATTTTTGAAGATTAAAAGACTTGAATTTTAGTGTCAATTACTAATTGTCACCTTTTTGAATTTAGCTTTTTTGCTAATTTTGATTTTTTTCTTGCAACATTATTTTTATGCATTACACCTTTTTGTGAAGCTTTATCTAAAGCTGAAATAGCTTCCTTGTAACTCTTTTGAATTTGATCTTTGTCTTTATTTTCTTCAATTAATTCAATTGAGTTTTTTAATAGTGTTTTTGCTCTTGATGCAATCGGCCTATTATATTCAGCATTTTTAACTGATGTTCTATGACTTTTTTTACTTGGCATTTTTACCTTTATATTGTATCTATACTATTTACTCCGTCTATAGTCTCAATTATAGAGTAAATTTTACTTTGTTGTACTAAACCGTTAGAGTCTACTTCAATTAATATACTTTTTCCAGTATTAATATCATTGGTAGATATTGATATTATATTTAACCCTTCCTTGGATATAATTTCAGTGACATCTCTGATAAGCCCAACTCTATCATCTGAGTTAATTTTTATTGATATATTTTTTCTTTCACCATAATTTATTAATGTTGTTAATTTTTTGACAAGATTAGGCGAATTTAATGAACCTGATCCAATAAGTAATAATAATTCATCTAAATTTTTATATTTAAGCTTTGATGCAATTTCTTCAAGAGGTAAGTCAATTTTAAGTTTTTCTACTAAACTGAGGACAATGTTTTTACCTCTTTCAATACTTAAATTTTTTTCCTCTTTTCTGAACCATTGTCTAATTTTAAATCTTGACTTACTCGTTGTTATAAAACCCAAATCTGTGTTTAACCATTCCAATTTAGGGCCTTGAGGTGAATTAGATTTAATTATTTCAACAGAATCACCATTAGAAATTGTTGCATTTAATGGAACAATTTGACCATTAATTAAAGCTGAATTTACCTCATTTCCTAGTTCAGTATGAACTTCATATGCAAAATCAATAGGAGTTGATCCCTCTGGAATTGATTTTATATCTCCTGCAGGAGTGTAGCAGTATATCCTTTCTTTAGATAAATCAGTTTTAACTGAATCAATATAATTTTCATCTTCCGGGAGTTCAATTTGCCAGTCAATTAGATTTCTAAACCAATTAAGTTTATTTAAATATCCACTATCTTCGTCAGACGCATTTTTATACTGCCAATGTGCTGCAATGCCCATTTCCGCAGTATTATGCATCTCCTTGGTTCGAATTTGGATTTCTACTGGATAACTGTCAAGACACATTACTGTTGAATGTATTGATTGATACATACTCTCTTTTGGGTTAGCAATATAGTCATCAAATTCACCTGGAATTGGTTTCCAGAGTTCATGGAGTGCTCCAAGAGCTAAGTAGCAATCTTGCTTTGTATTAACAACTATTCTCAAAGCAATAAGATCATGAATCTCATCAAATCTTTTACCTAAAGTTGAGTATTTTTCAATTTTTTTAAAAATACTGTAAAGATGCTTCACCCTTCCTTCTACAACACACTGAATGGACGATTTTGCCAAGGTCTCCTCAAGCATCCTTATTGATCTTGTTGCATATTTTTCCCTTTCTTTTCTTTTGCTTGAAATTAAGTTTGCAATTTCCTTATAAGATTTTGGAAAAAGATACTTAAAAGATTCATCTTCAAGCTTCCATTTAAAGTCCCATATGCCTAAGCGATGCGCAAGAGGAGCAAAAATTTCCATAGTTTCTTGAGATATCCTTAATCTAGATTCTTCATCAAGAGCATGCAAAGTTTCCATATTATGCAATCTATCTGCCAATTTAATCAAAATTACCCTTGCATCTTCAGAGGTTGATATCAATAACTTTCTTATTGTTGCTGCCCTAGATATTTCATTATTTAAGGAAAAATTTGCTTTTTTTGAACTTATTTTTAGCGTAGGTAACTTTGTCACACCATCAACTAAACCTGCAACTTCTCTGCCAAAAAGTTCCTCAATTTCTTCAAAAGTTACCCCGCAGTCTTCAATAACGTCATGCATCAAAGCTGCAGATATTGTTTGCCAATCCATTTTCATATTTGATAAGTAAATTGCAGTAAAAACGGGGTGAATAATATAAGGGTCTCCAGTTTTTCTAAGTTGACCACTATGACATTTTTCAGCAAATTTATATGCTTCGTTAATCTTCTGAACATCTTCAGCAGATAAATACTCTTTTACTTTAGTTATAAGAGTTGTATTTGATTCGTTTAATGTTGTCATAGTTAAATTTTCTGACTTTTAATTAAAATTAACAAGTTAATCCAAACTTGGTTTTCCAGGAAAACTCAACGAAGAAGAATATTTTCCTATTAAGTTCATGAATATATCAGGTAATTCAAAGGCCTTATTTTCAGAAATTTCAAATTCACCATATTTTTTTCCATCTTCACAAATAGAAAATAAATTAATATTTCTATCATTAAAAATAAATGTAATTTTATATAAAAAATTACAATTTTCCTTTTCAATAATTTTGATAGGACTATTAAGACTTTCTACAAATGTTTTTATTTCATCTTCATTTAATTCAATTAAAGGTAAATATTGACCATTATTAAGCCTAAATATATTCACATTTTCAGGATTATAAAGTTTAAAAGATTCTATAACATTTACAGTTTCTAAATTATTTAATGAGGTGCAATCAATATAGTAGGATCCGTCTATATTTGAATGATATTCATAAATACTTCCATCAGCTTCAAACATTATTTTCCATCCTGGTGTTATTACTTGAGCATAAAATTTGCCTGGCTCTGGGCAGCCTAAAGAGGAGTCATTAAATATAGTATCTTCATAGGACACCAAATTTATTTTTGATGATTTTATTCCAAGCTTGTTTGATAGTTCAGCCATAAATAAACCCCCAAAACTTGGAACTTCAGGCGTTGGAGTTGGTATTGGGGTAGGAGTATTCGCAGGTACATAATCATCTTTTTCAGGTGGTGTTGGTGTTGGTGTTGCAAATTGTGGATTTACAGCATTGTAATCCACAGGTTCAGGATTTAAAAAATTACTAGCTAAAATAACCAAAATTATTAAAACAGCAAGCGAAAGACCAGCTAAAATATAAAGATAATTATTCCTATTTATATTAAATTTCAAATTACTCATATTAAATATTTTTTTATAAATATTATTGTATATGAATGAATAGATAAGTTTAGAATAATTTTCAAAATCAAAATATTTTAATTATTTTCAATAATATTATGCTAGTGATTTATTCTACTTCTCTAGTAGGAACCCTAAAGCCAACATAGTAGAAACCTACTAAACCTAAAGAAAATACAAGTATTTTTAACCATAAACTTGGAACTGATATTGGTGATAGAGGAAAAACTGCCAAGAATATAAAAATTGTCATCATTGATTGAGCAAAAATTTTTGCTCTCATTGGCATACCTTTGCCTTCACGGTAATCTTTAATATATTTTCCAAAAGTCTTATTTCTTATCAACCAATTATATAATTTCTCAGAAGACCTAACGTAGCATGCTGCAGCCAAAATCATAAATACAGTTGTAGGAAGCCCCGGAACAAATATGCCAATGGTCCCAATAGCAACAAAGGTGGATCCAAGCGTTATCCATAAGATTCTGATTAGGAGAAACTTACTTTTTTTCATTTGATGGGGTGAATTATTATTTGACAAACTCATCTTCTTTTTCAGTTAAATACTCTGCAAAATTTTGAACCCAATCATCATTATCATTAAGGCTTGGGATAAGTTTTACGTATTCACCACCGTTTTTTTCAAAATCTTCATGATTTTCAACTGCAATTTCTTCTAGTGTCTCTAAACAATCTGCTGTAAAAGATGGGCATGCAACAGAAACTTTTTTAACTCCTTTTTCAGCCAAGTCTTCAAGAACGTCAACAATATTTGGTTGTATCCATTGTTCTGGGCCAAAAGTGCTTTGATAGCAAACTTTGAATGGTTTATCAGGATCAATAATTTCAGCAACTTTCATAATCGTCTTCACGCAGTGTGACTTATAACATAATTCATTATTTTCGGATGTTTTTTCACAACAGTTATCAATTTTTTGACAATGCGACTGAGAGAGGTCAGATTTCTTTAAATGCCTTACCGGCAGGCCATGAAAACTGAAAAGAAGATATTCACTTTCCTTATATTCTTCAGACTCAATAATGCTTTTAGCTAATGACTTTAAATAAAAATCCTCATTATAATAGTGCTCTATTTTAACTAATTCGGGGTGATAGTTTAATTCATCTAAAACTCTGTAAACTTCATCAAAGGTTGATCCTGATGTTGCTTGGGCATATTGAGGAAACATAGATACAAGGAAAAGTTTTTTAGTTCCGTTGGCTTGAAGATTTTTTATGGCATTCATAATTGAGGGATTGCCATATCTCATTCCGATTTCAATATTGCCATTAGTATACTTTTTTAATTTATTAACAAATTTTATTGTATTAACAAGTAATGGGGATCCTTCATCAGTCCATACACCTTCATATTTATCCTTAATTCTAGAAGGTCTGAAAGGTAATACAATCAGGTTTAAGACAATCCAGCGCAGTACAACAGAAACATAATTTTTAACTTTATCAAAACCTTTTGCTAAATGGTCTGGCCTTGTAGAAGGATAATCAAGCATGTCTGGGTCAGACAAGAATTCTTTCAGATAGCTTCTCAAAGCAGGAACGGTAGGTGCATCTGGCGTACCAGTATTTAGAACCAAATATCCAATTTTTTCTTCCGTAGTAATAGACATCCCAATGATAGTACAACACAATTCGTTAATTTCTATTATTTTACTACAAATTATTTATAAAAGTTTAAAAAATTAACAACTATTTAACATTTCTTGACCAAAATACTAGAAAAAGATGTTGACCTGGGAGATCAACAATAGTACCTTATTGTCTAGTTATTTAGTAAAGAATAAGGAGAATGACTTAAAATGAAAAAATTATTTCTAATACCTCTTTCTATTTTTGCTATTTTGATGTTTGCCTGTGCTGGTGAAACTGAAGTAGTTGAAGTTACAAAAGAAGTTGTTGTAGAAAAACCTACAACAGTTGAAGTTGTAAAAGAAGTGCCAGTTATGACTGAAAAAGTAGTTGAAGTAGAAAAAGAAGTTATAAAAGAAATTGAAGTAGAGAAAAAGTATAAACCTCTAGTGATATATTCTGGTAGAAAAGAATCATTGGTTGGTCCAATAATTCAAGCTTTTACTGATGCCACTAGAATTCCAGTTGAAGTTAAATACGGTAAAACTGGTGAAATGGCTGCTACATTAATGGAAGAAGGAGATAAAACTCCTGCAGATATTTTCTATGCTCAGGACCCTGGTGGTTTAGGATCAGTTGAAGATATGTTTGCAGTACTTCCTTCTAGTATTACTAGTAAGGTACCTGACTGGGCAGATTCTCCAAATCAGAAATGGACAGGTATCACAGGAAGAGCTCGAGTGGTGGTGTATAACACGGATGCAATTACAGACCCTGCCACTCAGCTTCCTGACAACCTGTACGACTTTATCGATCCTAAATGGAAAGGTAAAATCGGTTGGCCTCCAACAAATAGTTCATTCCAGGCAATGGTTACTGGGTTAAGATTAGTTTGGGGTGAAGAGAAGACTAAAACTTGGTTAGAGGGAATTATTGCTAATGATGTTAAAGTTTATGCGAAAAACACACCTACAGTTGAAGCTGCTGGAGCTGGTGAAATTGAAGTCGGTTTTGTTAACCACTATTATCTTCACAGGTTCCTAAAAGCAGAAACAGAATCTTTTGCAGCTAGAAACTACTTCCTTCCAAGTGGAGGGCCTGGCTCAGTTGTATTAGTTGCAGGTGCTGGTATTTTAGAAGCATCTGACAACAAAGAAGCTGCTGAAAGATTCATGGAATTTATGCTCAGTACTACAGCTCAAGCATATTTCGCAAACGAAGTATATGAATACCCGTTAGTTGAGGGTGTTAATAAGAGCTACTTGCTTCCTGATTTATCCACATTAAACACACCTGATATAGACATCTCAGATTTAGGTGAT
>JAYYQG010000037.1:0-11540 GCA_036128515.1 Chloroflexota bacterium
TTTTAAAATACCTTGCCTTAGAACAAATATGTTTTGAGGTCCAATAGCAATTATTAATGAAAATCCAAGAAATAAACCAGTAATTAAAGATTCGTACATAAAAAATGATAAGAAATTTTGCTGATTTATATATTACAAAAAAGTAGATTTAAATCAATTTCATGAAAATAAGTTTTAGCTTCAAGAGGTCAAATACAATTAACTGTACTTGAACATTGCATAAGACCTCTATTGCGAAGCATTATTATAACTAATTTTTAGTTAAAGTAGAAAAGGAAGGAGTTCTTAATTATGCTTTTTTCCTTTTTTGAAGTAGAAGCATTGTCATAATAACTTTTTCTTGGCTTGTAATCATCTTCAAAATGTTTAGCCTTATCATTAATTGTGTAGTTAGCACTTCCATCAATCCAGTTTAATAACTTCAATTTTGCTCCTTAATTTATTGTTCATTTATAAGCATAGGACTAGAAAATTTGAAAAGGTAAAATTTATTAGCAAATTTATTAACAACTTGTTAAATCGATAAAGGAAAGCAAAGAAACTTGTATTGTTTACTATAGTTAATATAAATAAATAAATTGTTACATATAGTTAACATATTATAAAAAAACTTAGTTAATCTATTTACTATAGTTAACAAATAAACAAGGAGAAAAAAGTTGTTTTCAAATTTAACCTTTACAAAAACAATTTTCTTAACATTCTTAGTCTTTACATTGTTATTTGCTTTTGTAGCATGCGGTGAAGACGAAGTTGTAGTTACTACAACAGCCTCAGAAGAAGTTGAAGAAATAAAAATTATTGAAAAAAGTACTCCATATCCCGAGAAAGAAACTAAGCAATCGATTGCTGAAATCGCAGTTGACGGCGGATTTAACACGCTTGTAGCTGCGTTAGATGCAGCTGATTTAGTCGAAACACTTTCAGGTGATGGAACATTTACAGTATTTGCACCAACTGATGATGCTTTCGCAGCATTGCCAGAAGGAATGCTTGAAGAATTATTAGCAGACCCTGAAACTCTAAAGCAAATATTGCTATATCACGTTGTAGGTGATGTAGTAATGGCTGAAACAGTTGTCACTTTGGATGAAGCTGAGACTTTGGAAGGATCAATGGTTGCAATAGATGTTGTTGATGGAAATGTTTTCTTAAACGATTCACAAGTAACATCTACAGACATCGAAGCATCTAATGGTGTTGTTCATGTAATTGATAAAGTATTAGTCCCAGGTATGCAGGAAGCTGCATCAAACGAAACGCTAGAGGAAAGTAAATCAATAGCTGAAATTGCAGTTGCTGGAGGATTTAACACTCTTGTCGCAGCTTTAAGCGCAGCTGATCTAGTTGAAACTCTTTCGGGAGATGGTGCATTCACAGTATTTGCACCAACTGACGATGCTTTCGCTGCTCTACCTGAAGGAATGTTAGAAGGTTTGCTTGCTGACACAGAATCTTTAACTCAAATATTGCTATATCACGTTGTAGGTGATGTGGTAATGGCTGATACAGTAGTTACATTGGATGAAGCCGAAACTTTGGAAGGATCAAAAGTAGAAATTGAAGTTGTTGACGGAAAAGTTTTTGTCAATGACTCACAAGTTACATCCACAGATATTGAAGCATCGAATGGAGTAATCCACGTAATAGATAAAGTATTAGTTCCAGGAATGGATGAAACTGGAAACAATAAAAAATTAATTGATGACCAAATTCCAAACTTCGTCGTTTACGAATACAGTGATGCTGAAACTGACTATACCTTTAGAAGGTTAGTGATTAGAGACATTATCGAATCAACATTGGAAAAATCAAGTACAAAAACACAGATTTCACAGCAAATACCTGTAGGAATTTATGAAACTTCACAAGTACAATTAAGCTCAGTTATTCCGTTGGGTTTAATCGAAGCTCAAATTCCACAGGTATTCTAAATTAAATACCTTTCGACTCTGAAAAAAGGGCTTGAATTAATTCAGGCCTTTTTTTCTTTTGTAATTCTTTTGAAATAAATTATTGTGAAGATAAACAAAGAATTTTTAAAAAGGGAGTGATTTATTTTAAGCAAAAATAACTTTCTTTTCTCAATCCTCTTAGTCTCGGGTGCATTAGCTTTTTCTACATTTTTTTTAAGATTAATTTTAGTAAATTGGTATGTGCTAGAAAAAACCGATTCTTCTTTTATGGTGGGCATAATTGCCTCTTTACCAATTCTTGTAAGCCCATTTGCAGCGCCTATTGGTGGCAAGATGGCTGATAAATACCCTAGAAAGCTAGTTTTATTTTTTTCAAGATTTAGCACTAGTACTGTATTTGTTTTAATGTCCCTAATTGTAAATATGGATATTTCACCCATATTTTTAATAGGAGTTCTGTCAATTATTTTAGGAATTTTTGGAGGGATTGAAGGTCCATCTGGAAGGAATATGATTGTGGATATTCTTGGAAAAAAAAGGATCGCACAAGGCAATGCCTGGGCAGAATTAGCTAATGGAGTTGTAAATGCTATAGTTCCTGCATTGTCAGCTTTATTGCTTACAATATTTACAGTTAATCAAATGTTCTGGTCACTTCCAATTATAGGATATTTTTCTTCCTTAATTTTAATTTACCTTGTCTTTTTTCTTCCAAAGCAAAAAACAATAAAAGATTCATCAAGCAATTCATCTATTAAGGAATCATTGATATATGCATTTAATAATAAAAATATAAGGCCAATTTTAATCTTAGGAACATCAACTGCAATATGGGGTATCACTCAACCATTGATTCCAGTGTATTGCAGGGATATTCTTGGACTCACTGGAACTGGGTATTCTTTGGTGACAAGTGCTAACTTTGTAGGTGCAATATTCGGCTCATTTATCTTAATTGGATTGGGGGCAAAATTAGCGAAAGGGGTTGTGATGAGTACTTGTATGATTATATTTTCATTAACAATTTTTTTATTTTTTATTGTTGAAGATCCCTATTTGGCTGGCTTCCTTCTTTTCTTTAGCAATATCTTCATTACTATTTGGATTGCGTGTGTTTTTACAACATTACAGTCATTATCTGAAGAAAAGTACATGGGTAGGGTTGTTGCTTTTTTTATGATGATGTTTGGTTTAATTGGTATTGGTTTTATAGTTGGAGGATATTTAGGGGACACAATTGGTATTACTTTAACTGTAGCAATATCAAGCACATTAATTACGCTATTAAATTTAATTGTTATTTATTTTTCAAAATCTTATAGACAGATGAAAATTTAGTGAAAAATCATATTATTCATGTATTTTGTCGTGCTAAAATCAAAAAAATATAACAATTTAATTTATGAGCAGTAAAAAAATTTTATTAATTCTCGGTCACCCTAATAGCGACAGCTTTTGCCATTCATTAGCAAAAAGTTTTTCTGAAGGAGCTGAATCAGGCCAGAATGAAGTCAAAAAAATAGATCTATATAAAGAAAAATTTAACCCAGTTTATGATTTAAAAGACGATGATAAAAATATTAAAAATTACCAAAACTTGGTCACAGAATCTGATGTCTTAGTATTTGTATATCCTACTTGGTGGTTTAGAGCTCCAGCAATAATTGAAGGGTGGATCGACAGAGTTATGACGACTCCATTTGCATACACTTTTAAACAGATAATTGGTAATTTTGGCAGGCCAGTAGGAAAGCTTAATGATAAAAAAGCAATTATAATTCAAACATACGGTTCACCTAGGTTCGCTACAAAGCTTTGGTTTTTCAATTTACCTATAAGAAGGATTAAAAGAGGTTGCTTTAATGTACTTGGGTTTAAAAGTACAAAGTTTTACCCCTTTTTTAGAGTTCCATTTGTAGAAAATAATAAAAGGTTAAAGATGTTAAATAAAGTATATAAAATAGGTAAAAAACTTTAACTATTTTCTTGATACAGTAATTTTCTTTCTGTAAAAATATTTGTCATCAATTATTTTGACTACATATTTTGCCAGAGACTTTCTCCCAATAGTGATCTTATTGATTTTTCTTTTCCCTTTAAATTCTTCAATATCATGATATTTTGTTTCATTGGTTAGTGCAGTTGGTCGTATAATAGTCCAATTCAAGTTAGAATTTTCTATTACTTTCTCGTGAATATCATGATCAATGTAAGGATATTTTAAGTTGGAAAATTTTATTAAAAATTTAAATAATTTAGGAATCTTTTCCATTGATTCACCAACACCCCATGCTGAGATAGTAATTATTCGATTTATTTTATCTTCAGAAGCAATTATTGAATTTTTAGCAAAATCAGAAATAGTTGTCTTTGAGTTAGTTAATCTAGACCAAGGAAAAATATTTTTTCTCTGAACATTTATCGTGCTTATTATGCATTCTGAATTTCCACTGGATTTTTTTAGATCACTTAAATTAGTTGCATCGCCATAAAATATATTTAAATACTTACTTTCGAAATTAATTAATCCTTTTCTCCTGATTAAACAATTGACAGTGATTTTTTTACTTAATAATTCCTTTAATACTTGATATCCAAGCCCTTTATTTGCTCCTATAAGCAACACTTCCATTAAGAGGCTAATCCTCCACCATCAACAACAAGATAGGATCCTGTGATCCATTCTGAGTCTTTAGATGCAAAAAATTTTGCTGTATGGGCAATATCTTTTGGCTTCCCTAACCTTTGAATAGGTAAAGTGCTAAGAAATTCCTTAATTGAATCTGGAGTATTGTAATCTTGAATTGGCGTTTCAATGTATCCTGGGCAGATTGCATTTACGGTAATATTATATTTTCCTAGTGTAATTGCCATGTCCCTAGTTAAATTTAGAACTCCAGATTTTGAAGGTGCGTAAGCAGGTCCTAAGCCCCCTCTAAAAGCATTTACGGAAGCAATGTTTATAATTCTTCCGGAAGTAGAATTTTTGATTAATTTAAGTGAAAGCTTTGATAAAGCATAAATGCTTCTTAAGTTAATACTCATAACTCTATCCCAATCTTCAATAGATTGTTCTTCAATTGAACCAGGAATATGAATCCCAGCATTATTTATAAGAATATCTATTTTTTTGAATTTTTTTTCTATTGAGCTAACTAATTTTTCAAGGTCTGAGTATTCTGAACAATCACATTTTATAAATTCTGATTTTCCACCATTATTGATAATTTCTTCAGTAGTTGTAGTTGTTATATCTGTGTCATGATATTTGCCAATTTTTGAATTTTCTTGAATATCTGCAACAATTACGTTTGCTCCTAACCTGCCAAATTCTAAAGCGATTCCTCTTCCAATACCCGAACTACCTCCAGTTATTAAACATATCTTATCTTTAAATTCACTTGCATTTTCCATATTCACCTACATTAATATTTATTTGATACAGATTATTCTAATATAAAACTAAATTCATATTTTGCATTAGTTATATTTCCATTTTGAACAATCATAATGTAAGTACCTGGCCCTAAAGTTACATAACCATTTCCATCTCTCTGGTCAATTGAAAGCTCTAAAAATTCTGAGTAGCTTAAAATATTTTTTTCTATAAATTTTTCACTTTCAATGTGTCCCCATGCTGAGAGAAAAGGCACTATTTCTTCGCTCGGCTCCCATATCTCAACTGTTTCATATATCCCATAAAAAGCTATTTTATCTTCCCCAATGTATTCGTTGAGAATTAATTGTTTTAATATTCTTCCATCAGGAACAGTAATCTGGGTATATTTTCTTATACTATTTTGATCAAAAATTATTTTTAATTTAGTTATTTCTTCGTCAAGCAAGTGAATGTCTATTAATTCTGATGTTGGAGTCGGGATAATTAAAGGAATAGAAGTTGGTGATGGAGTTGGTGATGGTATAGGTGATGGAGTTGGTGATGGAGTTGGTGATGGAGTTGGTGATGGTATAGGTGTGGGGGTATAGATTTTTAAGTCACCACTTTCTTCACTGACTTGGTTTACATCAATATCATCATTTGAACAAGAAAAAAGTATAAAAATTATTATTAAAATTACTAATTTTGGCATTAACTGTCTAAATCCTGTAATAACCTTGTGCATTAATGTTAAATAGCTTCTCTTTTTCAGTGGCTGTATATTTTTTAGAAACCTCTAGAAAATAATCCCAAAGATCTTTGTAAGTAATTTTTAATGAGTCGACAGGAAAGTTGCTCGCAAAAAAACATCTGTTGATTCCAAATAAATTTATTGTTTCATTAATTATTTCATCCAAGTATTTATCTCCTGGATTCCCTCTCATAAACAAGCCTGATATTTTAACTGCAACATTTTCACTTTGCGATAAAGCTTTCATTCCTTCATGCCATTCGTCTTCATCCCTTTTGTTATTGTTTAAAAGTGGGCATCCAGTGTGATTCAGTATTATCAATGTGTCAGGGAAATCTTTAGATAATTCGTATGATTTTAAAAGTTGAGAAGGCCAAACTTGTAGATCAAAAGAAAGATTATATTTTGAAAGCAAAGAAAATCCATTTCTCCATTTTCCATCCGTTAAAAAATTTCTATCTACTCCGTCATATACATTTAATTCAGGGTCTGTTTCTGAATAATTTAATATCTGCCTTATTCCTCTAAGATTTTTATATTTTTTTTGATTTTCCAAATTCTCATTTAATTTGTCTGAAGTTAAGTCTTCATAAGCGACAATCGCATTTGGTTTCCCCCCAGAATTTTCTTTGTCTGATATTCCTTGCAACCACCTTGTTTCGTCTATGGAGTTTTCATGATTCATCTCACCTTGCACATGAACACTCTTAACTACTTCTAGACCCTCGATATCTTGATTGAAATCTTCGATTAAATAGTTTTTGGATAATGGGCTCTTGCTATCTTTCTTTAACCACGGATAATCGTGCAAGTTTATATCCCACAAGTGATGATGAGCATCAATAATTTTCATAAAGTTAATTTTATACAATCAAAATAAGTGATGCAAAATTATAATTTTAGACTAATTTATGTTGACTTTTGAATATTGTACGATATTCTAAAATATGCAACTAAAGATAGGATAATATAATGCCAAGAGGTGGATATAGACTTGGAGCAGGCAGGCCTAAGGGTCAAGGTAAATATAAAGAACCTACCAAACCCATTAGGATTCCAGAAAGCCTGATCAGTGGAGTTATGGAGTTTGTTGAAAGTAGCGGTTACAGCCTACCTTTGTATTCATGTTCTGTTCAGGCAGGATTCCCTTCCCCCGCAGATGATCACATGGAAGGCGAATTGGATCTTAATAAATATTTAATTAAGCACCCAACTGCTACATTCTTTGTAAGAGCTGCTGGAGAATCAATGATTGGTGCTGGAATACACCCTGGGGATATATTGGTGGTAGATAGGAGTGAGGAGGCAAAGCATGGAAAAATTGTCATTGCTGCAATTGATGGGCAACTAACAGTTAAAAGACTGCATAAGTCAAAAAATGAGACATATCTTTTACCTGAAAATAAAGATTTTGAAGCTATAAAATTTGATGAAGGTAATGAGGTTGTAATATGGGGCGTTGTAACTAACGTTCTGCATAAGGTTTAGCACGATGAATAAGACTGTTTTTGTTCTGGCAGATTGTAATAATTTTTATGTATCATGTGAGAGAGTGTTTGACCCGTCATTAGATAACAAGCCCGTAGTTGTGTTGTCCAATAATGATGGATGTGTTGTTTCTAGATCAAATGAAGCTAAATCGTTAGGCATTCCTATGGGGGCACCTTATCACAAATATGAACAGGTAATTAAAAATAATAATGTAGCAGTATTTTCTTCAAATTATCAATTTTATGGAGATATGTCTGAAAGAGTAATGGATTCATTGAAAATAATGAACAATTCTTTAGAAATTTACTCTATAGACGAGGCATTTATTAGGTTAAAAAATCCAAAGAACTTGAATATTTTTAATAAAATTTTAACCACAAGAGAGAATGTTTCTAAGTGGACAGGAATACCCATGTCATTTGGGATTGCTCACACTAAAACACTATCTAAAATTGCCAATCGAATAGCTAAGAAAAAAACTAATGTGGGTGTTTTTGACATAAGGCAAGATGACGTATGTGACAAGTTGATTAAAAAAATGCCTGTAGAGGATATATGGGGCATTTCTGTTAATTGGGGAATAAGACTTAGGTCTTTAGGAGTTTCAACTATATATGACCTAAAGAAATCTAACCCAGGTTTTATAAAAAAGAATTTAGGAATTGTATTGGAAAGGATAGTCTATGAGCTTAACGGGATTCCTTGCTTGGATTTAGAAGAATCATCTCCTAAGAAAAATATAATGTCTTCAAAGTCATTTGGTAAACCAATCGAGGACTTGAAGCACATAGAAGAAGCCTTGTCTTCATATACATCAAGAGCATGCGAAAAACTTAGAAGCCAGAAAAGTAAGTGCAAAGGTATATACGTTTTCATAAAAACTAACTCTTTCCAGCCTCATAGACCCCAATACAGAAATGGCCTTTCTTTTGAATTTGAACTTCCAACTTCTGATACTAGAATCATAGTATCTAAAGCTAAAGAAATTATGAAGATTATATACAGAAAAGGATTTAGTTTTCATAAATGCGGAATAATCCTGCTTGATCTTGTTCCAGAAAATCACAAACAGTCTCACTTCTTTGCATACAACGATAATGATAGCCAGGAGGAATTCATGAATTTAGTAGACAATATAAATAAATCTATGGGGCCAAAAACATTATTTTATTTGTCTCAAGGTATAAATAAAGAATGGCAAATGAGGTCTAATAACAGATCAAAAAGATACACTACCAAATGGTCAGAAATATTAGAAGTAAATTGATAAATATATTCAAATCGAATTGTTTAATAATTATGTTTATAATTCAGATATGTGTGGAATATCAGGAATAACAAATAAAAATGTAAATATTGTTGAAAATATGACTGATATAACATGTCATAGAGGGCCAGATGATAGAGGGGTGTATGAAGATGAAAATGTAACTCTAGGGCATAGCAGATTATCTATTCAAGATCTCTCAGACGCAGGACACCAGCCTATGACAAGTTCAACTGGAAGGTATGTAATAGTATTCAATGGAGAAATTTATAACTTTAAGAGATTAAAAAATAAAATTGATAGCAATTTTAAATCTATTTCTGACACTGAAGTAATACTTGAATTATTTGAGACATTTGGAATTAAAGGTGTCAGCAAATTATCAGGAATTTATGCTTTCGCAATTTGGGATAAAAAAGAAAAAAAATTAATACTCTCTAGGGATAAGCAGGGAGTTAAGCCAATATATTATTCAATAAAAAATAACAATTTAATTTTTTGTTCTGAATTAAAATCAATATTTTTACATGCTGGAATTAAAAAAATAAACCCAACTGCACTTAACTCATTCTTTAAATTCGGATACGTGACGGGTGAACAAACTATTTTTGAAGGCATATATAAAGTGATGCCAGGTCAAACATTAACTTTTCAAAATAATATTCTTGAAAAATTTAATTTCTCCAAAAATATTGAAATACCAGAAATAAATAATAAAAATGAAGCTAAAAAAATAATACCTGAAATATTGACGAGTGTTGTAAAAGATCAAATGATCTCTGATGTTCCAGTTGGATTATTTCTTTCAGGAGGAATTGATTCAAATCTCCTACTAAGCCTAATGACAGAAGTTTCAAATTATAAAATAAATACATATTCCTCTTTCTTCAGAGTTAATAAAAATGATGATTTTAAATTTAATTCTGATGCGAGGATTGCAAAAAAATCAGCTGAATATTTCAAATCTAATCACAATGAAATAATAATTGATGAAAAATCAATCATAGATAATGTTGAAAATGCTATTTGGCATATGGATGAGCCAAACGCAAATTCAAGTCTAGTCCCTAATTACTTGCTCGCCAAAAATGCTTCTAAGTCAAATAAAGTTGTATTGTCAGGCGAAGGTGGAGATGAGGTTTTTGGCGGCTATGATAGGTACAAATCAATAAGAATTATAGATAAATTTACTCACATGCCAAGAAAAGTTAGAAAAACTATATTAAATCTAATTCCAAATAGCATTTTAAATGAAAAAAATAAATTTAGACTTGGTGATGCAAGTGCTTTTGAAATTTATATGAGTTTTGCTGTAAATAATGAAAAATATGCACAATCAATACATAACTTAAATATTCAAGACGATTATCTTGAAAGTTTTTTATCTAAATATCTTAATAAGCAAGATCTTTTAGCATCAATAATAAATGTTGAAATGAATTCGTGGCTTCTCGATGATTATTTGATGCGAGCAGACAAAATGTGCATGGCTTTTGGTTTAGAAAATAGGGTTCCGTTTCTAGATGAAAGACTAATTGAACTATCAAATAAACTTAAATCTTCATGGAAATACCCTATTTCAAGTAGAAATCTTGGAAAAAAGATATTAATCCAAAGCATTTCCAACAAATTACCCGACTTTGTTTTAGGAAGAAAAAAAAGAGGATGGGTTACCCCGTTATCAAAATGGCTTAGAGAAGGCTTGAGAGATATGTCATTAGATATTATTAGAGAAGATTACGTATCTGGTTCGGAAGAATATATAAATTTTGAAAAAGTTCGTCTTGCAATTAATGATCATTTCAATATTACAAATTATGGAGTTCAAACAATTTGGAACGTTATCACTTTTCAAATATGGTACAAAAAGTTTCTAGAAAATTCAGACAAGAAGTTCTCTTAGGTAGCCTATGCCTTCTATTCCTCTCAATTTAGTAATTGCCTTTTTTTCAATTTGACGAATTCTTTCTCTGGTTAAACCAAGCATTTTACCAATTTCTTCAAGTGTTCTATTTCTACCATCTGAAAGTCCAAATCTTAGTTGAATAACTAATTTTTCTCTAGTTGATAAATTTTCTAGTAAATTATTAATCTCATCTCTCGTCATACCTTTAGATACTGCATCAGGAGGTGCGTCATTTGATTTATCTTCTATTAGATTACCAATTTCAGTAGGGGAATCATCACCAACTAATGCAGCGAGGGAAACAGGTTTAGATGAGGCAGATAAAACAGTGTTTATTTTTGCTTTAGGCAATCCAGAAGCTTTTGAAATTTCTTCAATGGTTGGTTCTCTATTATATTCCTGAGTCAATTGCCTTTGAATCCTTGTAACTTTGTTTAGGGATTCTACAAGATGCCCTGGAATTCTTATTGTCCTAGATTGGTCAGCAAGCGCTCTTGTTATTCCTTGTCTAATCCACCAAGTTGCATAAGTACTAAATTTAAAACCCCGTCTATAATCAAATTTTTTAATTGCTTTCAATAGGCCTATATTTCCTTCTTGAATTAAATCAAGTATTCCAAGACCCCGGTTAATATGTTTCTTTGCAACACTAACAACAAGACGTAAATTCGAATCAGTTAATTTTTTAATAGCAATCTTTCCTTTATTGTTTAGATTATCCAAAGATTCAATAATTTTAAGGTACTCAGATTCAGAAATATCTGAAAGTTTACTTTCGTCAAATTTATTTATTAAATTTGACGGAATTGTTCTAGTTATAATTGATAAAT
>JAYYQG010000038.1:0-8936 GCA_036128515.1 Chloroflexota bacterium
AATCATCTTCAATAGAAGAATTAAGGTTAGGACTTAGATCTGGTGATATGCCACTCTTTTTCTTTTCAGTATTAATGTTTTCAAGATTTTTATTCAGATTTAAAATATTTTTTTTATTTATAATTTTTGAATCTAAAATTAAACCAATGATACCCAAATTGAACAAAATTTGTAGTTGATCAGTGCTTAAAATTCTATTTATTTTCATAAAAAAATTACAGTTAAATTTACTAGTAATTTTACTAAGTTTAAAAAATGATTCTACTTCATCAAAATTTAAATTCTCTTTAAATTCAATATATAAAACTGGAAAATCAAATGAGGAAATAACATCTACATCATCATCTGTTATATCTTCATTAATTTCATATATTGTCTTTGAATTGTTATCTAAATATTTGTATGACAACTTGTTATCATCAATAATTACAAAGTCATAATTATTATCAGTTATTTTATTAACATCTAAAAGCTTGTCAGGGTATTTGATTCCAACTAAATTTTTACTTTTTACTTTATCAAGTTTATCTATTTCCAAATTAGTTATTAAAAGGCCATCAATTGAATCTTGAAAATCATTAATAATTGAATCTGATTCAATTAACAATAGTAACTTTTTATCAGACTTTTTTATCGATGAATTACCGAAACCAATATTTGAAGTTTTCTTGTAAAAAATTTGATCAATTTTTTTTTCTAATTTATTCACTCTTTAGGACCATTCTCATTACCTTTATTTGTTTCAAAGAATTTCTCTAAATCTTTTAAGAGAAGGTGATCTTCAATTGGGCCTGTATTAGATAATGCAGAATCGTATTTCTTTTCAAGTTTTTGTATATAACCCTTTAATTCAGAATCCTGAGTTATTGCATTTTCAAGAGCATTTAAATATTTATCAGACTTTCTTTTTAATTTTTTTGAATCAAATTTTAACGGCAACCAGTTTGATAATTCATTTAATAATGCTTCCGAAACAATAGGATTGGGAGAACTTTGCAAATAATGTGGTGCATGGGCCCAGATACTCATAGAGGGAATGCCAATTTTTTTGAAGTCTTCTATTATTACTGATGTGATACCTGTAGGCCCTTCATATTTCGATGGACCAATTTTCTTTTGTGTAAAACCTTCAGGCATAAATTCATGTTGACCTGTAATTTGAGTTTTGACACCTCTTGTGTGAGGAATTGAATCAAGTAGAGCTCCAAGTGTCACAACTGAAGTTACATTCATTGAAAGACAAAGATCAATTACTTCCTTGGAAAATGTCTTCCATTTAAAATGTGGTTCAGTTCCATTCATAATAATTAAGGGTGTATTATCAATTGCATCTTGAATATAATATAGATCATTATTAGGCCACTCTAAAATACGGCCATCTTTGGAATTCTTTATATTTGGCCTTTCTCTTGCAAAAGCAAAAAATTCTTCTTCTTCAAAAGAAGCAAATTTTTTTGAATCATAGTTTTTGATTATGGTATCAACAGCACTAGTTGCTGCTTCTGCAGCGTCAGACCAACCTTTAAATGCAATTATTAAAATTGAACTTTGTGATGATATTTTATCTAAAAATTTAAACACTTATATAAATTATGGTATGTTTTCTTAATATATTTATATTATCACTATTTTGACTTAAATTTTAAATGAATCTTATTGCTCATAGAGGTTATTCAGATCTTGCACCTGAAAATACTTATTCAAGTTTCGATTTAGCCATTTCTAAAGGATTTAAAATATTTGAGTTAGATGTTCAATTAACAAAGGATAATATTCCAATTATTTTTCATGATTATGATTTAAAAAGAATTTGCAATTTAGATTTACTCATAAAAAATACTGAGTTTGAATTTTTATCAAAGTTAGATGTAGGTAGTTGGTTTGACAAGAAATATTTTGATCAAAAAATTCCTACATTTGAAAATATTTTAAAAAAATACAAGAATCAAGTTCATTTACAAATTGAACTTAAATCGCATGAAAAAGATTTAGCAAATATTGTTATAAATAAACTTAAAAAAATAGATTGGTACAATATAACTAGCAAACCATACAAAGTGCCTGGATATAGCATCACATCTTTTGATTTTAATAATTTGATAAATGTTAGAGAATTATCAAAAAATATTAGAGTTGGCTGGTTATTATCAACGGAAAGAGAAAATATCGAATCAGTTAAGAAAAAGTTAGTTGAGTACGATATAAATATGATTATACCAAATGTAAATGATGAAATTTGGTCTAATAATAATCTTATAAAGCAATTTAAGGATGAGGGTTATTTACTGTGTGCTTGGGGTGCTAAATCTTTAATTGATGTAGAAAATATGAATAGAATAGATATTGATGGCATGACAGTTAATTGGCCGGAAAAAGCATTTAAAACTATCTTATAATGTGATTTTCCCTGTTTTGTTCAATTGCAACTTTTCTTCCTTCTTCAACATTAACAAATTTTAATATATATAATCCTATAAATATCTGAAGGCCAAGAAATGCTAAACCTACCCTTGGAGAATAAAATCCAGCTAAAATAGCATAACTTAAAGGCCCTAAAACAGAAACAGAACGCCAAGAAAAAGAAAAAAATCCAAAGAATTCACCACTTCTAGATTTTGGAGTCATATAAGCAAAAAGGCTCCTACCTAATGCTTGAGCTCCCCCCATAAACATCCCAACGAAAATACCCATAATCAAAAACTGAGTATCTTGGTTAAGTGAAAGTGGCTGCCAAACAATAGATCTTAGTAATTTAGGCCATCTATCCAATACATTTTGATTTAAAAAAGTTGGGTGAGATTCACAAACTTCACTTTCTCCATCAAGAGGGCCATCTATAAATGAAATACTAAATTTACAGTCAGGAATTTTAAAATTAGATAGAAATATTTTTGCTTCTTCTAAAGAAATTAATTCTTTATCAAGGAAAGTAGAATTAATATCTGCCCAATAAACTTCGTTTTTATTTGTTTCTGATAATGTTGGAGATGTTTTTAAATCATAATTATTATTTAAATAAGATAGCTGATAGTCATATTGGTTATGATTATCTAATTTAAGTGGAGCGAATCCCAAAGCCAAAATTGCTATAATTCCCCAGCCAATCACAGCTATAGATAAAGATTTCTTAGTATCTAATTTTTTTGCAAGATAACTAAAAAATAATGAACCAGGAAAAGCTACAAACTGAACAATTAGAATTGTTAATGTAGCAGTTTCAGGTGATATTCTTAAAACATCTAAGCCGTATGCACCAGCTATACCAAGACAAGTAGCAATTGCATCATTAAAAATAACAAAGGCAATTAGAAAAATTAACAATTGTTTAAATTGTTTAAACTCACCAGCGGTAGATTTAATCTGCTTGACTGCTCGATAAATAGATTTTGAAACACCAATTTTCTTTGTTTTCTTGTAATTTGGCTCAGGTACAACTTTCAATGTCCATAGCGCCCAACCAAACCACCATACACCAACTGAAGCCAGGCAAGATCTAATTGCTAAATCTGAATAATCAAAAAACACTAAAACAATAAGATGAATAAGGAGTAATAATCCTCCACCTAAATATCCATAGGCATAACCTCTACTACTTACATCATCTAGCAAATTTTCAGGGGCAATATGAGGCAAAAGTGAATTGTAAAACACATTAGCACCAGCTGCACCAATAGCACCTAAAAAATAAAAAGCAAGACTAAAAAGCCAAGGTGAGGATGTGTACGATGAAAAAAACAACATAATTGTTGCTAAACATCCACTAACACAAAATATAGTCATTAACTTTTTCTTAATACCTGATCTATCAGCAATTACACCAAAAATTGGGCTACTCAAAGCAATTAAAAATGTACCAAGAGCACCTGTTAATGCCCATACTACTGTTGCAGAAAATTGAAAATTAAAAAAAACAACTCCCGAACCTAAAGATTCTCTGTAAAGACCAACAAAGTAAATTGGCATTATTGCAGAAACTATACTTGTAAAAAAAGCAGAATTAGCCCAATCATACATACACCAAGCCCTAATTATTTTTTTTTCAGCTTTTGAAAGTTGGCTAAAAACAGATTTAGATTCCCTTTTTTTAAATACGGACAGCATCAATGTCAGACTACAACATCATTGATGACTTGAGAAGTGTTTTTTGAGTTATAAGCTCATGATCTAACGATCTAATAGGCTTTGATTTATTTTCAATGACATCAAGGAAATGATCGAACCCTTCAACATAGCGTGCTGTTTCATTATTTATAAAACTATTCTTATAGTCACCAATAGATATATATTGTTCGTAGTTTTTTTCTTTTGGAATATTGATTCTTATTGTTTGAGCAGGTTCAAAAGGCTCCATAATTAATGATCCATCAGTCCCGTATACTTCAAATCTGCGTGCCATTGGTGGTTTTTCGTTAGATGAAATATCAATTGAGACTATGCAATTTTTATATTCAAATATTGATATAGTATTGTCATTGAAATTATCTATTTCACTAAAATCTTTTCTTATAAAACTAGTAATTTTTTTTGGTTCTCCAAGCATATAAACTATTTGATCAATCATGTGGCCTGCTAAATCATAAAAAATTCCCCCTTTGTGAGGTGAAATCTGCTTCATCATTTCAGGCTTTATTGAAGTTGACCTATGTGCTCTTATAGAAAAAATATTTCCAATTTTTCCAGATTTGATAAGTTCTGTTATTTTTTTAAATCCTTGGTGATATCTAAACATATAACCAAGTTGCAAATGAAGATTATTTTTTTTTGCAAAATCAATTACTTTTGTAAATAATTTTATGTCTTCTCCTGCAGGTTTATCATAGAAAACATGCTTTCCATTTTTCAATGCATAATATGTGTGTTCAAGTGACTCGATATTACTACCTTCAGATGCAATTGCAAAAACATCGTCATGGTAAATTCTTTCTTCTTCTTCAATAAAGTTTATTTTATTGAAAGGAAAATTATTAAATTTTTTTAGTTCATTTCTTCTATTTAAATCAGGTTCATATAATCCAATAAAGTTTACTCTTGGGTTATTTATAATTGTAGATAACACAGATATTGCATGCCCATGTTTTGAGCCAATTTGTACAACACCAATTTTTTCAGAAGTATGCAATACCAAAAACTCCAATTCCTACACACAAAGCAGAAAATAATTTAATAACGACTTCATTCTTTATTAATTTTTCTGATAAATTAAGACCAATTAAATTAAGAACTATATATATTAATACTATAAAAACAGGTCTAGTACCAGATAGAGAAGCAACCAACGATACTGGCCCGGTCATCAAAGCAATCAAAATCGTTAAATATGCAAAAGTAGCTATTACAGTTTCAGCTAAAAATAAATATTTACTTTTGTCCCAATCAAGTACAAAATCTTTTAGTCTTTTTAAATTATTTATTGAAGAGAAGGGGAGGGCCAAAGTCATGCACACCCCGACCCCTCTTAAACCATAAGTCTCTAAAACAGTAATCTCAGAAACAACTACTTTATTAAGTATTTGTGATGTTGCGAAAAATATAGTTCCAAAAATAATTATAAAAATTGAAATCAAACTAAAATTATATTCTTTACTATCCTTAAGACTAATGTTTGAGGTTATGCTACCTGTAATAATAATCATCATAAAAACAATTTGTATTAGTTTTAAATTTTCATCCATAAAAATAAATGAAATTAATGCAACCCAAAAAGGATAACTACTCCACATAGTCATGGTTCTTGTAACGCTTAATTTTTTTAATGTCCAAAATAATGCAATTAAACTCAACCCTTGAATGAAACCAACTGATAGTGCATAAAAATGATATGTGTTAAATGATCTCAAATATAAGGCAAGGAAAAAAAGACTAACAATTAAATTACTATAACCAACATACATGTTAAGTAAATTAGGTGAAATTCCTGATTTATCATAAACAGCATATTTATCTAAAACACTCACAATAGCAAATAAGATAGAACTTAAGAGTGCAAAAAATATCCATAATTCCATCCGTTGATTTTATACTAATTAAGTTTTAATATCCTAATAAATATTTCAATAAATAAGAGGTTAAAATGTCTAACTTTTCTACAAATTCAAAACCATCAGAGCTTAAGATAACAGATATGAGAATTGCAGTTGTTGGTGAAAATAATTGGAGATGGCCGATAATAAAAATTTATACAAATCAAGATATTGTTGGTCTTGGCGAGGTAAGAGATGGGGCTAGTGCAAGGTATGCATTAATGCTTAAAAGCAGGCTTTTAGGCGAAAACCCGTGTGACGTAGAAAGGTTATTTAGGAAAATAAAGCAGTTTGGTGGTCATGGAAGGCTTGGAGGAGGAGTTTGTGGTGTTGAAATGGCATTAATGGATTTAGCAGGAAAAGCATATGGTGTGCCTGCATATATGTTGGCTGGAGGGAAATATAGAGATCAGATTAGAGTTTATTCTGATACTCCTTCAAAAAAGGATCCAGTTGAAATGGGGAATGCTTTAAAGGAAAGGATGGAAAGAGGTTTTACTTACCTGAAAATGGATATAGGCATTTGGATTTCAGAACAGGTTGATGGCGGATTAGTATTTCCAAATGATTATTCTGAAGACAAATTAAATGAAGGTTCAACTGGAGGTTCATTAAAAAGCATGATGGTTGAAGCTCAAAATGTAATGCACCCTTTTACAGGGATACAGTTAACTGACAAAGGCATATCTGAAATTTCTGAATATGTAAAAATTGTTAGGGATATAGTTGGTTATGAAATTCCAATAGCAACAGATCATTTTGGTCATATCGGACTAGAAAGTTGTATTAGGCTTGGAAAAGAATTAGATAAGTATTCTCTTGCTTGGTACGAAGATATGATACCTTGGCAGTATACAAATCAGTGGAAGCAACTTAAGAATTCAGTAGATACACCTGTATGCACAGGAGAAGATATTTATCTGCTGGAAGGATTTAAACCTCTAATTGATAACGAAGCAGTTTCAATAATTCATCCTGATTTAGCAACATCTGGTGGAATTTTAGAAACAAAGAAAATTGGTGATTATGCTCAAGAGAAGGGAATACCTATGGCATTACATCAAGCAGGGTCACCGATAGTTGCAATGGCAAACGTACATTGTGCTGCTGCAACAGAAGGTTTTATAGCTCTTGAAATGCATTCAGTAGATAATCCATGGTGGGATGATCTTGTAAACTTTGAAACAAAGAAAATTATAAACAATGGATTTGTAAAGGTACCTGAATCACCAGGTCTTGGAATTACACTTAATGAAGATGCGGTAGAAAAGCACCTAAATGTAAATCCAGGCGGGTGGGCAGGTCAAGGAAAATCAATGGATATTTATCCAAAAGGAGCATTTGAGCCAACAGACGAATGGGATAAATTGGACTCTCATGATAGAACTTGGAGCTAAATTAAATGGAATTTAGCTTAATACAAATCTTTGTATTTGTTATAGTTGGATTTTTCGCAACTTCATATGGTGTCTTAGTGGGGGCAGGTGGCGGATTCATAATTGGCCCAACATTAATGTTACTGTTTGATTTTTCTCCTCAATCAGCTGTTGGTACAAGCATTCTTTGTGTTTCAATAGCATCTTTAAGTGGTGCGATATCCTACTATAGGCTTAAAATTGTAGACGTTAGAAGCACAATATTATTCAGTATAGCTGCTATGCCAGGCGCAATTCTTGCAGTTATTGGACTTGAAAAAATAGATAGCGCCCTTTTTAATATATTGTTCGCAATTATACTTTTTTTAACTGGGCTTTACGTATACTGGAGTCCTTCAAAATCAGAAAATAAAAATTTATTAGAAGATTTCAATAAAGTTAATAAAAATTTTTGGAAAACTAAAAGAGAAATAAACACAAAAGATGGTGAAAATTATAAATATACTTTTATTGAGCCTATAGCGACAAGTGTAAATGTAATATTTGGATTTATATCTAGTTTTTTTGGTATAGGTGGTGGTCCATTAAGAACACCAACATTAGTGTATTTTTTTAATTTTCCTGTGAAAGTTGCAACTGCAACATCTGTAGCAACAATGTCAATTTATACCCTTTTTGGATCATCAGCTCACTTTGTGAGTGGAAATGTTGAAATTTCTGCAGTAATACCATTAGGTATAGGTGGTATTTTCGGTTCTCAATTTGGGGTTATAATATCTAAAAGGCTAAAAGGAAGATTAGTGATGAAATTATTATCATTCGCAATGATTGCAATTGCTATTAGCATGGGAATTGAAGGATTTAACAATTTATAAGGAGAAAAATGATTAACAAATTTAGATTAGACAAAATTTCACAACCTGAGAAATATGAGATTTTTATAGAACCTGATCTTGAGAATGAAAAATTTACCGGAAATGAATCTATAAAACTATCAATAAAAAAGCCAACAAAACAAATAAAATTAAATAGTATTGGTCTGAAAATTAATAATGTAAAGCTTATTAACTCCAATAAAGAAGAAGTTTATCCAGATATAAAATTTGATGATAAGCATGAGATGGTAGAGTTCAATTTTGACAAAGAAATTAATAGAGGTGAATATACATTATACTTAGAATTTTCTGGCATTCTAGATAATTCTTTACGAGGTTTTTATATGTCTACATATGTTGATGAAAAAGGTGAATCTCACAAAATAGGTACAACTCAATTTGAAAGTACCGATGCACGAAGAGCTTTTCCATGCTTTGATGAACCCGAGTTTAAATCTGTATTTTCATTGAGTCTAAAAGTTAAAAAAGATTTATTTACAGTCTCAAATTCAAGTATTAAAAAAATTTCAGAAGATGGAGAAAAAATAACTTATCATTTTAACGATTCTATGAAAATGTCTACTTACTTGGTTGCCTTTATAATGGGTCCATTTGAAGCTACGGACGAACTAGATGTTGATGGAACCCCATTACGAATTGTATAT
>JAYYQG010000039.1:0-18049 GCA_036128515.1 Chloroflexota bacterium
TTAACACTGTACGCTGTTAACTTCATTTAAAGACCTCCTAGTCCAATCTTAGAGTAACGTCGATTTACATCTAAATTAATATACTAGAATTGTACTTAAATAAACTTGAATGTTCAACTATAATGTATAAAAATCAACTTGAAGTAATTATGCTACATTTAAGTTTACAATCTTTAAAATAATTAATTTGATATAGAAAAGGTAAAAAAAAATTGATTGAAAAAATCGAAAAATTGAAAATTAAAGCTGAAAATGACCTAAAATCATGTATATCAGACAAAGATTTCGAAGATTGGAGAGTAAATTATTTAGGTAGAAAATCTGAACTTTCCGATATTTTAAAGAATATTAAGAATTTAGATCAGGAACTTAAAAAAGTTGTAGGCTCACTGGGGAATAAAACTAGAATCGAGTTAGAAGAGCAACTTAAAACCTCAAAAAGTCGAATTCTTGGAACAAAAGATTCCAATAAACCATCTCATGATTATTCATTGCCAAGCAGGGACATATCAATTGGAAAGCTTCATCCAGTAACATTAACTTTGAGAGAAATTAAAAAGGCATTTGTGTCTTTAGGATTTCAGGTTGAGGAAGGGCCAGAAATTGAATTGGATAAATATAATTTTGATATGCTGAATATTCCTGAAGATCATCCAGCTAGAGACATGTGGGACACAATGTGGATTGATGAAAAAATAAACAACAACGGCGAAAAAATGCTTCTGAGGACACACACTTCACCAGTCCAAGCAAGAATAATGGAAAACCAAGATCCACCTATTAGGGTAATTGTGCCTGGAAAGTGTTACAGATATGAAGCAACAGATTCAACTCATGAATGGCATTTTTATCAAGTAGAAGGATTAGCAGTTGATAAAAATTTAACTTTTTCTGACCTAAAAGGAACTTTATATGAATTCGCAAAAAAAATGTTTGGAAGCGAAACAAAGATTAGGTTTAGATGTGATTATTTTCCTTTCGTGGAGCCTGGTGTAGATATGTCTATTTATTGGGAAGGTAAATGGTTAGAAATTCTTGGTGCAGGTATGGTTCATCCTAAGGTTTTTGAAAAAGTAGGCTATGAAGATAAAGATTTGTCTGGATTTGCCTTCGGAATGGGACCTGAAAGGATTGCAATGATTAAACATAATATAGATGACATCAGATTATTTTATTCAAATGATTTGCGGTTTTTAGAGCAATTTTAGGAAATTATGAAAGTACCAATTAGCTGGCTTAAAAATTACGTTAATGTAGACGAAGATAACATCGATGATTTACTCCATCGACTAACTTTGGCAGGAACTGAAGTTGAATCAATTGAAACTCAAGGGAATTGGGAAGGTGTTGTTGTTGGGCAAGTCTTAAAGGTATCTAAGCACCCAAATGCAGATAGACTAAATCTTGTTAAAGTAAATTCAGGTGAAAATGAAATACTGGATGTGGTATGTGGTGCAAATAACTTATATGTATACCAAAAAGTAGCATTCGCACCAGTAGGGTCAAAACTATTCAGCCCAAAAAGTAAAAAAATGGAGACTTTAAAAAAGTCAAAAATTAGAGGTGAAATTTCAAATGGAATGATATGCTCTGCGCTTGAACTCGGTTTGGGCGAAGATCATGAAGGTATTTTAGATTTAAATCAGGATTTTGAAATTGGAAAAAGCCTTGAAGATTATTATTCAGATACCATAATAGACTTTGAATTGACACCAAATAGACCAGATTGTTTAGGAATATATGGTATAGCAAGAGAAGTTTCTGCAGTAACAGGATCTAAACTGAAAAACGTCCAAATATATAATAAAAATTCTAATAATATTTCAGATAACTTAGAAATTGATATTGAGTCAAAAGATTTGTGTAAAAGATATATGGGTGTAGTAATCGATGGAGTTGAAATTACTGATTCTCCTGAATGGTTAAAATCAGCATTAATATCTATTGGCGAAAATCCAATTAACAATATTGTAGACATTACAAATTATGTTATGTTTGAGCTTGGCCAACCTCTTCATGCGTTTGACTACAAAAAAATAAATAATAATAAAATTGTTGTTAGAAATGCTAAAAAAGGTGAGAAATTAATAACTCTTGATGAAGAAAATAGAGAGCTTAATGAAGATATGCTTGTTATTGCTGATTCAGATTTTCCAGTTGCATTAGCAGGAATAAAAGGTGGTAAAGAGTCCGGGATACAGTCTGATACTTCTAAAATAGTTCTTGAATCCGCATGTTTTGAAGGTGGTAATAATAGAAAAACAGCTAATCACTTTGATCTAAAAAGCCAAGCAACTTTAAGGTTTGAAAAAAATTTAAAACCTGAATTATGTGAAATTGCTTTTTATAGAGCCATTCACTTAATTTTAGAAGTATGTGGAGGTAAAATATCTTCTGAGATAGTAGATACTGGATTTGATAAAGAAGACAAAGCCATAGAAATATCTTTAAGTAAAATTAATTCATTACTAGGGTTTCATTTTGAGGCAAAATCAGTAGATCAAATTTTTACGAGGTTAAATTTTGAATATGAAAAAAGTGATAAAAATCAAGATATAACTTATAAAGTCAGGTTACCTTTCTGGAGGCCGGACATAAATATTCCAGAAGATTTGATTGAGGAAATAAGTCGAATTGAGGGATATGATACTATCCCTGCTACTCCATTATCTGGAACTATTCCTGAATGGAAACCAAATAGCTATTTAGAATTTTTAGATGACATAATTGATCTAAGCTCTTCTTTAGGTTTTAATGAAGTAATTAATTACTCTGCAGATTCCTTAAATAATTTAAAATATTTTTGTTCTGAAATGAATGAAGATGAATTCATAAAAATTCTTAATCCTATGTCCAGTGAAGTTGAGTATATGAAACCAACACTAAAATCTGGAATGATTAAAACATTAAGTTTAAATTCTAGAAACTTAAATAAAAATATCAATTTATTTGAAGTAGGAACAACATTTAAAAAATCTAAAAAAGATGACTTGCCAGTTCAAGAAAAAAGCTTAGTTGTTGGCATTATTGGAAATCGTGAAAAAACTGTTTGGAATGACGAAAGAAAAATAGATTTTTATGACACAAAATCCTTTATAGATAATTTTTTCAAGAATTTAAAAATCCAATTTGATTTAGGTCCAAAAAAGTGTCCTTATTTTGAGGATGAGATGGGGTTTAGTGTCAAAATTGGAAATGAGGAAGTAGGAGAATTTGGAGAAATTTCACAAAAAGTATCGTCTAATTTTGATGTCAAGAATTTAAATGCCTATGTAATAGAAATTGACTTAAAAAAAGTATTCAACAACTATACCAATAAAAGTGAAATAAAGTATGAGCAAATCAATAAATTCCCTGTTTCAAAAAGAGATATCAGTTTCATTTTAGATGATGAGATTTTATTTGAATCTATATTAAATGAAATTTCTAATTTTGATTTAATTATTGGAATTAATGTTATTGACATATACAAAGACAAATCACTTGGGGATGGCAATAAATCTCTTACAGTAAGAATGACATATGGTTCAAAAGAAAGAACATTATCTGGAGAAGAAATAGATAATTGTGAAAAATCATTCTTAACTCATTTATCTAAAAAGATTAAATTTGATATAAGAGATTAAAATGAATTCTAAGAAAACTAATAATCTTATCTCTGTTGAAAATGCACAAGAAATAATTTTTTCAAAATTTAAAAAACTTGAAACTATCAAAAAAAAATTAATTGATTCTAGTGGGTTTATTTTAGAAAAAGAAATAAAAGCTTTATTTGATCTTCCAAATAAGAATAATTCTGCAATGGATGGCTTCGCTGTTAGGCATGAAGATTTAGAGCCAAACAAATCTCTTAATGTTGTAGGTAGAGTTGGGGCTGAAGCAATAACAGATTACGTCCTCAAGAAAGATGAAGCCTTGAGAATAATGACTGGAAGCGGTATTCCAGAAGGTGCAGATTCTGTAGTCCCATTTGAAAAAACAAATAATAATCCTCACAAAGGAAATGACTTTCCAGATTTAGTACTTATTAATGAAACTGTAAAAAAGGGTGACAACATAAGGCTGTCTGGTCAAGACTATAAGTTTGGAGAAACTGTGGTTAAAGGCGGAATGCTAATAGACCCCCCAATTGTTGGTGCAATAGCATCATTTGGGATAAATGAGGTTAGTGTAATAAGAAAACCTTTAGTCTCTGTAATATCAACAGGAAATGAATTAGTGATGCCAGGAGATAAATTAAAAGAAGGTCAAATATATGATTCAAATTCGTTTGCTATTTCTTCGGCGATCAAAAATTCTGGTGCAGATTTTAAGATGCATAGGATTCTTTCTGATAATAAAGAAGATGTAGATAAATTGTATGAAGATTGCAGCCAAAGTGATTTAATAGTTACTATTGGCGGAGTTTCAAAAGGAGATTTTGATTTAATTAGAGATGCTATTTCGAGTAAGGGAAGTATTGATTTTTGGGGTATAAATATGAAACCTGGAAAACCATTAGCATTTGGCCAAGTTAAGATAAAAGGTAAAAATTTATTTCATATTGGATTACCTGGAAATCCTGTAAGTTCATATGTTTGTTTTGAACTTTTTATTCGTCCTGTCTTATTAAAGATGCAGGGAATAAAAAATATACATAGAAAAAAAGTTTCAGCAAAAATAAATACAGATATAAATAATAATGATGGTCGTCGATCATACACTAGAGTAAATATCAAAAAGGACAAAGAATTAGGCTATATAGCTGATGTTTATAATAACCAAGGTTCAAATATTTTTAGCTCTCTTGTATATTCTAATGGACTTGCAATTTGTCCTGAGAATTGTAAAGTGATTAAATCAGGTGATGAATTAGAAGTAATAATGTTGGAAGATTGATTATGGCAAAAAAGAGAACAAAGAAGCAAAACGAAGAAAAATCTTATTTAATTGATTTTGAGAAACTTGAGGACGAGGGGTTTTCTACTGAATTTCTGCTTATTGAAAAACTAAAATCAGTAGGAATAAAGGTAAAAGGATCTGAGAATTTAGATCAAATCTTGACTCTTTGTTCAAAGTTTAAAAAAAATCCACATGATTTTATTCTGCCAGACCTAAGTCTAAATGAATCTATTTTTAGGGTAATTTTAATTAGGAAAAATCTTGCAACAACAATGAACCAAATCCAAAGCGATCTTTCTGAAGTATGGCTTGAGCACTATAAATTGCCTTATAAAAATTTATCTGACAGCGGTATAAAAAGTATTTTAGAGAAAAGTGGAAATTTTATTTCTAGCTAACCTAAGGTTTTATAGCAAGTAAAATCAAAAGAACAATACCGATTACAACTGCCAGAACAAATCCAGAGAAAAATAATATTGTAAATATTTTGTTATCAAATCTTAAATGCATAAAAAAGGCAACAACAATAACAAATTTCATTAAAGATAACACCAGCATTATAGGGATAAGAAGTACACCAAGACTTTCAACATAAAATACAAGGAATTCAACTAGGGTTATTACAGCAAGAACTAGCCCAACCATTGCATAAAATGCTGGTGATCCATGACCATCTTTTCTTGTTATTTTATTAAATTTCTCCATTGAGAGTTTAAGTGTTCCAGCCCAAGGAGTATCGTTTTCTGGATTTGGTAAATCTTGAGGAGTTTCAGGTACTCTAAAATAACCATCTGTAGAGTGACCCAAGAATTGATTCCAAATATTCCTAAACAATTTTTTCATTATATTAACGGCGCCCCATCATTTGCAGAAATTAAATAAACAACAGTAAAAATTACAATCCAAACTATATCAACGAAGTGCCAGTATAGACCAGCTAATTCTAAGTTTCCTTCTTCTTTTTTGATTGTTTCAATATTTTGATTGTCGCTAGTTTTAAGCAAATAAAGTGACCCAATAGTTCCAATTAAACCAATTCCGAAAACAGAGTATGCAACAATTGTTGGAATGTTAGGTATAACATCTAATGTGTGAGTCATCATAGTCCCGGCCATGGCGATAATTACAGAAAAAACTGAGCCTATTATGAGTAGCTTTTGTTTCATTGTTTCAGCTAACCTTGATACCGCAAAAATTACTAACCATATAACACCAAATGTTACGTGACCACCATGAAAGCCAGTCATAACAAAGAACGTCGAGCCAAATATATTAGTTCTAGGAGTTAGTCCCAAGTGAGCGAAGTGAGAAAATTCGTATACTTGAAATCCCATAAAAACTAAACCTAATAATGCAGTTGCAAGTGTGTAATATCTTCCTAAGACCTGACTACCTCTTTGAACATAGCTAACTGCTAACACCATTGCAAGCGAACTCATTAAAAGCACAAAGGTACTTACAGTTGTCAAAGGTATATCCAAAATTTCGTTTGGATAAGGACCAGCTAAGCTTCTATTCCTGTAGACTAAATATGTAGAAATAAAAGATCCAAAGAATAAACAATCAGATCCAAGAAAAATCCACATCATCAATTTTTTATTATCGACTCCAGTGCTATTTACATGTTCTTCAGCTGCTGTAGACATAACCTTCCTTTTTAATCGTTAACTGGCTCATAACACCATCCCAAAAATGACCAAGTAAAAATCGCCAAACCAATTCCACATACAATCCAGTGACCAGTAAATGGTATAAATCCACCGATCATTATTGTCATGCCTAGACTTATAAATAATGGATAATATGATGGGTCTGGCATGTGTGGTTCCTCATGGCTATCCGAATGACTATTTTCTTCAATACCTGAACCTCCGCCGTGAGATTCATTTGCTAATTCAGGATATTTTTTATACCAAAAATCATCTCTATATTTAACCTCAGGTATTGTTTCAAAATTATAATGAGGAGGAGGAGATGGTATAGACCATTCTAATGTCCTGCCGTCCCATGGATCATTTCCAGCAATCTTTGGGCCTTTCCTTGAATAGATTACGTTATAAAGGAAAACTAAAACACCAAAACCTAAAATAAAACTTCCTAGACTCGCAACAAGATTAGAAACTTCCCATCCCATAGATTCAGGGTATGTTGCAATTCTTCTTGGCATTCCGTCTAAGCCAAGCCAATGCATTGGGAAGAAAGTAATGTTAAATCCTATAAGCACAATAGTAAAGTGCAAATATCCGATTTTTTCATTTAGGAATTTACCTGTAAACTTTGGCCACCAATAATAAATACCAGACCATAGACCAAGTAACGCGCCACCAAATAATACATAATGAAAATGGGCGACAACATAATACGTGTCTTGCTGTTGAGCATCAGATGGTGGAGCTGCATGAGTTACACCACTTAGCCCACCAATCACGAACATACCTATGAACGCAATAGAAAATAGTAGTGCAGGAGTCACTCTAATTGACCCACCCCATAAAGTACCAATCCAATTAAATATTTTAACACCAGTAGGAACAGCAATAAGCATAGTAGAAATACTAAATGCTGCGTTTGCTGCAGGTCCTAAACCAACTGTAAACATATGATGACTCCATACAAACCATCCTAGGAAACCAATTCCAATTCCTGAGAAAACTATAAACGGATATCCAAAAATAGGTTTCTTAGAGAATGTTGGAAGCACTTCTGACACAATACCCATTGCAGGTAGAATCAAAATGTATACTTCTGGATGGCCAAAAAGCCAAAACATATGTTGCCACATCACAGGGTCTCCACCCATTACAGGATTAAAAAAATGAGTTCCATATAATCTATCAAACTGTAACTGAATTAACGCAACAGTTATTACTGGAAATGCCAAGACAATAAGAACGTTGACTACTGCAGTCATCCATATAAAAACAGGTAATTTCATGAAAGTCATTCCAGGCGCTCTCATGTTTATAATTGTTGTTAGGAAATTAAACCCAGCCGCTAAAGAAGCTATACCAAGTACTTGAAGACCTAATATCCAGTAGGTAACACCATTTTTAGGGTTAAAAGGGAGTTCAGTATTTGGCGCGTAAGCAAACCATCCAGCATTAGGAGCTTCGCCTGTAAACCAAGATATGTTAAGTAAAATTCCTCCAAATAAAAATGCCCATAAACTAAATGCATTTAGCCTAGGAAATGCCACGTCTCTTGCACCGATCATCAATGGGACCATCCAATTAAAAAAAGCAGCACTCAAAGGCATTACAACAAGAAAAATCATTGTTGTTCCGTGCATTGTAAAGACCTGATTATAAACTTCAGGAGTTAAAAACGTGCCTTCTGGTCCAGATAGCTGAATCCTAATCAGTAAAGCTTCGATGCCTCCAACAAGAAACCAGAAAAAAGCTATAACTCCGTACATAGTCCCTATTTTTTTATGATCTACAGTTGTAAGCCATGACCAAACCCCTGATACATACTCTTTTGGCCTAGGTATTAATGTTGGGTATGAAATTGTTGTCATTTATATTTCTCCTAAAATTATTCTATCATTTACTTAATTGTTTTTAAGTACGAAACAAGAGCCTGCAGCTCTTCTTCGCTAAGGTTAATAAATATTTGTGGCATAACATTTGCAGGGTAGCCTTCAACTATATATTCATTTGGATAAACAATTGATTGGTAAATGTATTCTTCAGCTGAAAGTCCTGGGACCTTATCTCCAGACCTATCGTATAAACCATACATACTTGGGCCAACAATAACCTCTTCCTCATTTAGAGAATGGCATCCAGCACAACCTTGGTTTACAAACAAATATTCACCATGTTCTTCAGCCGAGTTCCAAACCATTGCTTCAACTTCCTCTTCTGCATCAACACCAGTTTTTGCTATTCCCCATCCATCAGGAATTTGAGCAAGCAAGTAATCTGCAATAGCTTCAATTTCGTAGTCCTCCAATTTTGCAGGGCCACCTTTATACACACTTGCAACCGATTGCATTCTTGTTCCTTGTTTGAATTCTGAAGGATCTTTTATCCAAGTTATCAAATTTTCCTTAGTCATATCCTTTTGGCCGGCTGCCAACATAGACCTTATTCCTAAATGTGTTAGGTTTGGAGCAGAAACCCTAACTGATTCTTCTTGATTAAAATACCAGTCATCCCATCTTTCATCTTGCATGGTTAATTCTTTTTCATAAGAATTTTCATTATAGCTATCTATGCTGTGGCACATGCTGCAATGAGCCAAAAATAAACCATAACCGTCAGATGTATCCATTTTAGGAGGAGTTTTCATAGCTTCCATCCATGTATTAAAATCTGTTTCTTCTTCAGCGATAACTCTGAATCTCATTCTCGCATGAGCAACTCCACAAAATTCAGCACATTGACCGGAATAGTTTCCAGGCTCATCTATTTGTAGCCACATAACGTTAGTATTTCCTGGAACCGTATCTTTTTTTCCAGCAGCTTGTGGAACCCAGAAACTATGAATAACATCTTGGCTTTGCAGGGTAATTCTTACAGGCCTATCAGTTGGAATAAATAATTCGTTAGCTGTCACAATACCTTCGTCAGGATATCTGAACTCCCACCACCATTGATGCCCCATAGCAACGACTTCTAATGGATCAGAATCTTCAGGGGGTTGATAAGTATCATAAATTGTTTGCACAGTAGGTATAGCAATAACAACCAAAATTAGTGCCGGGATTATAGTCCATATAATTTCTAATTTTGTATTCCCATGAACCTGTTTAGGTGGAATATCAGGAACTTTAAAATCACTTCCAGGTATAGGCTTTTCTCTCCTCCTGAAGTTTAGCAAGGCAAATATTAAAGCTCCTTGAACAAGAACAAATATTAGAGCTGCAATCCAAAACATCAAGTAATACAAATTAGACTGCTGTTGAGCAACTGGTCCAGCGTTAGCAAAAGTACTCTGTTGATGCTGAGGACTACAAGAAATAATAAAGACCCAAACCAATGAGAATAATGCTAAATATTTAGGCAGTTTTGATGTCATCTCTCTTTAAATTCCCTAATATCTCTCGTTGTATACTTTTTTAGTATAATTTAATCAAAATTAAAGCTAGGAAAAATATAGCATTATAAGGGACTGAAATCAATTAAAAATAGCCTTAATTTTGAGGAGGATTAAAAAATTGAAAAATAAGAAGCTGATTTTCGCTACTCACAACATAGGAAAAATTAAAGAATTTGAGCAATTATTTTCTGGAATTGGGATAGATTTTTTAAATTTATCTTCATTTAAAATTGAAGATGAACCAATTGAAAATGGATTAACTTTCTCCCAAAATGCAGAAATAAAACTTGATTATTACTTTGATCGAATCAAGAAATCGGGATTTGAATATAAACCAGAAACTTATTTAATGTCTGAAGACTCAGGCATAGAGATAAGATATTTAAATGGTGCTCCTGGGGTAAAATCTGCCAGATATGGTGGGGACATCACAACAAAGGAAAGAAATGAATTGGTCCTTTCTAAATTAAAAGGTGTGCCCGAAATTGAAAGAAATGCCAGATATTTTTGTTGCATAAAAGTTTTAAATTTTTTTGATGAAGTAAAAATGGAATTTACGGGAAAGCTCGAAGGTTACATTTCAAAAGAATCTATTGATGGGGATGGTTTTGGTTATGATCCAATTTTTATCCCTCTGGGTTACAATGAAACTATCAGTAAATTAGGATACGATTTAAAAAATGCAATAAGCCATAGATCTGTTGCAGTTGAAAAAATGTTAAATACGATTTTTAGAAATGAATGATAAATTTGGTAGAAAATTAGAAGATTTAAGAATTTCTGTTACAGATAGATGTAATTTTAGATGTAGATATTGTATGCCCGAAGAATTGTATGGTGAAGCATTTGAATTTTTAAAAAAAGACCAAATCCTGTCTTTTGAAGAAATAATAAGATTGTCAGAAATTTTTGTATCTTTAGGTGTAAAGAAAATAAGATTGACTGGTGGCGAGCCTCTTGTGAGAAAAGATGTTTCGAAGTTAATTGGTTCTATTTCAAAAATTAACAAAGATTTAGATATAGCCATGACAACCAATGGTTATTTATTAGAAAAAAATGCCTCAAATTTGTATCAAGCAGGTCTCAAAAGACTCACTGTCAGCCTTGATTCATTAGATAATGAGATTTTTCAAGAAATGAGTGGCAAAAAATTTAATGTTATTGAAGTACTGAACGGTATAAAAAAGGCTCAAATTGAAGGTTTTAAAGATATAAAGATCAATACTGTAGTGAGGAAAGGGGTGAATGAAAAAAGTATTTTAGGGCTTGTTGATTACTGTAGGTCTGAGGGCCATATTTTAAGATTTATAGAATATATGGATGTTGGCACTTTGAACTCTTGGAATATTAAAAATGTTGTTAGTTCCAATGATATTATTAAGACAATATCAAAAGAATACAACTTGAAAAAGATTGAAAAAAATTATCCTTCTGAAACTTCTGACAGATTTAGTTTTGTTGATGGAAAAGGAGAAATCGGCTTTATTTCTTCAATTTCAAATCCATTCTGCGGCAATTGTACTAGGGCAAGAATTACAGCAGATGGAAAGTTGGTAACCTGCCTTTTCTCTAATACTGGGATGGATTTGAAATCACTGCTTAGAAGTAGAAAATCCAACAAATTTATAACGGATGAAATAATAAATACATGGAAATTGAGAGATGATAAATATTCACTGGAAAGAGCTAACTCAAAAGTAAATGTAAAAAATAAAATTGAGATGTTCCAAACAGGTGGTTAGTTAGTTGTCTAATGGATTTTGTATTAATTCGTTTCTTGTTGATAAATAGATACTATCAAGAGCTTTATTATTACTTAAGTTAGGTGAAACTTCTCCTGATTCCCACCTAAGAACTGTCCCTCTTGTCACACCAACTTTTTTTCCAAAGCGAGATCTACTTAAACCAAGCCTTGACCTAAGTTTTGAAATATTCATTTTATTCCATTTGAAAATTGGACTAACTTCAGGTGTTTCCTTAAATGAACTTCTACCAGAGGTAGTGAAATTTAAGAAATCATCAATATCATCCCTGGAACCTAAGATAAGCGGAGTTCTTTGATGAAAGTTTTCAGGCTCAATATCAAGAATCTCTTTGTCTGTAGAAACTGCATTCCCTCCAGCAGATGTAAATAGTAATGCCAATGGATTGGCTTCGTACATTAATCTAAGTTTGCCTTCAGGTCGAGTTTTATCAGGAGGGTATGCAAAAATACCACCATTTATTAAAGTTCTGTGAGCATCTGCAACAAGTGAACCAACATACCTTAATGTTTTTCTTTTACTTGATGAGCCAGTAGGATTTTTATTATTGAGAACCCATTTTTTTATATTATCTTCCCAAGATACAAAGTTTCCTTCATTTATTGAATAAACTGATCCAGTTCTTGGAATTTTTATATCATCTCGAGAGAGCATATATTCTTTTTTTGCTGGATCAAGAGTAAACTCACTAACTTTATTGTTGACACAAATTATAAAGATGTCTGATGGTCCGTATAGTGAATATCCTGCACTTATGTAATACCTACCAGATTTGTTAAAACTGCTTACTCCATAATCAGTATTTCTAATTATCCCAAATATTGTACCAATTGGCATGTTTACAGATATATTTGATGAGCCATCTAAAGGGTCTGCAACCACCATAAATCTTGCTGATTGGTTGAATATCAAGGGTTCAACTAATTCTTCACTAGCGTAACCCGCACAAGAACTATTTTTTGAAAGAGAATCGATTAGAGATTGATTAGCAATTTGGTCAAGCATTTGGACTTCTTCACCTTGAACATTTATTTCGTTAGCAGAGCCTCTAATCTGTTTTAAGCCAGTAACCCTCGTGTCCATGGCAATATCTACAGTGGAGTCAGCAATTGAACAAATTATTGAAATTAATTCAAGATTTTCGTCACTTTTTCCAGTCAATTCTTTATTTAAATAGCTACGAAGGTTCATTTATTTTTTTTAATCTTGTTTTGCTATATATTAAATTAAACTATATTTCTTATAATTGCATCTTGGAGAAGTAAATTATGAAAAATTCTGAAAAAGTTAATCAAATCCTATCTTGGTACCAGCATGAAAACGATGGTGTCCAAAAAAATATCGAAAGGTTACTAAACTCAGGTTATCTTGGTGGTTCAGGAAAACTAGTTATCTTGCCAGTTGATCAAGGATTTGAACATGGGCCATCAAAATCATTTGCACCAAACCCAGACGCATATGACCCAGATTATCATTTTAATTTTGCTATAGAAGCAGGTTGTAATGCTTATGCCGCACCTCTAGGTTTTTTAGAACATGGAGCAAAAAGATTTTCTGAAAAACTGCCATTAATTTTAAAGTTAAATAATTCTGATTCTTTATATGGTGGAGACCCAACACAAATTATGACTTCATGTGTAGATGATGCAGTTAGGCTTGGTTGCGTAGCAGTAGGATTTTCAATTTACCCAGGTTCAGATTCATCTCCAAAAATGTATGAAGAATTAAGAAAAATTACCATTGAAGCAAAATCTAAAGGGCTAGCTGTTATTGTTTGGAGTTATCCAAGAGGTGGAAAATTAAAAAAAGAAGATGAAACAGCAATTGATGTCATAAGTTACGCTGCTCATATTGCAGCTCAAATGGGTGCAGATATTATAAAAATCAAACCACCTTCAATGCACATTAGCAATGATGATACTTCGAATCTTTACGTTAAAAATGATATCAAAATTAAAAACCTGTCAGATAGAATCTCTCACTGTATTCAATCTGCTTTTAACGGAAAAAGAATAGTTATTTTTTCTGGTGGACCCGCAAAAGGCAGGGAAGAGATACTTGATGAAATACAAGAAATTGCAAATGGTGGAGGTTTTGGATCGATAGTTGGTAGGAATTCTTTTCAAAGGCCTTTTGATGAAGGTTTATCCTTGATGAGAGAAATAATGGATATCTACAAATCAGTATGATTAAGATTTACACTGATGGAGCTTGCTCAGTTAACCCCGGTATTGGTGGATGGGGAGCAATAATAATTTTTGATTCCGGTGAAGAAAAAGAAATAAGTGGGTCAGAACTTGAAACAACCAATAATAGAATGGAAATTACTGCCGTAATCAAAAGTCTTGAGCTCAAAGAATTAAATATCGAAGATAAAGTAAAAATTTATTCTGATAGTACTTATGTAATAAACACGATTACTAAGAATTGGAAAAGAAATACAAATAATGATCTATGGGACAAACTCGATAATTTATTAGAAAAAAGAATAGTTGAATGGGAGTGGGTAAAGGGTCATTCAGGAAATAAATATAACGAGATAGCAGATAAATTAGCTGTAAATGCCATAAACGAATTAAAAAAAAATAATTTAAATGAACTTTCACATCTTGACTCAGATGGAAGTATAAAGATGGTGGATGTTTCTCAAAAAGAAATAACATCTAGGAGCGCTATAGTTTCAGGAAAAGTAGTTATGAAAAAAGAAACTCTTGAAATTATAAAAAAAGGTGAACTAGCTAAAGGCGATATATTTACCCTTTCAAGAACAGCTGGGATTACTGCAGCAAAATCTACACCCACTCTTATCCCTTTATGCCACACAATACCATTAAGTGAAATAAAAATTGAAATTGAACCTGATGAAGAACTTCCGGGCCTGAATGTGTATTGCCACACAAAGGCTGACTGGAAAACAGGTGTTGAAATTGAAGCTTTTGCAGGCGTTTCTATAGCTTGCGTTACTATATATGACATGTGCAAGGCAGTAGATAAATCAGCATATATTACAGATATAAAATTAATTAAAAAATCAGGTGGTAGAAGTGGTGATTTTTCAAGGTAATTTGTGTTTTGATTTATAGATGGCAAATTTTATTGACTTAGAATAAATACCTGCCTAAACTAATTTTTCATATTGGCAACGTAGCTCAGGGGTCAGAGCGGGGTCTTCATAAGGCCTAGGTCGGAGGTTCAAATCCTCCCGTTGCCACCATCTAAAACCAATAATATCCTTTCCAGTATTCTGTCTGATGAGGACTTTTTTGATACTCCCGCAAAATTTATTTTGATTAAATCTCTTCCTTTTTGATCTAATTTAGGGTCATTTAAATATTTAATAATTTGTTTATCTAATGAATCAAAATTATCGACGACTTTGGTGCCGTTATAAGATATAAGTTTTTGATAATGATCAACGTTATATCTGTTTTTTACAGATAATTTTTCATTGACAACAATATCTCCTTCAAAAGAAATATTTATAATTGGCGTGTCTGTGCATGCTGAGTCAATCGCGAATGTACTCTGACCACAAATAACTAGTTTAGTTCTTTCAAGCAGTATATTAACTTTTATCATGTCATCTCTAAAATCAAATGGATTAAAATTTATTACTTCTGGTGATTTAAATAACCTCACAAAAGGATATTTTTTGAATTCTTCAAAACGACTTTCAAAAGTATCATCTGAAGGGTGAGATCTAAGAATAATTGTAATATCTTTATCTGGGTATGCCCCTAAAGCTATATTTTCACAAATATGGTTAATTATGGTTTCTTCACCAATACCTCTATGAGGTCTATTTGTTGCAAAAAATATAACACTTGAATCATCATTTAAGGAAAATTCATTTTTTGGGTCTTTAATTTTATAAAATTCGACTAAATTTTCATTCTGAATTTTATTATTTAGATAATAATCAAATTGTGGAGAGCCTATTTCAAAAATTTTATTTTCATTGATATTATGAAATTTAATTAATTCTTCTTTCATAATAGGGTTCCAAACCCAATATTCGTCAAGGTTTCTAATTACTGGCCCATTCTTAGTTAAGTGGTCCCAAGTTCTTACATTCCCACAAACTTTGATCTTATTTTTTTTTGATAGTTTGTAATAACTAAAGCTTACTGGGCTCTGAATATCTCCTAATATCACAAGGTCTGGTTTTAAATTATTCAAATTGTGTTCAATAACTTTATTTGAAGAAAAAATAATTGATGAAAATAAGTTATATAAGATATTAAAAATTAATCTTGATTTTGGAAAAGGAAAGCCTAAATGAGTTGGCCACAAATCTGATCTCCAAAGGTATTTCGTATCTTCTTCATTTATTTTAGTTTTGGTTATATCTTTATATCTTTTTTGAGTAATAAAATTGTTAATTTCATTAAATCTATATGTAAGTGATTTATGTAAAAAATTATTCTTTATTCGAAAAATAAATCTAGACAATAGTGAGTAAGGCTTATCAGCTAATTTCACAAACTGAATGTTTAGGTCTTCTTCAAAAATTTTTTTTAATTTATTGAAAGTTTCTTCTCTGACAGGATTACCTTCTGTTTCGGCAACAATAATTTTGACATTATCTTTAACTGATAGTCTCTTAAGATTTTCTATAAAGGGCGAAGAAAAAAAATTTCTAGAAACAAATGTATTTCCAGGTATTATAAGAACTTTTTTCATAATAATGATTAATTTTTATTTTAGGTTAATCAATTTTTAGTTTATGATAAATGCTTAAACATTAATCATTAGTTTAATTTATTATGTCACTTTTTAATAAAGTTTATCCAGTTGAAAAATTCAAAGCCGAAATTTACTCACCTATGGTCATATTTTATAGAATAGCTTCTATTCCACTTTTAATAATTTCAAATGTTTTGAATTTTCATCCAAACTTTATAACTTTTATATCATTTATAACTTTATTTATAGCTTCATTTCTTGCTTATTCTGGATCTTTCATTTCGGCAGGAATACTAATGACTTTAACAATAATTTTGGATTGCGTTGATGGTGAATTAGCCAGAATTAATGAAAAGGAGACAATTCTTGGATTGAAGCTAGAATCAATTCATGCAGACTTAACACTAATTTTATTTCCAAGCACGGTACTTCTTGGGCTAATTAGAGCGGAAGCTATTCAAAATTGGGTATTTTTATTTTTATTATTTTCAACATCAATTTATGTAAACTGGAGATCAGCTTATAGTTCTTCCCAAGTTCATGACGATCCAAGCAAACTTTCGTTTTTACAGAAAATTATCTATTCACAGCAAAAGCCAAACAATTCAATTAGGGCATCATCAAATATTGGAATATTTTTATATATTTTAAGGATTAATACTTCGACTCAGCTTGGAGTAGCCTTTGCATTGATTACATTATTCTCATTTATTGATGTTGGTTTAATAATTTATTCAATTTGGATAATAATTATTTCTCAATTATTTTACGGTTGCGCTGTAATTTTCGGGAAAATATTATTTACAAATTTAAAGTGACCGAGTTATTGTAAATTCTTTTAATTTATCCTCATTTATTTCAACACCAAGCCCAGGCTTATCTAAATATTTAAATTCTCCATTTTTGGCTTCAAAATTTTCTGATAATATTGCAGCTTTAACTGCATGACCTTGCTCTGAATGTTCCATTATAAGGAAGTTAGGAGTGTTCAATGAGAATTGAAGCGTTGCAGCCACTGACAATATACCTCCTCCACCGACATGAGGAGAAATTGGTATATTGTATAGTTGGGCAATAGAAGCAATTTGCTTGCCACCAGTGAGGCCAGTTCTTGCAATGTCAGGCATTGAAATATCATAGGCTCTTTTTTCAAAAATTTCTCTCATTTCATATTTGGTTCTTGTCCATTCACCATTTGCAATAGGAATATCAAGTGACCTAGAAATCTCACATAATCCAGGTATATCAGTAGGGTCTGAAGGAGATTCAATCCATAAAAGATTTAATTTTTCTAACTCTTTGCCAAGCTTAATTACATTAAAAGTATCAAAACCCATATGGACATCGATCATAATTCCAATGGAATCTCCAACCCTCTCTCTTACTTTTCTGGCTATTTCAATATCTTTTTCAAGATTTTCTTTTAAGTGCATTTTTACAAATTTATAACCCTTGCTAACAGACCATTCTGCTTGATCAGCTACTTCTTCAGGTTCTGTTCCGCCTATTCCGTTATAAAGTGCAACACTTTTTCTATGGGCACCACCCATTGCCTTACATGTAGGCATATTTAATGATTTTCCTATAGCATCCCAAATTGCTATATCAACTCCGCAAATTGCATCAATATAAAAACCTGTATAGTGACCTCTTTCTCTTTTGGATGAATAGTTGTT
>JAYYQG010000040.1:0-19372 GCA_036128515.1 Chloroflexota bacterium
ACCTAAGTAGGAATTTTTTCCTGCCTTATGGAAATCACTTCCAGCAGTTTTTATTAGACCAATAGATTTGAACTCTTTATCATCTTTGTATATTTTTTTATTTTCTATAATTTCTATTCCAGTTAAGCCTTTCTTAACTAATTTTGGAATGATTTTTTCAGCATTGCTTACTGTATGAGGGTGCGCAATTGAGCAAACACCTCCAGCTGCATTTACTATCCTAATAATTTTAGCGGTATTAAATTCATATTTTTCAGGATAATTATTTCTATATTTGTTTAAATAAATATCAAATGCATCAGAAACTTTTTTTACTATTCCTTTCCTTTGCATTGCGTATGCAATATGAAGTCTACCTAATGAACCATTAACATTATGGAGAAAATCTCCCCAATTGATATTAAACCCTTCCTCATTAAGATTTTTTAAGACATACTTTGCAAACTCATTTCTTCTTAATTGAAGCTGTTTTAGAGTCTCATTCAAACTATTGTCATTAGCGTCAAAAAAATATCCTAAAAGATGAATATTTGATCCTTCAAAAGTTGTTGAAATCTCAACTCCAGGAATTAATATAATTTGATCTAAATATGAGTCTTTTATGATTTTTCTAGCTTTTTTATACCCTGACAAAGTGTCATGATCTGTAATTGAAAGATACTTGATTTTATAATTTAAGGCTTCATTAATTATTTCAACTGGACTCAATTCCCCGTCTGAAAAATTAGTGTGAGTATGAAGATCTGCTAAATTCAAAATTACTGTGCTGTCTCAATTGATCTAGACTCTCTAATTACTATAACTTTAATTTGGCCTGGGTAATTTAAAGAAGATTCTATTTTTTCAACAATATTTTTAGCTAGAATTGAAGTTTCATCATCATCTACAACAACCGGATCAACAAGTACACGCAATTCTCGCCCAGCTTCAATAGCAAAACATTTGTCAACTCCTTCAAATCCTAATGCAATTTCTTCAATGTCCTTTAACCTTTTTATGTATGCTTCTGCAGAATCTCTTCTTGCACCAGGTCGTGAGGCACTTATTGCATCAGCAGCAGCTACAATAAATGATTCTGTAGTTGTGAATTCAGAATCATGATGCTCTCTTATGGTTGTGACAATTTTAGAATCGATTTCATATTTTGAAACAAGCTCAGCACCTATCTCAGCATGAGGACCTTCAATCTCATGAGTCATAGCTTTTCCAATATCATGTAAAAACCCTCCAGTCCTACAAACTTTTACATCAGCTCCGATTTCTTCTGCCATCAATGCACTAAAATTTGCAACTTCTACTGAATGCTGTAAAACATTTTCACCATAACTATACCTGTATTTTAATCTTCCAATAATCTCAATTATTTCTGATGGTAAACCTTTAACGTTTGAATCAAATGTTGCATCTTCGCCAGCTTTTCTAATTGTTTTATTGATTTCACTTTGAGCTTTTCTTGTTAGTGACTCAATTCTTGCTGGGTGAATTCTTCCATCTTTAATTAAGTCATTAAGCAAGTTGATTGCTACCTGCCGCCTTATGGGGTCAAAACAGGAAACAGTAACAGAATCAGGAGATTCGTCAACAATTAAATCTACACCAGTTGATTTCTCTATTGCCCGAATATTTCTTCCATCCCTACCTATTAATCTTCCCTTCATTTCTTCATTAGGAATTGAAACAGCTTGAACCGATTCTTCGCCAACAACTTCTGAAGCAAATCTTTGTATTGCTTCAGCAATTACATTCTTAGCATGATCTTCAGCTTTTTTTTCAAGCTCCTCTTCAGCAATTCGGTATTTTTTTGCAACATTATGTTCAATATCTTCTTGAGCTTCTTTATAGAGAATTTCTTTTGCTTCTTCAAGAGTTATATCAGAAGCTTCTTCAATCTTTTTTGCATACAACTCTCTGTTATCTCTTAATTCTGACTTTTGATTTTTTATAAATTTTAGCTGATCACGAATTTTATTATTTTCTTTTTCAATAAAATCTAATTTTTCATCAATACCTGATCTTAATGAATCTAAATTATTTTTTTCTTGAGCTAATTTATTCTTTTGCTTATTTATTTCTTTTTCTGATTCTAACCTTATTCCGAGAGCCTTTTCTTTAGCTTCAATTAATATTTCTTGGCTCCTTTCCTGAGCCATATTAATCTGTTGGTTCATTGCATTTTTTGAAGCAATTTGGGATCTTTGGTCAATAAAAAGTCTTACCATGAAGCCACTAATTCCAGAAAAAATTCCAACAATTAATGCGGTAATGATTATGAGTGTAAAATCACTCATTTTTTTTCTCCTTTAATTCTTAAAATAATTAAAAATTAAATTTAAAATACAATAATACTTAGATACTATGAATCGGTATCTCGTGATTCTTCGGACTGTGAAGATTCATCTGCACCTTCCTCAGCACCTTTTTCAGCACCTTCCTCAGCACCTTCCTCAATAGCAACTTCTTCTTGTACTCTTGGTGGCTGTATCCATGCCACTGGAATATCTGGATCACCCACTAATTCAACCCCATCTGGCAGAACTAGGTCACCCCTCTTAATGTTAGTTTCTAAATCAACAAGTACAGAAATATCAGCCTGTATTTCACTTGGAACAGTAAATGGTTTTGAAAGAACAGAAAGTGAATAAATTGCTTGAGTCACTGTCCCTGCTCCACCTCTTATACCGGGAGCCTCACCAATTAAGACAACAGGCACTTCTACTTCTATAGCTTTATTTTCATCAACTCTCATAAAATCAACATGTTGAAGCTCTCCAGTTGCTGGATGCTGATCAACATTTCTAACCAATGTAGTATGTTCTTTATCAGAATCAATTATTTTTACTGGATTTGTCCTACCAGCTTCTTGTATTACTTTCAAAACATTGTTGGTATTCGATTGAAGGGCAATTGATTCCATACCTGGGCCGTATACATGGATAGGTAAAATCCCCTTTTTTCTCAATGACCTTAATTTTTTACCGTATATTTCTCTTTTTTCAGTGTTTAATATTATTGGATTCATAATTTTAATTTTTTGCAGAACGTATATTACACAAATATGGATGAATAATCCAATAACGTGTTATTATTCAAATAATGATTATGGAGATAAAAATATGTTAGTGCCAATGAAAGTGGATTATGGAGTAAGAATTCTAGTTCACCTTGCTTCTCTACCACCTGATGCAATTGAAAAAGCAACTGAAATTTCAAAAAAAAGACATATACCTGAAAAATTTCTTTTTCAAATATCAAATGAACTGATTGAAAAAAAATTTATAAAAAGCCTTAGAGGCCCTAACGGCGGATATTCTCTTGCAAAAAGTCCTACAGAAATTTCTATAGCAGATATCATAGAAGGACTTGATAAAAATCTGTCCCCTGTTTCTTGCTTATACAACTCTGATATCTGTGTTATTTCAGGTCATTGTGCACAGCAAGACATGTGGTCGGATGTTGAGCAAACTCTTATATCTAAGTTACAAACAATAACTATAAAAGACTTAGCTGATAAGGATAGAACAATTATCGATACTGCAAAGTTGGAAAATTAAATGAAATTTGCTAAGTTGTGTTGCATAAATTGTTGTTTTTTATGAAGGGTATTTAAATTTTATTTAATTGCCCCGAATTTTCGGGGTTTTTTTTTGAAAGGAAAAAATGTTTAACAAATTAACTCCAGATGAAGTAGATAGGTATAGCAGGCACATTATTATGCCTCAGATTGGATCAGAAGGGCAAAGAAAACTTATTGATTCAAGTGTACTTATAATAGGTGCAGGTGGGCTTGGATCGCCAGCGGCTTTATATTTAGCCCTTGCTGGTGTCGGAAAAATAGGGGTAGCTGATTTTGACGTTGTTGATCGCAGTAATTTGCAAAGGCAAGTATTGCATAGGGATTCAGATATAGGAAAAAGAAAAGTCGTTTCTGCTATGGAAACTTTAAAATCATATAACCCTAATGTAGAAGTAATTATGCACGATGAACCAATTAATTCATCAAATGCCCTAAATATAATTAAAGATTATGACGCAGTTATTAATGGTGCTGATAATTTTCCTACAAGATATTTAATTTGTGACGCAACATTCTTTTTGAAAAAACCACTTTTTGACGGTAGTGTATTAACTTTCGACGGACAAGTAACAACTTATGTTCCTGGAAAAAACTGTTATAGGTGCATATTCCCTGACCCGCCGCCGCCTGGATCAGTTCCAAGCTGTTCAGAAGCAGGAGTTATAGGTGCTTTACCAGGATTGGTGGGAAGCATACAGGCAATTGAAGCAGTAAAATACTTAGTGGGCATTGGTGAGGTCTTAGAGGGAAAAATGATTTTAATTGACTCGCTAAGCATGGAGTTTAGGACTGTTAAAATTAGAAAAAATGATGATTGTGTTTTATGTGGCAAAAATCCAAAGGTTACGGAATTAATTGACTATGAAGTTTTCTGCGGTATGCCAGCTGTTGAGAGGTAAGTATGCAAAAAAATATTGTTGAAACTATTGGTAACACACCACTTATAGATATAAGTGAAATAAGCCCTAACAATGCAAAAATTTTTGCAAAACTTGAAAGCTCTAATCCTGCCGGAAGCATCAAAGACAGGGTGGCAAAATATCTTATTGAGTCTGCTGAAAAAAAAGGAAATATAAAAAAAGGATCAACTATAATTGAACCCACAAGTGGAAATACAGGAATTGCACTAGCAATGATTTCTAAAGTAAAAGGTTACAATATGATAGCTGTAATGCCAGATAATGTGAGTGATGAAAGAAAATCTTTATTGTCTTCTTTGGGCGCTGAAATTATTTTTTCAAATGGTGAAGAAGGAACTAACGGAGCTATTAGGCTTGCACAAGAAATTGATAAAAATAATGATGATTATTTTATGCCATATCAATATGGGAATGAAGCAAACCCTAGAGCCCATTATGAAACAACAGGCCCAGAAATCATTAAACAAATGCCTGAAATTGATGTATTTGTTGCTGGTCTTGGAACAGGTGGAACCTTGATGGGAGTTGGAAAAGCTTTAAAAGAATACAATGAAAAAATAAAAATTGTTGCAGCCGCCCCTCATCCGGAAGAAGTTGTTCCTGCTTTGAGGAGCATTGAACATGGCTTCATTCCTCCTATACTAGATTTAGAAAAATTGGATTCTAGAATTCTTGTAGGGGAAGAAGAATCATTTTACTGGACCAAGGAATTGATGGATAAATGCGGGGTTTTCGCAGGCGTGTCTTGTGGCGCAGTAACAGCTGCAGCAGTAAAAGTTGCGAAAAAAATCGAAAAAGGAAATATTGTTTTAATTATTGCTGATTCGGGTGAAAGGTATCTTTCTAGTAGGTTATGGGACATGGAATATAAAGAAATCAAAGAAATTGGTGATCAAAAAATTTGGTGGTAAATTATCATTCTATCTTTCCCTAAAATAAAATTTTTTAAACCAATATATTCTGTTTTAGGTATCGGTTATATAAAAATAGGTTCTGGTACTTTTTGCAGTTTATTCCCTTGTTTTATTATTTTTTTCATTGGTGAAAATATAGATTTAATCTTTAGGCTTTTGCTTCTCGTGCCAATATTATTTCTTGGCTTCATTTCATTAAATATAAACTTTGAAGAAGATGGAATTGAAAGTAAAGATCCGAGCTTTGTTGTAATTGATGAGTTCGCAGGAATGTGGATTGCACTTATTATTTCTGATCAATTATTTCTCATAATAATGTCTTTTTTACTATTTCGATTTTTTGACATTACAAAATTTCTGGGCATTAATAAAATAGAAAAGCTCAATGGTAGCCTTGGCATTATGCTTGATGATATAGTTGCAGGGATTTATACATTGATCATTGTTTTTTTTATAAAATTATTTTTAGTTTAATTGAGGTCACAAATTGCAATTACACGAATATCAAGCAAAAGAAATTTTAAATAATAGTGAAGTTCCAATTCCTGATGGAAAAGTTGCAAAATCTGGTAAAGAGGCACAAGAAATAGCTTTTTCCTTAGGTGGAAATTGTGTTGTGAAAGCACAAGTTCATGCGGGTGGAAGGGGAAAGGCCGGAGGTATAAAGCTCGCTAATAATCCTCATGAAGCTTCTGAGCATGCCGACAATATGATAGGCTCATCCTTAAAAACTTTTCAATCTGGTGATACTGAATTCCCTATCAACGAAGTATATATTGAAAAGGCCTCCAGCATTCTAAAAGAATACTATTTAGCTGTCACAATGGATTTTGATTTCAAGTGCCCAGTAATTATTTTTTCTACTGAAGGGGGAATGAATATTGAAGAAGTGGCAGAAAAATATCCAGATAAAATAATTAAAATTCACGTTGATCCACTTATTGGGCCTTCGCCATACAAAATTAGAAATCTGATAAGTGTTTTTAAATTTGATAAAGAAATTTCATCTCAACTTTATAAAATTATTAATCAACTTTATGGAATTTTTATATCGAATGATTGCACACTCATTGAGATCAATCCTCTTGCTCTTGTAGAAGGAAATAATTTAGTTGCTCTTGATGCAAAAATTACGATTGATGATGATGCATTGTTCAGGCATAAAGACTTAGTAAAGTTATTTGATGAAGCACAAATAAATAAGTCTGAACTCAATGCTCAAAAAAATGACCTTGCATATATTAAATTAAGTGGTGGTGAGGTTGGGTGTATGGTGAATGGTGCTGGGCTAGCAATGGCAACTATGGACATAACCATGAAGGCCGGTGCACTTCCTGCAAACTTCTTAGATGTAGGTGGCAGTGCTTCAGAAGAAAGGATAATGGAAGCATATAACATAATTACATCCGATGATGATGTGAAGTTAATTTTAGTTAATCTTTTTGGAGGGATATTGAGATGCGATATTGCTGCTAGAGGCATTATCGAAGGATTTAAAAAATATAAAAAATCTGTTCCTATGGTAGTTGTGCTCCGAGGAACAAATTCAGAAGATGCTAAAAATATTTTGAAAGAATCAGGTATGGAAATTTATTTTTCTGATGATTTACCAAATGCAGCAGAAGAAATTAACAAGAGGTTAGGAAGATGAAAAATATTTTAAATAAAGATTCAAACAAAGTTTTAGTTCAAGGCTTAGGAAGGGATGGAAGTTTTCAAACTGAAAAGTGTATTGAATACGGGACTGAGGTTGTTGCAGGTGTTCACCCAACTAAGGCTGGTGAAAATTTTAAAGGAATACCAATTTTTGGAAGCGTTGATGAAGCTGTAAGTCAAACTTCGCCTGACATTGGGCTTATATTTGTACCTGCACCATTTGCTTCTGATGCAATAATTGAACAGGTTGATGCTGGAATTGAAACTGTCGTATGCATTACAGAGGGAATTCCTGTGAATGATATGTTAAAAGTGAACAATTATATTAAAGGTAAAAAAGTTAGGCTTATTGGTCCTAACTGTCCAGGATTTTTAATACCCAGAAAAAAATTAAAAGTTGGAATAATTCCCGGAAGCATTGTTACTGATGGAAAAGTCGGAGTTGTTTCAAGAAGTGGAACTCTAACGTACGAGGCAATTGTTCAATTGACTATGCTAGGTATTGGCCAAAGCGCATGTGTTGGAATAGGAGGTGATCCACTACATGGAACATCATTTGTTGATGTGTTAGAAATGTTTGAAGAAGATCAAAACACTGAAGCCATAGTTATGATAGGTGAAATTGGAGGCACTAGAGAACAGGCAGCAGCACAAATGATTAAAAACTCAATTTCAAAGCCGGTCGTTGCGAGTATTGTTGGCCAAACCGCGCCCGAAGGTAGAAGGATGGGTCATGCCGGAGCAGTGATTACTGGAAAGTCAGCTTTAGCTTCAGAGAAAATTAAATCTTTAAAATCTGCAGGTGTATATATAGCTGATTCTCCAACAGAAATAGGTTTAAGATTGAAAGAATTAATCTAAAGTCTAAATAATACTATACCTATAATTGCAAATCCTATCATTAATAATGATGAAGATAAGACAGCAAATGAAATTTTTAGAGCAGAAACTTTTAAGTCCTTAAAAGCAACTGTTAACCCAATACCAGCCATAGATATAGAAAATAATACTTTACTAATATTATTTAGAATATTAATTATGTTTTCAGAAAGCATATTTGTTGAACCAATTATAGATGCAAAAATAAAACCAACTACAAACCATGGTATGTAGGTCCCAATCTTATTTTTTGAAAACAAATCGGTGCCTTCTTTGTTAAAAAATAATCCGACAATTAATATTAAAGGTCCCAGCATCAATACTCTTAAAAGTTTAACTTGGGTCGCAATTAACCCTGCTTCATTTCCAATAACGAATGAAGCAGCAACTACTTGGGGCACAGCATATACTGATAATCCAGCTATTACTCCATATTGGAATTCGGTTATAGACAAAGCGGTGAATAGTAAAGGCAGGAAAATAACCTGAATTAGACCAATTGCTGCACTGAAACTTATAGCTGAGGCAACAAGATTTGGAGGAGATTTTATAACTGAAGCCATTGCAGCAATTGCAGAATTCCCACAAATAGAATTCCCAGTAGCTACCAATATTGATACAGTTTTATCAAGCTTTAAAATAGTTTTACAAAGTAAAAATATTAGAGTCATACCCAAAAATACAGAAATTACTGATATTGATATCAATGATAGTCCGCTCTCTTTAACTATAGAAAAATTTATATTAAACCCTAAAAGAATAACTGCAAATTCTAGTAAATTTTTAGAAACAAACTTTGGAGCATTGTCTTCTCTTGAAAAAAAATTAGGAATATTTTTTGGAATATTTTTTATTAATATAACTATTATTAAAGAAATGATTAAAACATCAAAAATTTTTGATTCAAATATTAATGTTTGAATATATTGGAAAATATAACTCACTATTGAAATAGAAACACATAACAGCAGCCCCTTTTTATTTTCTAAAATAAATTTCATCATGCTATTTTACATTTTTTTTATGTTCAGTATGGGAAAAGAGCAAAATTAAGATAATTATATGGAAAATACTTTTAATATATGGTTTCTTGAAAAAGGGGTATGGTTAATACTTGTGGGAGTTGCTGGAATTGTTGGTGTTTGGGCGATATCGTTGTTAATTTTTAAGGGTTTAAAGTTAGTTGGAATTGATTCCGAAAAAATAAGCGACCCCAGTTCAAAAAAAATAATAGATAATGTAAAAAATATAAGCGTAATTATTATTGCACTTGTAGTTGTCGGAATTCCTAGCTTTTTTGGAATACTTTCTATACTTAATATTGGTGAAAGTGAAGAAGGGTTCAACTGGGCTTTAGGAGCTTCTTACAAATTGATTATTTCAAATGGAGTCCCAATTCTTATTGTTTTAATCCTTGCTTACATTTCTTTAAGAATTGCAGGCACAATTATGCCTAATTTAATAAAGTTATATTTAAATTCGAGTAAAAGATCAGATGATGTAGCAAAGGAAAACGAAAAAAGAGTTGAAACTTTTGCAATTGTTATTAGAAGCGTTTTAAGAATATTTGTAGTCTTAATAGCATTATTAACAATATTATCTATTCTTGGTGTTCCAGTTACTTCCCTAGTTGCAGGTATTTCAATACTTGGAATTGCATTAGGTCTTGGTTCTCAAAGCTTGGTAAAAGATGTAATTCAAGGAATGCTAATTATTGCTGAGAATCAATTAAGAAAAGGTGATATTGTAAAAATTAATGGCAGGGCAGGTCTTGTTGAAGATTTAAATTTAAGAAGAATCCTTGTAAGGGATCTTGATGGAGCTTTACATATTATTCCAAATGGTTCAACTGATATAATCACAAATTTAACTAGCCAATGGTCAAGAGTAAACATTGAAATATATGTTTCTTACGAAGAAGATTTAGAGAATACAATAAAAATACTAAACGAAATTGGATCAAAAATATCAAATAACCAAGATGTTGGAAAATTTATTAAAGAAGCTCCAAAGGTATTTACAATTACTTCTTTTACTGACTCAGGAGTAAAGCTAAAATTTGTTGGTGTAACTTTGCCTGGCAAACAATGGGATGTTAGGACCAAGCTTATACGAGAAATAAAACAAGCTTTTGATAAAGCTGAAATTAAAATACCTTACAACCAAATAAGGGTTGTTAATTAAAATCTGGAAACCACTCTCTTTTAATTTCAAGCCCAAAGCCAGGTGCATTTGAAGGAATAATTGTTCCATTTTTGGGAATTGGAGTTCCAGGAAACCTTTCTTTTTCTTCTAAGGGCACTCCAATTGGCGTTATTACTGGCCCAGAGCATTCAATCATTGAGATACCTGTTAATCCATAAGAAGCGTGCTGACCAAATACTGAACCTCCTCCTCCGTGCAGTATCACATCAATCCCTGCAGCTTCCGCAATATGAACTATTTTTATAATTGCAGATAATCCACCAACCCATGTAATATCTGGTTGTAAAATATCTATAATCCCTTTTGAAGCTGCATGAAAAAATGGATATACACCATACCAATGCTCTCCAGTTGAAAGAGTTTCATCTGGAATTCTTTTTCTTAGAACTTCATATTGATTAATACTTTCAGATATAAGAGCATCTTCAATCCATTTTAATTTATATGGTTTAAGCAATTGAGATAATTTTACAGTTGTCTCAATGTCCATGCTTAGCCAACAATCAAGCATCAAGTCAGATTCGTAGCCAATTAGTTCTCGTGTTTTTGCAATTTCATCTTCAGTTTTCTTTAATCCATCTATTCCATCTCTAGGGCCATAAGAAATGAATCTTTTGAAATTTTTAAATCCTAACTCTTTTAGCCACTCAGTATTATTTGAACTTGCATAAAGTGGTAATTTTTCAATAACTGATCCCCCTAATAATTCATATACTGGCTTTTTGAGAACTTTTCCTTTTAAGTCCCACAAAGCTAAATCAACAGCACTTATAGCTCGTGACGAAAAAGAATTTGATCCAACTGGTGAAAGAATTCTTGTCATCATGTCATATATTTTTTCTGTCTCAAATATACTTCTACCAACTAAATTAGGTGCTAAATAATCATCAATTATAGATGCAGTAATTCTTCCTCTATCTGAAAAACCAAATCCCCAGCTGCCATCCTCTGATTCGATAATACAACCTACATCTCTTTCTATACCTGCCCCAACACCTTTCATCAATGCTTTATCCCACCAATCATTCTTATGGAAATATCTTCCACCCAATGAAGTGGACATGGGTGCTCCTGTAGCTATTTTTCCAGCATATTTATCATTTTTTTTTGGTCTGGTTTTCTGAGGTATTTTTGGGTAATTATTTTTTACAGCTTTTACACTTTTTATTTTCATACTTTATGCTTCCTTTTGCATAAACCAACTTTATGTTTTGTGCCATTTTCATGATAGCAATAGCCATCATTTCCATTTTTACCAGTACACTTACCATTACATTTATGGTGCTGAACTTCTTGTATTATTTTTAAATTTAAAGGTTTAAAACTCATCTTGTTATTATACTTCCTCTTAGATAATCTGCTTCATCGCTAATTATAAATGCAACAATCTTAGCTACTCCTTCTGGATTTCCAAGTTCATTATTTTGTGTCGAAAATCCTTCCTTATCTCCGGTATTCTTCAAAGCTTCATTGAGCTGACCCTCTTTCAGTGGAGATCTTATACTGCCAGGCAAAATATCATGTATTCTAATTCCATTGTTCGATAAGTATTCTTGTAAATGTAAGGTAAGGCCGTGTGTGCCACCTTTACTCGAACTATATGGTGCAGATGAGCCAGGACCATTTACGCCTGCCCCTGATGAAGTTAATAATATTACGCCTGATTTCCTTTTTTTCATGTGCTTAGCAACTGACCTTGTTACATTATAAGTGCCATTAAGATTTATGTTTATTATCCTGTGCCATGTTTCAGGAGTTAATTCATCAATATCGACCACTGACCCTTCTAATGCACCTGCAAAATGCACTAAGCAATTTATGCCCCCATCGAACCACTCTTCAATTTGTCCTATTTTTTCTTCTGTTTCATTTATTGAAGTCACATCAATTAAATGTGATATGAAATTTGCATTTAAAGATTTTAATTTTTCTGACACCTCATTTAATCCTTCTGAATTTATATCAACAATTGATAAGTTTGCACCATGCTTAGCTAATTCAAGTGAAGATGCTCTTCCCATGCCAGTGGCAGCACCAGTAATTAAAATATTTTTTTTAGAAAGGTCTAATTTCATTTTTAATAACTCTCCCATTTAATTCCAGCATCGTTTGAATATTTTATAGTTTCATAAAATGAAGGTTCAAATTTATCTCTAGGAATGTGTTCAACTAAAATATGCGCATCAGGACAGATTTCATTCATTTTTTTTAGGAAATATACCTGATCCATCATTCCGCTGCCTAGAAACTCTTCTTCAAACCTTAATAACAATGTATCAATAATCTTAAAGTCTTTTAGGTGAGCTCCCAAGGTATATTCTCCAAGTAAAGTGAAAAATTCTTCAAGGAATTCTTTAGTATTATATGCTTGCTCAATGCTAGATATAAAATTTACTGGATCTTGGTTAAATCCCAAATTTTTTGAACCAACTGCATCAATAAATTCCTTTGTTCTTTTTGCAGAAAAAATTGGAGATACATAGCCACCTTCGAGTGAAAGTTTTACTCCTTCGTTTTCAGCAACCGAAATTATTTTCTTTGTAGAATCGATGAGCCTATCAAACACTTTGTCAGTATGGTTTTCAGGATGAGGAAGCCAAGGTCCATTAGGATTTATACTTCCTGGTCTAAGATATGTGTTTGGGGCACCAAGCTTTGAAGTTAATACACACATATCTTTAACAAAATTAATGCATTTATCTCTAATTCTTTGATCTGGATTAACTAGATCTCCCCCATATCTGCCATTTGTTTGGCCAATAATTAAGGAATTGTTATGGAAGCTTTCTTTGATCCTTTGAATATCGTCTGATGAAAAAATAGATGGATCATTTACAACAAGATTGTGAACAGTATAGCCAATGGATGAAACTTCACTTAAATCATTATCTGTATAGGTCAATACATCAAAATTTTCAGGCACACCATTATTTGATCCGTTCGAACCTGTGGCTCCGATCATTGATGCTGCACCTAAATGCATTAAACCCCCTTATTTTTTAGATAAGGCCTTTAGTATAACAGATGGTTTCATCGGAAGGTCATTTAATCTAATTCCTAAAGCATCTTTTATTGCATTTGATATTGCACCTAGTGGAGGGCAGATAGGAACTTCTCCTACGCCTCTAACACCGAAAGGTTGCTCTGGGTTTTCATTCTCAACAAGTATAGTATCAATCATTGGAAGATCTAGGGCAGTAGGCATTCTATAGTCAAGATAACTTGAATTTAACATTTTACCTTTTTCATCAATAAAATATTCTTCATTGAGAGCCCAGCCTATTCCTTGAGCAGCTCCACCTTGAATTTGACCTTCAACGTAGGAAGGGTGAATTGCTCGACCAACATCTTGCGCTGCAGTATATTTGATAATATCAGTTTTTCCAGTTTCAGGGTCTATCTCTAAGTCGACGATATGCGTTCCAAACCCATGAGTACTTGAGTCTAAATCTACAGAACCAACAGCACTAACTGCCCCTCCTGTACCATCCAGTTTTTTTGCTAAATCTCGAATATTTATTGATAATTCTGAATCTGCTTTAGAAGAGAAGTTTCCATTTTCAAATGCTATTTGTTCTGTTTCAATCTCCCAGATCAGGCTAAGTCGATTTTTAAGTTCTTTTATCATATTTCGAGCCGCATTTACTGCAGCCCATCCAGTTGCAAAAGTAGTTCTGCTTCCACCTGTCATTCCGTTGTACCCTACACCATCAGTATCAGGAATTCTTGGAAACATTTCGGTTGCATTTAGACCCAATATTTCAGCTGCCTGCATCGCAATACTAGGTCTAGTTCCACCAATATCTGAACTTCCTTCTAAAAGAGTCACAGTCCCGTCATCATTTAATGATAATGTTACTGAAGATTTTCCACCACCATTCATCCAATACCCACTCGCAATTCCTCTTCCTACTAATTTACCTTTTTTTGATATTGGCTTTTCACTATTCCAATGTTCAGACTTACTAACTGCATCAAGAACATCAATGTTTCCTATTTTTGGAAACTTGGGACCGTCTCCTCTTCTAGTTCCTTCTTTTGAAGCATTTTTAATTCTGAACTCCAATGGATCCCATCCGTTTTTACTGCATATTTCATCAATTGTCACTTCCATTGCAAATGAAACTTGAGGAGATCCAGGTGCTCTGTAAGCCGCAGATTTGGGCTTATTAACAACAAGATCGTATCCATCTATTTTAGTATTCTCAATGTCGTAACATGCAAATACACATTTTGCAGATGCACCTACAGCCGATCCACCAAACGCTCCACCTTCAAGCCTAAGATCAGAATATGCTGATTTAATTTTCATATCATTGGTAACACCTATTTTAATTTTAACTTTTCCACCAGGTGCAGGGCCAGTTGCATCGAACACCGACGGCCTATCCATAACCATTTTTACAGGCCTATTAGATTTTTTTGAAAGCATTGCGGCTAATGGAGTTAGGTAAACTCTAGTTTTTCCGCCAAACCCACCACCAATTTCTGCTGGCATAACCCTTACCCTTGATTCAGGCATCCCTAAAATTCCTGCAGTTTGAGTTCTAACAGGAAAAGCACCTTGGGTTGACGTCCATAAAGTTAATCTTCCATCTTCTCCCCATTGTGCAACAGCAACGTGAGGTTCAATATATCCTTGATGAACCATAGGCATAGAATATTCTTTCTCTATTACATAATCAGATTCATTAAAACCTTTTTCAGTATCGCCAAAATTGAATTGAAAATAATCCGCAACATTTTTTGAAGACATCTCCCCATTTATTTCAACACCTTTAAAATCATCTTGAATTACTACAGAGTCTTTTTTTACTGCTTCATCAACACTCAATACAGGATCTAATTCTTCATAAACAACTTTTATTTTTTTTAAAGCTTCTAGGCCTGTATTCCTGTCTTTAGCAGCAACTGCAGCAACTGCATGACCTACATAGACAACTTTATCTCTAGCCATAATATTCATGCTATCCCATTTAAAATTGGCAATTCCTTCACCAATTTCAATATCTTTGTCAATTCCAGTTTGGAAGTCTTTGCCAGTGATTACACCAAAAACACCACTTAGCTTTTCAGCTTCAGAAGTATCAATTGAAACAATTCTTGCATGAGCATAAGGGCTTCTAAGAATTGCACCGTAAGACATATTTGGAAGCTGAACATCAGCGCTGTAAACAGCCTTACCTGTGACTTTTTCAAGACCATCATGCCTTATGGGTCTTGTGCCAATTACGTTATATTTATTATTTTTTAATATCATGATGTTTCTCCAATAGTAATAACATATATATATATTTTACCTTAAAAATTAATTTTTTTAATTATTTTTTAATATAGGAATTGTTATTGGTCCTTCAGGAAGAACACATCCTCTAATATCCTTGTTTTCTTTAACTATGCTATCTACAAAATTTTGAGGGTTTGAAACATTAAACATAAATGCATTTTTAATTTCATCATTTGAAAGCCCCTCAGTGTACAAATTAATTTTGGATTTTTTTGCAATTTGAGAAAGTATTTGAACTTGCCATTGATCTTGGCAATGGAAATCTGGCCTTGATAATTTTCCTTCAACTTGTTCAGGGTCGCTAAATTCCGAAAGTAAAGAATAAAATTTTCCGTGGCTAGGTATCCCGTCAGAACACTCTGATAAGCACAATATTTCACCTTTATTTTTTACTATTTGTGATGCTGCTGACAAGCCTTTAACTGTTTGATATAAATTTTGATCTAATGGGTACCCTGAATTTGAAGTTATTACTAAATCATATGGTTGGCTAACCTGCACCATAGCTGTTTCTTTAGCAAAATTGCAAGCCTCATTGTGAGAATCAATTAAGTTTCCAGAGAAAACATTTGTAATCTTTTGGTCTCTATTTAAAGCTACATCTAAAGTGAAATCAACTCCGGTTTCTTTTGCAATTTTCCTGACATCTTGCTGGATAGGATTTTTATCAACTTCACCCCAAATTGAATATGGGTTACTAAGCCTTTCATAATTATGTAATTTCATAATTGTTTTTAAACCTGCTAATCCAGGAGCTACAAGCTTTGATCCACCTGAAAATCCTGCAAAAAAATGAGGCTCTACAAATCCAGTTGTTATTCTAAAGTCTGCGTTAACCCAATGCTTATTAAGAAATACATTTACATCCTTAAGTGAGGTATTCATTTGCATTAATGAATCTTCGTCATCACAAATATGATTAATAACATTTAATGTCTCTACAATGTCTTTACCTAACATCTCAATTAATTCTTCTTTAGTATTTTCTCTATGAGTACCTGTTGCAATTAAAATCTTAATGTTTGAAGTTGGGATTAAGTCTTTTATATGCTCTACAATTGTTTCAACTACAATTTTTCTTGGCTGGGCTCTGGTTATATCACAAACTGAAATTGCAACATCTTTTTTTCCATCAATAAGCGATCTTAATGACTTTGAATTTATTGGATGTAGTAATGCATTATTGATTTCGTCTTTAGCATTTTCCACTTCCTCAATAAACTTTGGCTCAATTACATCAAAATTTGTTGGCACTCTTAATTCATATCCTTTTTTGCCATAAGCTAAAAGAACTTCGTTATATTTATTTTCTGAATTAATTAATACCATTACTTTTCATTATTAAATTTAATTGATACTATATTTAGTCATATTATTAATATTAAATCAAATATAATCAACATATTATTATGAATATAAGAGAAAAATTAGGTTTAAAACCAAAAGCTACTCCCCAATTTGGACAGAGTAGAAGCCATGCTATGAATGCTTCAAAAAAGATGTTTAAGCCTAATATACAGAATAAGACAGTTATAATTGATGGTAAAAAATATAAGGTTAAGCTTACTACAAGGGAGATTAGAACCCTTGATAAAAAAGGTATTAATCTTCTTTAATTTTTACTGAGCACAAATATTGCAGTATCACAATTTAAATTAGGATCCTCTCTGACTAGTTTTTTTTCTTCTGTATTCAAAAAATAGTCTTCAATTATTTTTATAGCTTTATCGTCACAGAATTCTTGAAAATCAAGTATTGTTGGAAATCTTCTATTTGGAGTATTGTACCAATTATATCCGTACAGACCTTCGGCTTTTGGTGCCTTGCCTTTATTAAATAACATTTCTCTCAATGGTTTAAATGCAAAATTTGGAAAAGAAATTATAGACCTGTTAGATATTCTTAGTATTTCTTCAATCGTTTCATCAACATTCTTTATCGATTGAAGAGTTTGAGACAATATCACCACGTCAAACTGATTATCATTAAATCTTTTTAGTCCAGTATTGATATCTAAATTGATTACTTCAATTCCTTTTGAAACACCTTCAATAACCTTTTTATTATCTATTTCAACCCCTACTAATTTTTTACAATTTTTTTTCTTGAGTTCCTCCAATAACGTCCCATCTTCACATCCTAAATCAAGAACTCTTTCATTGGCATTAATTAAATCAGTAATGAACTTCAAATCTATCCTTTCATCAAAAAAAATATTTGTGGTTGACCTGCTTAAGTTTTGTGATTTTTTTAATGTGGAAATACCAGAAATATTTTCTAAAAAAGATGAAGAAAGTTTTCCGTAGCCTCTCTCAAGCAGAAAGGCATCATGGCCTGCATTACTTTTTATACAACTGTATGAAACAGGCTTATCTAAATTTATTAATGCATTAACAATCTCTTCAGATTGAAATGGCGGATAAAGCCAATCACTTGAAAAACTTATAACTAACCATTTGCATTTACTTTTTTCTAATGTTTTTGAAATCTCTTTAACATTTTGCCCAATATCAAAATAATCAACTGCCGTAGAAAGAGTTATATAACTATTTGCATCAAACCTGTTTACAAATTTAGAGCCTTGATAAGCCAAATAGGATCCAACTGAAAATCTATTTTCAAATTCAGTCGATATATCTTTAGGGTCATATCTTGAATTATCAAACTTTCTTTTAAGTGAATCATTTGAAACATAAGTAATATGAGCCAACATTCTTGCAATTGCAAGGCCATCTTCTGGCTTTTCATTAGATTGGTAATAATCACCTTTCTTAAAATTAAGGTCAGTTTTAATTGCATTTCTACCAACAATATCAAATGCCAGAGCCTGATTAGTTAGCCTTGGAGAAGTTGCAATCGGTATGATGCTTTCTACTTTTTCTGGAAATTGGATTGACCATTGCATTGATTGAAAACCACCCATTGATCCCCCTGTGACACATAACAGTTTTTTAATTCCAAAATAATCAATTAACAATTTTTGGGCACTTACCATGTCTTCAATAGTAACTACTGGAAAAGAAGAACCAAACTCTTTGCCTGTATTAATGTTTATAGAATTTGGTCCAGTGGATCCACTGCAACCACCTATAACATTACTACAAATAACAAAGTATTTATCAGTATCTATTGATTTTCCAGGGCCAACCATTATGTCCCACCAGCCAGGCAAATCTTGTTTATCGTGCCTCGCAACATGAGAATCCCCACTAATTGCATGGCAAACTAAAATTGCGTTAGTCTTTTCATTATTTAATTCACCATATGTTTCATAAGCCAACTTTATTCCATCAAGTTTTTCGCCGGATGACAATTTAAATTTTTCATTGTATTCAAAAAACTTTACATGCCTAGATAGTTCGCCTGTTCTATTGAGATCTGAATTAAATTTTTCTTCTGTCATTTTTTTCCGAGGCAATATTTATTGCCTCGGAATCCTTTCTTCGAGTTAGCTTTTAGTTAATGCTTGCTCAAGGTCATCAATAATGTCATCAGCGTCTTCGATACCTACTGAAACCCTAATGTATTCAGGATTTACACCAGCTGATTTTTGTTCCTCCTCAGACAACTGACTATGAGTTGTAGAGGCAGGATGAATTACTAATGTCTTAGCATCACCTATGTTTGCTAAGTGGCTTGCTAATTTAACACTATTAATAAACTTGATTGCTGAATCTTTTCCACCTTTTATGCCAAAACCTAAAATTGCTCCAGCTCCATCCGGTAGGTATTTTTTTGCATTTTCATGATGGGAGTGATTTTCTAGGCCAGGATAATTAACCCATTCAACCTTTTCATGAGACTCTAAAAATTTCGCTACTTTAAGCGCATTTTCACAATGTCTAGGCATTCTTAAATGTAGTGTTTCAAGTCCGAGTAAAGTTGACCAAGCTCCAAATGGGCTCATAGCTGCACCAGTATCTCTTAGCCAGTGAAC
>JAYYQG010000041.1:0-34557 GCA_036128515.1 Chloroflexota bacterium
CAGTGTTAAATTAAAGAAAGTTGTTGAAATTGCTAACCCTAAAATAGTTACAATGAAGAATGGCCGAAAGGCAGTTCAAGGTGTAGCTGCTGAGGATCCATCTTCAAAAGTATTTAGAATACTTAGCGACAAAGATGTTGCCGAAGTTGAAAAGCAAATAGGCTAACTCGACTATTTAAACAAATTTAAAGCGACCCACTTAATCCGTGGGTCGTTTTATTGTTTGGAGTAAAAATGGAAAAAGTTTTACTTGGCAAAACAGGGCTTGAAGTAAGTAGATTAGGGATAGGGCTTTCTGAAATTGGTTCAAGCGATGAAGAAACATCAAAAAAAATTCTTAATACTGCATTAGACAATGGAATAAATTTTTTTGATACATCTTCTTGTTACGGCAAAAGTGAAGAATTTGTTGGCAAAAATTTATTTAGGCACAGAAATAATATTATTTTAGCCTCTAAATGCGGGCATTCATCTAGATTTGACTCAAATCTTCCAGATTGGAGTTATCAGGGAATAAAAGAAAGTATTGATAGAAGTCTTACTCTTCTTAAAACTGACAGAATAGATATTATGCAATTGCATTCTTGTGGTGTAGACACTCTGGAGAAGGGAGAGGTCATTAGAGCGCTTGAAGAGGCAAAATCGAATGGAAAAATTGTTCACTTGGGGTTTAGTGGCGACAATGATGCCGCTATATGGGCAGCTAAAAGCAAAAAATTCGAAACTATTCAAACAAGTTTTAATTTAGTTGAACAAAAAGCAAGGTATGAATTATTTAAATTGGTTGATGATAATGATTTAGGATTAATTGCAAAAAGACCAATAGCAAATGGAGCTTGGAGAGCAAATGAGAACCCGAACGTACACTCTGCACCAACGAATTATGCTGAGGAGTATTTTAGAAGAGCAGGAATAATGACAAGGATTGGAAATATTATCAATGAACCTGAAGACAGAATTATGACCTCAATGGGTTATATATTTAGCTTTAATGACATAGATGTTGGTATAATTGGAACACAGAACCCAAAACATCTTTTGAGCAACATAGATATGTATTCAGAATGTCTTAAAATGTCAAGAGAAGTCATAAGTGAATTGAACAGAAGGTTTGATGAATTTGGCAAAAATTGGGACCAAAGAACATAAATGAAAAAAAAGAAAAGAATATTAACTGGAATTAGGCCAACTGGAGCACTTCATCTTGGTCATTATGTTGGTGCGTTAGAGACTTGGCTAGAATACCAAGACTCATATGAATCTTTTTTTCTTATTGCTGACTATCAAGCATTAGGTGATAATTTTGATGATATTGATAAGATAACTGATTCTGTCAGGCAAGTTGCTATTGACTGGCTTTCAATTGGCTTAGACCCTAACAAGAGCAACTTTGTAATTCAAAGTTATGTTCCTGAGCACGCTGAACTCACTATGCTCTTGAGCTTTGTTACTCCTTTGGGAATGCTTGAAAGAAATCCAACTTTAAAAAGTGAAATAGATCAATTAGCTGTAGAAAAAAGGACTGTAGGATTTTTTAATTACCCAATGAGCCAAGTTGCTGATATTTTGTTACCAAGAGCTGATCTAGTTCCAGTTGGTGAAGACCAAGCACCACATATAGAGATGACTAGAGAAGTGGTGAGAAAATTTAACAGAATTTTTGAACCAGTATTTAATGAGCCTGACATTAAAATAGGGAGGGTGCCTAGACTTAAAGGTACTGATGGCGGCAACAAAATGAGTAAGTCTAAAGGCAATGTAATAGAGCTAAGATTTACAGAAGATCAAGTCAATAAGGCTGTAATGTCAATGTATACAGACCCTAATAGGTTAAAGGCAACTGACCCTGGGACAGTTGAAGGTAATCCTGTTTTTGAATATCATGATGCCTTCAATAATGACAAAGATAAAGTTAAAGATTTTAAGGTAAGGTATAGAGAAGGAAAAGTGGGAGATGTGGAAGTTAAAAAAGATTTAGCTGTTGCAATAAATAATTTTCTACGCCCAATTAGAGAAAAGAGAGACTATTACGAAAAAAACCCTAAATTGGTGGAAGAGGCATTGATGTCTGGAACAAATAATGCCAGAAAGATTGCTGATGAAACAATGAAGATGGTTAGGTCTGCAATGAAAATAGATTCATACACTTCAAAATGGTAGAAAACAGCCAGTCGGATATTTCAATAGAGGTATTTAATAATTTATCAAAGGATTATAATTTAATTCCTATATTTAAAATTTTGGATAAAGGCAAAAAAACGCCGGTCTCTGTATACAAAAATTTGGATAATCATTCAAATACATTTCTTTTAGAGTCTGTCGAAGGAAATAAAGATTTTGCCAGATATAGTTTTATAGGATTCAACCCTAATCAAATTATTAAAACTGGTGATAATGAAGAATTTAAAAAGATTGATCCTTTATTAAAACTAGAAAAAGAATTAGAAAATATTAAAACTCCAAAATTAGAGAATTTACCAGAATTTAATAGTGGTGCTGTAGGATTCATTTCTTATGAAGCAGTTAGCTATTTTGAACCAAGTGTTAAGAAAATTGAAGGCCAAACATCTTATTTTCCTGAAAGTATATTTTTTATTACTAGTTCATTAATTATTTTTGATAACGAAGAAAATAAGATTTTTATTATCTCGCATGCTGATTTAAGAGAATCTGATAATTTTGAAAAAGAGTATAAAAATTCGTTAGAAGAAATAAAAGTAATAACTAAAATAATTGAGAGCTCTCTAGATAGTGTAGACGAAAGTTATCATGATAATACTAATAATATTTCACTTAAAGTAAATTACTTAACTGATAAAGAAGATTTCATGAAGTCTGTTGAAGAAACCAAAAAGCTTATATATTCAGGTGAAATGATCCAGGCAGTTTTATCCCAAAAAATAACTGTTGAGGTAGGGGCTGAGCCTATAGATATTTTTTCATCACTTAGGAAAATTAATCCTTCTCCATATATGTTTCTTTTAGACTGTGATGATTTTAAAATTATTGGGTCTTCACCAGAATTATTAGTTAAGCTGCAAAATGGAAAAACGGAAGTTCACCCTATTGCTGGAACTAGACCTAGAGGAAATAATAATAAAGAAGATTTAGAGAATGAAGTCGATTTGTTAAAGGATGAGAAAGAAATAGCTGAACACCTTATGTTACTTGATTTGGGAAGAAATGATCTGGGTAGAATAGCAAAGCCAGGATCAGTAAAGGTTACTCAACAAATGGAAATTGAAAGATATAGTCATGTTATGCATATAGTTTCTCATGTTGAAGCAGATATAAATCCAGATTTTAATGCATTTGATGTTCTTAGGTCAGCATTTCCAGCAGGCACAGTAACCGGGGCTCCAAAAGTGCGTGCTATGAAATTAATATCTGAAAAAGAAAAATTTAAAAGGGGTCCTTATTCGGGAGCAGTTGGATATTTTTCATATGATGGCAATATGGATACAGCGATAGCAATCAGAACAATAGTTTTAAAAGATAATTTAGCTATTCTTCAAGCTGGTGCAGGTATAGTTGCAGATTCTGATCCGGAATCAGAACACAACGAATGTCTAGCAAAAATGGGAGCATTAATTAAAGCCTTAGAACATGCAGAAAACTCAACAAATAGATAACTATTTAGTTACACCGACCAAAAAAGAATATGAAATAATTTCACCAAAATATAAGAATGTTTTTTTGTCTTTAAAGATTAATAATTTTGATGTGAATCCTTTGTTAGTTTTTAGAACAATGAGATCAAAAGATTGTTTTTATATGCAAAAAAAATATCCTGGAGATAAAGATCCTTATGAAACTATTATGGGTCATAAAATTTCAAAGACAATTAAAATCAGTGGCTTAAATCCATTAAATAAAATAAGGAAATTGATTGAGAATACCAAGTCATCGACTTATTGTGATGAAAACAAACATAATGGTTTTTTTTCTTATTTTTCTTATGAGTGTTTTCAGTATTTTGATAAAGTTCCAAAATTAAAAAAAGATCCTAATGACTGCCCTGAATGTATAGTTATGAATCCTGGAATTATTTCTACATATGACCATAAAGAAAAATCTATTGTTATTTCAAAAAAGTACAAATCAACCCCAGAAAATTATGACAAATACAAAGAAGATTTAATAAAAATTGCTCAATCAATTATTGAAAAATCAAAACAATTAAACATTAATGCGCCAGAAAAGCTAAAAGGGTTAAAAAGTAAAACAATAATAAATAAAAATAACTATTTAGAAAAAATTAATAAAATAAAAAAGGAGATAGTTTCTGGAGAATTAATACAATGTGTACTTACTCAAAGATTTAAAAAGACCTCAAAGATAAGTGACCAAGAGTTATTAGAATACTTATCTATAAATTATCCATCTGAATACGTATATCAAATATCTTGTAGTGAATTTTCTATTTCCGGTTCATCTCCAGAGATGTTTTTAAAGGTAAAAAATAATATTGTAACTATTAGGCCGGTTGCGGGCACTATAGGGTCAATTAAAGGTAAAACAGATAAATTGATTAAAAAATTAAAATCTAGCATCAAGGATAAGGCTGAACATATAATGCTTGTTGATTTAGCTCGAAATGATCTGGGAAAAGTTGCTAAACCAGGGACAGTAAAAGTAGATAAATTAATGGAAACAATGGTTTACAAAAATGTAATTCATTTAGTATCAGAAGTTAAAGCAAAATTAAGAAAAGATAAAGATTATTTAGATGCATTTTCATCTACATTTCCAATTGGAACTTTAGTTGGTGCACCAAAAATAAGGGCTGCTGAATTGATAAATGAGATTGAAGAAGAAGGAAGAGGAGCTTATTGTGGTGCAATTGGCTGGTTCTCGAATGATGGTAATTTAGAAACAAGCACAATAATCAGAACAGTCGTTAAAAAAGGTGAAGAATTATCATTTAATGGGGGAGGAGGAATAGTATTTGACTCTATACCTGAGGTAGAATATCAGGAGACCTTAGATAAGGTAAAAGCTTTTTGGTAAATTTAAATGATTATACTTATAGATAACTACGATAGTTTTACTTACAACATTTTTCAGTATCTGTCAGAGCTCGGTGCTGAAGTAAAAGTATTTCGAAATGACGAAATAAAAATATCAGAAATTGAAAAAATGTCGCCTGATAAGATCGTTGTTTCACCTGGACCATCAAATCCTGAGAACGCTGGTATTTCTGAAAAACTGATAAAAAAAATGGCACCTAAAATTCCAATTTTAGGTGTATGCCTAGGTCACCAATGTATTGGCTCAACATTTGGAGCTACAGTGGGTTATGCTGGAGAAGTTAAGCATGGAAAAATATCTGAAATTACTCATGATGGTAAAGGTATCTTTAAAAATATCAAAAATCCTCTTAAAGTTGTAAGATATCACTCACTTTCAATTGATGAAAATACATTACCTAAAGAACTTGAAATTTCTGCAAGGAGCGAAAGTGGAGTAATTATGGGTGTTAGGCACAAGAATTACAATATTGAAGGGATACAATTTCACCCTGAATCTATATTTACAGAATATGGAAAAGAAATGATTAACAATTTTTTAAATTATGAAAAATAAAAAGATATTACAGGCTATCAAATTAGCAACTAATAATGAAGATTTAGATTTTGAATTAGCTAAATTATCTATGAATGAAATAATGAGTGGAGAGGTAACACCAGCCCAATTTGGGGCTTTTATAATTGCAATGAAGATGAAAGGAGAAACGCCTACAGAAATTGCAGGTTTAGCAACTGCGATGAGAGATAAATCTTTAAAAATAGATCTTGATGAACCTCTTCTTGATACATGCGGTACAGGAGGAGACGGACTTAAGACATTTAATATTTCTACGGCTGTTGCATTTGTTGTTGCAGGTGCAGGAATAAAGGTAGCAAAACACGGAAATAGAGCAATATCTGGATCATCAGGTAGTGCTGATGCTTTGGAGTCTTTAGGTGTAAAAATTACATTGTCTCCATATTCTGTAAAAAAGTGTATTCAAGAAATTGGAATAGGTTTTATCTTTGCTCAATCATTTCATCCAGCTATGAAGTTTGCATCTCCATTAAGAAGAGAAATTGGAATACCAACAATATTTAATATTTTAGGACCTCTTACTAATCCAGCTGGAGCCTCTAACCAATTGATAGGAATATCTAGTTATGAATCTGCTGAAAAAGTTGCAGAAGCATTAAAAATATTGGGTACTAAAAATTCTATTGTTGTTAATGGCCATAATAATTTAGATGAAATTAGCGTGGAAGGAAATACAAATATTTGGCAGGTTGATAAAGATAAAGTAAAGAGAAGAAGGGCAAGAATATCAGATTTTGGTTTGCCAGAGTCTAAATTAGATAATTTAATTGTTGATAGCGTTGAAGAAAGTGTTTCTACCATTAAAGATATTTTTGATGGCCAAGGTGCTGACCCATTAGAAAAAAGTAATATATCTTCAAGGAGAAATGCAGTCATAATTAATGCCGCCGCCGCTTTAGTAGCTTCAGGAAAAACTAATAGTTTTCAAGATGCTTCTGAAATGGCTAAAACTTCCCTCGATTCTGGTGCAGCTCAATCAAAATTAATCGAACTTATTGAATTATCAAATAAGATGGACTAGATATGAAGTTAGGCAGTGTTCTAAAACAAATAATTCAAGACAAAAAAAAATTAGTTGAGGAATCAAAGAATAAAATTTCTCTTGAAGAATTAAAAAATAAAACTTACGAAATTATAAAACCTATAGATTTTAGGAATATTTTTAATTCTAATAAAATTTCATTAATTGCTGAAATAAAAAGATCCTCAGCCTCTGCAGGAGACATATTACCTGAATTAAATTTGTCTGATATTACCAATACTTATATCAAAGGGGGAGTGTCAGCAATATCTATTTTGACAGAAAAAACTAGATTCGGTGGATCTTTATCTGATTTAAAAGAAGTAGCTTCAATTTGTAAAAATAATAATGTGCCTGTATTACAAAAAGATTTTATTTTTGATGTTTATCAAATTTATGAGGGTGCAATAAATGGGGCTTCTGCAGCTTTAATTATTGTTTCTATTTTAGATGAAAAAGAGTTAAACCAGTTAATTAAAACATGTAAAGAATTGTCTATAACTCCGCTAGTAGAAATATTCAATGAATATGAATTAAATCTCGCTTTAGATAACGGGGCTGATGTTATAGGTATAAACAACAGAAACTTAAATAATTTAGAAACGTCACTCAAGGTATTTGAGGAACTGTCCCCCATGGTGCCAAAAGATAAAATACTTATTTCAGAAAGCGGAATAAAAACAATTGAAGATGTAAAACTAATGTCAGATCAAGGAGCCGATGGTGTATTAGTTGGAGAATCTATTCTAAAAAGTAAAAATATTAATGACCATATCAAAAAATTATCTAATATAAAAAAATGCAAATAAAAATTTGTGGTATTAAAGATATATATAGTGGAGAATCATCTGTAATTAATGGTGCGAATTATCTAGGATTTAATTTTATTAAAAGTTCAAAAAGAGTAATTTCACCTGATCATTCTTTGGATATTATCAATAAGCTGAGAAGTAAATTTCCAAAGGAAAAATTTAAATGCGTGGGTTTATTTAATAAAGAATTATTCAGTTCAATTGAAAAAATATCTGAATATTCTAAATTAGACTATGTGCAAATATGTGGAGATGGAGATATAGATACACCAGTTCCTTCAATGAAACAAATTAGAATTAAAGTTGAAGATAATGACGAATTAATAGTAAAGAAAATACAAGACTCCTTAATGATTCATAATTATGTAATCTTGGATACATATAAAGAAAATGCGTTAGGTGGGACTGGAGAAAAATTTAACTGGAATAATTTTAGAAATTCTATAAATACAACAAATGTTTTTTCTTCAGGAGGATTGAATCCTGAAAATATATTAGGCTTACTAAAAAACTTTAACCCTTTTGGTATTGATATTGCTTCAGGTGTAGAAACTGAAGGAAAAAAGGATCCTGAAAAAATTAAAAGAATAGTTAAACTTTCAAAAGAAAATGGATAAATTATTCACTTTCAAAAATTATTTCGCTTTCCTGTTGATCTTTAAGATATTTAAATAGTGGGCTGTCTGGAGACAATACAATTGTATCCTGAGAATTTAATATCTTTATGTAACTCTGTAAATATCTTTGAAATGCATATAATTCTGGATCTTTGTTAAGAGCTTCAGCTAGTATAGCAATTGACTCTGACTCAGCTTCACCTCTTAATTTGGCATCAGTACCTTGTGCAGTTTGAATAAGTACTGTAACTTGTCTATCAACATTTGCTCTTATTTCTGCGTCTCTTTGTGCACCTTCTGCTCTAAAGGCATTTGCGATCCTCTCTCTTTCTGCTTGCATTCTTGAAAACACTGAACTTTCAATTGAATCTGGAAAATCAGCTCTTTTAATTCTTACATCTATAATTTCTGCACCAAAGACTTCTTTTATTGGAAGTTTATATCTTACTTCAAAACCGCTTAATTCTGGTGGAGAAGGATTGGCAGAAATTAGATTTACTTCTTGTTGTGTAGCTTGTCTTGATGTGCCATCTAAAGTATTTGCTACTAAATCAATTACCACAAGATTGTTGTTTAATCCGTTTTCTAAATTTAATGCTTCATTTCTGCTAATATCAACAAAGTTACTTGCCTTAGTAACCTTATTCATTATTTCTTCTCTAACCTCAGCAATGATTTCTTCTTGATTATCTTGTGCAACTTCATCACGTAATCTTGAGTTGACAATGTCACCAAGCTTTGACTCTGCTTGAAGTTCATTACCTATTGCCTGAAAGAAAAGAAGGGGATCTATAATCTTGTATCTTGCATATACATCAATGACTAGATTCTTTTTATCTTTAGTCAATAAGCTTGTAGGAGAGGCATCTATTCTCAACAACCTTTTATCAAATCTTTGAACATTATCAATGATTGGGGTTTTAACTTTTAATCCAGGCTCTGTATATTCTTTTTGGAAAGCACCAAATCTTGTAACAATTGCAAGTTCAGTTTCATCAATTACGAAGAAAACTTGAGGTAATCCTATAAAAAGAAATATAAGAACTATAGCTATTGGGATTAGAGTCTTTCTCATTTATTCACCACCCACTGTATTGTTACCTAGTTGGAGCAATGGTAATGATGAAGATGAATCAGAAATAATATATTTTTTAACATTAGGCAATATCTCATTTATTGCATCCAAATATAATCTTGTTCGTGTTACATCTTTTGATTGTTCATATGCTTTTAAAAGTTCCTCAAAACCAGCTGCTTCACCTTCAGCTATTTGTAATCTACCTTCTTTATAAGCTTCAGCCGCTTCAATAATTTTTGCAGCTTCACCTTGTGCTCTTGGCAACTGATCTGCTTGATAGGCTTCAGCTAAGTTAATAATTCTATCTCTATCTTCTCTAGCTCTTACAACATCTTCGAAAGCATCTTGCACTGCAGCAGGAGGATTTACATTTTGAAGAAGAACTTGTTGTACATCAATACCTGTCTCATATGCTTCGTTTAGTTCTCTCATTTTTGATAGAACTTCTTGTTGCACTGCTTCCTTTTCAGTAGTCAAAATATCATCAATGTTTCTTGATCCAACAATTTGTCGCAATGTTGTTTCAGTAATATCTCTAAGTGTTTTACCATCAGGTTGACCTTCATCAATTCCTCTGTCGGTTTCACCCGGATCATCAACATGAAATAGGTATGCTTTAGGGTCACTAATTCTGTACTGAATAACAGCTTGAGCCTGAACAATATTTTCATCTCCAGTTATCATATTAGCTTCTGCTGGAACTTCTTTGAAAATACCAGCCTGTTCTTCAATCCCTCTAAAACCAAGTTCCAATCTTCTTGTTTTTGTTACTGCAACTATATCAGTATTGCCCACAGGGCCTGGCCAGTGCCACCTCAAACCTGGCTCAGTTGTTGAAACATATTGGCCAAATGTTCTTAGAACAGCTTTTTCATCTGGTTGGACAGAATATACTCCAGATGCAATCCAAAGTATTAAAATGACTAAAATTATTATTAACCCAAGAAAGGGAGAGCCACTTCCAAGACCAGGAATCTTTGGAATTTTTATATTTAGCTTGCTCAATAATTCTTCCAAAGAAGGTTCTTCTTTGTTGTTGTCACCAGATGGCGGTCTGTATACAAAGTTATTTATTAATTTAGACATAACTGATCTCATAACTAAAATATTATATCATTCATTTATCGATTTCTGCACTTATTTGATCATATCTTTATATTCATCTAATGAACTTATATTTTTAATATCATTAATTGCATCTTTTAGAGTTCCATAACTATCTATTAGATTATTTAATTCATCATTAAAATTAGAAGTTGAGCTTGGTGAATCACCATAGGTCCCATTAAATGCAAACCAAGCTTGATTTATTTTTCTTATTTTAATTCCATTGTTATTTAAAATTAATGTTGATTCATTCATTAATTTTTCTGCATTTTTAATCTTTCCTTCAGAAAGCAATTGATCAACATTGATTCTTAATTTTTTCATAAATTCTCTGTAATCAAATTTATTTTCATCTTTTACAGGTGATACTGAACACATTTCATTTTTAATTTCAAAATCTTTTTCACATAAACTCTTTAATAATTTTTTTGAAAAAATATTTGCTAGAGTTTCATTTATTTCTTTCATTTCTTTATTTGAAAAATAAGATCTACCTAGTGGATGAAAAATAAGGTATTGGTGTAGCCATTCATGACTAATTGTTAGAAATAACTCTCTTGAACTTTTTCCCTCGGCAATAATTGATGGGTATGTTGCTAAGCCACCAATATTAATAATTACTGAAGATAATTCATCACTAGCAGCTCTTCCTTCCAGTGCTTCAATTGTTTCAATATCAATGGAAGGCACTAAAAGAATCTCTTCTTTTCTTTCAATTTTATTTCTTGGAGAAGTTACTAATAACTTTGGTGAACTTCCAACGTTAAATTCTGGAGATGGAAATATAATATCAAAAAAATAGTCCATTTCTTGATCGTACAATTCACTTATAAATAATTTTCTAATTTGATTTTTTTTTGGTTCAGTTTCTCTTAATCCATATCTTTCAAAAAATAAATCCATTACAGAATTTACTTCATATTCAAAAATACTAAATTGAAATTTTTTATCAATTATCTCATCTAAACTATTATCAGATTGACAGCTTATAAATATAGTTTGAATTAATAAAATAAAAACAAGAAGTTTAGTCAACTTTTACTACTCTAAAACCCATATTTGAAGTTGATGAATCAATTGAATTGCTTGTCCTTGCAGAAGTTCTATATCTATTACAGTAACTATCATGGCACAAAAAAGAACCGCCTCTAATTACCTTATTGTTGCCCTTTTCTGGCCCTGAAGGATTCACATTAATTTCTAAATCATGATATCTTGTGAACCAATCTTGAGTCCATTCCCAAACATTTCCTACCATATTAAATAAGCCAAAGTTATTTGGCTTAAATTCGTCTACTCTTGTTGTAAATTTCATCTCAATAGGTGCATTATTTTGATAAGGAAATTCACCATCAAAAATATTGCACTGGATTTCTCCATCTACTAAAAGTTCATTACCCCATGGAAATTTCTTTTGTTCAAGCCCGCCCCTTGCTGCATACTCCCATTCAGCTTCAGTGGGTAATCTTGTTCCGCTCCAATTGCAGTACTCTTGAGCATCTCTCCATGAAATATGGGTTACAGGGTGATCGGGAAAATTATCTATACCAACATTATTACCGTCAGGTAGATTCCAATTTGCGTTTTCTACTTTTATCCACCATGGAGCATTTTGCACTGACTCATTTTGATCACTACTATTTAATTGTTCAAAGAAAACAAATGACCATCCAAATTTTTCTGCATCTGTAACATATTTAGTTTCTTTAATAAATTTATAGAATTCTGAAATAGTAACTGAATATTTTGATATAGAAAATTCATCGACATATACTTTTCTTACAGGACCTTCTCCATCACCTGGAAATACGTATTTTTCTTCTGATCCCATCAGAAACCATCCTCCCTCAAGTTTCTCAAACTCAGCCTGAGAATAATCATCATGATTAGATCGCTCGATTGAATTATTAATTTCAATATTTTTTCTATCGCTTTGTGGCGAACAACAATTATCTGACATAATGGACTTAATTATATAATTTTTTTTATGGAAAAAAATAATCACGAAAATATATTTAATCCAAATCAATTAGAAAAATTGGATAAATTTGCAGAATTAATTTATTTCGAAAATAAAAAATATAATTTAACAGGATTAAAAAATGTTAAAGATATTAAAAATGTATTAATTTCTGAAAGTATTAGAGCAATCAATTATCCAAATTTAAATTTAACTGATTCTATAAAAGTTATTGATATTGGTACTGGTGCTGGAATTCCTGGAATACCGCTAAAAATTATTAAAGACAATGTTAATTTAACCCTGGTAGATTCCAATAATAAGAAGTGTGATTTTTTAAAAATGGTTTCATCTAAACTAAATATCAGCACTAAGGTTATTTGTTCCAGAATTGAAGATTTAGCCCATAACAATGATCATAGAGAAAAGTATGATTTATGCCTAGCCAGGGCACTTTCAAATATTTCGACGCTTAACGAATTTTCCTTACCATTTTTAAAATTATCAGGAGAGGCATTTTATATAAAAGGTAAAAATATTTCTAAAGAAATAATTGAATCTGAGTTTTCAGCAAAAGTACTTGGAGGAAGCCTTTCGAATTATTCAACAGTTACAGATATGTCTTCAATAGTTATCTATAACAAGGTAAGAAATACTCCAAAATCCTATCCAAGAAAAGTAGGAATTCCAAAAAAAAGCCCATTAGAGTTATCATAAAATAAACTTGTAAAGGAAATCATATGAGATGTGGATTAGGGCAATTCCATAAACCTTCTCCGGAATTTTTAAAATTTGCTAAGGAATATGGAGCCACAGATATTTTACTTAATCAGAATAGCGACAAGGATAATCATCTTTTAGATCACAACAATAGATGGGAATTAAAAGATTTGGTAAGCCTTCGACGTACTGTAGAGAGTTATGGAATGAAACTAAGCGCATTAGAAAATGTTCCAACAAAATTTTACGATCATATTATGCTTGGTGGCCCAAAAAGAGATGAGCAAATTGAAAATATGATTTATACAATAAGAAATATTGCCAGAGCGGGAATTCCAATATTTGGTTACAACTGGATGCCATCTCAGGTCTGGAGAACTAAGCCAGAATATATAAGAGGAAATGCAGAAGCCACAGCTTTTGATTATGATTCGGCAAAAAATCTCCCTCCTACTCATGATAGAGAATATACAGAAGAAGAGATGTGGGAGAACTTAGAATACTGGATTAAAATTATTACTCCTATTGCTGAAGAAGAAGGAATTAGGCTTGGCATACATCCCTGCGATCCACCAGTTCCAGTTTTAGGTGGGATTCCACAACTTATGAGAAGTTTTGATGCATACAAGAGATTAATTGAAATCTATCCTTCAGATAGCAATGGTATTGAATTTTGCCAAGGAACTTTTGCAGAAATGAATGATGATATCTATGAGATGATTAAATACTTTGGTGAAAGAAAAAAAATTCTTTATGTTCATTTTCGAAATGTCTCAAGCCAAGTTCCAAAGTTTCACGAAGAATTTGTTAATACAGGTTATGTAGACATGCACAAAGCAATGAAGATTTATCATGAAGTTGGATATGATAGTTTTTTCATTGATGATCATGTGCCAAGCACTTTTCAAGATACACCTTTTGGGCACAGAGGAAGAGCATTTGCAATGGGTTATATTCAAGCAATGATTGAATCTGTTAAGAAGGGTTAAATTAATGACATATGATTTTTTCGAAAACGTTATTTCGCCTTGCGTAAATATTTGTATGTATGACGAATCTGGTGAGTATTGTATAGGGTGCAAAAGGACCCCAATAGAAATATCAAAATGGTTTACGATGACAATTTCTGAAAGAGAAAAAATATTGTCTGAACTACCTAAAAGAAAAGTTAATACAGATTATTAAAATGATCTTAAGTATTGATTAGGAGGAAAATTATTTCCATCCAATTGTTTCATAGCACTCAATGGCCAATATGGATTTCTTAATAATTCTCTCCCCATAAAAACAACATCAGCTTCATTATCTTCAAGAATTTTTTCTGCTTGATACGGTTCCGTTATCAGACCTACAGCACCAGTCATAATTTCAGCTTCTTTCCTAATCTTTTTTGAAAACTTTACTTGATAATTTGGTTCAGCAATTATTTCTTGCTCAGAATAATTTCCTCCCGAAGAACAATCAATTAAATCAACTCCTATTTCCTTAAATTTCTTAGAAAGCTCAACTGACTGATATTCGTCCCAGCCATTATCAGCATAATCAGTTGCAGAAATCCTGACTAAAAGTATCGTATTTTCTGAAATCGCATCTCGCACTTTTTTTACAATATTTAAAGCAAACTTAATTCTATTCTTAAAATTTCCTCCATAGTCGTCTTCTCTTATATTTGAAATTGGAGATAAAAATTCATGGACTAAATAACCGTGTGCCATGTGGAGCTCAATACATTTAAATCCAGCTTTTTCAGCTCGAATGGCAGAATCAGCGAATTTATTTTCCAAATCTTTAATTTCTTGAATTGAAAGTTCTTTTGGTTTTACAGATTTATTGTCAAAAGGGATTGATGACGGCCCTACTGGCTTCCAACCACCTTCATTACCCGAAACAGAATATCCTTCTTCCCAAGGTTTGCGAGTTGAACCTTTTCTTCCTGAGTGGGCTATCTGAATTGCAGGAATTGAATTCATTTCTTTAACAAAATTCGTAATCTTTAATAAACCCTCAATATGGTCATCTTTCCAGATACCTAAATCATTTGGACTTATTCTCCCTTCTGGTGAAATTGCAGCAGCTTCTGTCATTACCAAACCTGCACCTCCGGCAGCTCTTGAGCCTAAATGGACCAGGTGCCAATTATTTGAAAATCCATCTTCAGAAGAATATTGACACATCGGAGAAACCCAACATTTATTTTTTATTTTTTGCCCACGAATTGTGATGCTACTGAATAATCTACTCATCTATTTGAACCTAAAATTATCTTCATTCTTAATTTGCCAATCAATTAATTTTTCTTTCATGGACATATATATATTTTGGTATTCAGGGCTATTAATAAGATTTGTTTCTTCGTAAGGGTCTTTATTTAAATCAAATAGTTCTGAAGAATCATTTAAAGTTAAATTGAGTTTAATTCGATTTATAATTATCGACCTTCTAGGGTTTTGGTTTAATTCATTTATTTTTTCTGAGCCTAAATTCCTATCATCAATTTCTCCGGTACCATTCCAAGAAACAACAACTTCATTGTTTCCAAAATCTAATTCTTCAAATGCATAACTTCTGTCTTCACCTTGAAGGTTTTCCGGTAATTTCTGATTAATTTTTGAAAGAAGGGTTGGCACTAAATCTATATGACTAAAACTCCCTTTAATTTTTTTCATATCATTTTGATTTTGAAGTTTTATAAGCATTGGTACTCTTGCTGATTCTTCATAAAATGTTCTTTTTTCAAGCATTCCGTGGTCTCCCATCATTTCGCCATGCTCACTTGTAAAAACTATTATTGTGTTGTTATACAATCCATTTTTTTTAAGAGAATCAATTATTCTGCCTACCATTCTGTCAACTAATGTTATGTTTGCAAAGTAATCTGCTCTTGCTTTTAGCCATCCTTCTCTTGTTGAAAAATCTTCACCTCTTGAAGCTAAATAATTATTCATATATTCATCACTTTTTTGATCAGCGCCATTAATAAATGAAGAATGATAATCGGATCTCGCACTATCAATTTCAGCAACATTTTCAGGTTTTTTCAAAAATGTTGGTCCTGTTGGTAAAGATTCTGGATTGTACATTCCATCAAGTGGCCCAGCATAAGGTGAATGAGGTTCAAACGTACTAACGTACAGCATGAATGGATTTTCTTTATTCCTATCAATAAAATCTTCAGCCTTTTCTGCTAAAAAAGAAGCCATCTGGCTATCTTCAGGAAGTAAAGATCTTGCTTCATCATCAAAAATTTTTTTTCCTGTTGGCCCTGTACCAGTTGGGGTATGTCCTTTTTCAACTAACCAATTATGTAAATCACTATATGGCAACTCTCCATTAAAATAACTGCTATTGTAGTGATCTTCTACACTCACCCACTCATCAAATCCTCTTTGCTTTATTGTGTCATCACCTAGGTGCCATTTACCGAGATATCCATTGCAATAATCGTTATCTTGAATAATTTCTGCAATAGTTTTGACATCTTCTTTTAAAGGAATTTTATTTACTGTCGGCCCTGCAGTATGAGGATATAGACCTGTCATTATTGAAGACCTTGCTGGAGCACAAACTGGTTGTGTAACGTAAGCATTTTCAATTACATTAGATTCTCTAGCTAGTTCATTTAGTCTAGGGGTATTTATCCAATCATTGCCATAGCATTCAAGCGTGTCATACCTTTGTTGATCGCTCATGATAAAAACTATATTTGGTTTATTTTTTTCTGATTCCATAAATGCCTAGTTTACAATAAATAAAAAAATTGTATATTTAGTTTAAATAGCATTTTTACAATATATAAAATGAGATATTTAATTAAACTGTTAACTTTTATTATTTTAATATTTATAGTTGGTTGCTCATCAAATGAGGAAGTTTTTGTTCCAATGGAAAAAATTTCAGACCAAGGAAAAATATTGTCTATTGGTGATTTTAAATCAACAGGTTTCAAAAAAAGCAATGAATACAATGTAGATGAGCTTCCTGGTGCAATATCAGCTTACTACGGTTTTATGAAAAATGAATTTGGTGACCCTGAAGATTATGAACTGAGGTTTTATTCAAATCATATTGATGCGGTCAACTTAGGAATAAAATATGCTGATAACATTGTTGGTGAAGATGCCTGCATTAGTAAAGACTGTTCAATGTGGTTAGAAAATTTAAACCAAAGAACTCACCTTGAGGGCGGAAGAAATAATACTTGGAACGGGACAAAGGCTGCTAAATATGACAGTTACGTTATTTACAATAACTTAATACTTTTTTGTCCAGGATATGATGAACTCGACTCAATGAAAAATTGCACTATTTTTATTGATAAGTTAAATGATTTAGATACAAATTAATTCCCATGAATCTTTTAGTTAGCTCAGGTCATAAAGATATAGAAAATCTTTTAAATCAAATAGATAACCATGAGGTAAAAATAGTAAATGAAATTACTGAAAAAAATATCTCAAAGGCCGACTGTTTATTAATACTTTCATCGCTAGAAAATTGCTCTAGCACCGAAGAATTCAATTTAAAAATTCAAGGCATCTACAATACTCTTGCGCTTTCAGTTGAACAAGGGGTAAATAAAGTAATAATGATAAGTTCATTAGAAATACTAGATTACAAGAAAAGTTATACAGTAACTGAAAATTGGAAACCAAAACCAAAAAAAGATATGTACAACTTGTCATTAAATCTTTCAGAAATTGTCTTTAAAGAATTTGGCAGAACATTCCCTTTTCAGAAAATATTACTTAGAGTTGGGTTTCCTATAAATGACAAATTAAATAATAATCTTAATTGTTTTACTTCTAAAAAAGACTTTGTAATTACAATTTCAAAAATCTTAAAAACCAATTTTAAAAATCAGTTTGAAGTCTTTCATGTGCAATCTGAATGTGATCATCAGAGATATTTAACAAATAAACTTAATGATTTAGAAAGATTGTCTTCATCAATAGACGATTACTATTATTACCCAAGGAAAAAATTATGAAAGTGTTAATATTAGGCGCAAATGGCATGCTTGGTCCTTGGTTATCGAAAATTTTAAAAGATGATCATGAAATTATTGAGTCTGATTTAAATGAAATTGAGACAAATACAAACTTTGTAAAAGTTGATATTTCTAATACAGAGGAAGTATTAAATGCTTCTGAAAAAGTTGATGCAATTATAAATCTTTCTGTATTGAGAACAGATAGGAAATTAGCTTTCGATGTTAATATGAAAGGTAACCTTAACATGATGCTTGCAGCTGAAAAATTCAGAATACCAAGGGTCATAAATACTGGTCCTCATTTTCAGGTTGCAGGCCCAACTTACGAAAATTATGATCATGAAATAAACCCTGACATACCACCACAACCTGGTGTTAATATTTATGCAATTTCAAAAGCTCTTGGCCAAGAAATTTGCGAAGTGTTTACAGAAAAAAATGAATTTATATTTTTGCAAACATTATTATTTTACAATTTCTATGACAAAGATTTACTTAAACCTAATGATAAAAAGGGTGTTGATAATACTGGCAAAGACCTCACTCCTTTTAGTGTTAGATGGGAAGATGCTGCTGAAGCAATAAAGCTAGCACTTGAGATTGATCTAAAGAAATTACCATCAAGGTCAGAAAAATACTTTATTTTTGCTGACCTTCCTCATAATAAATTTTCAAATAAAAAGGCAAAAGAACAGCTAAGATGGTCACCAAAATATAATTTAAAAGATGTTTGGAATAGATAAATTTTAATTTTTTAATTAAGTATTCTAGTATATAAATATGAAAATAAAAGACAATTACAATGTCATTTTTATAATGGCTGACCAAATGAAAGCTACAGCAAGTAGTTTATATTCTGAAATAGGGGTTGAAACACCTAATTTAGAGAGAATGAAAAAAAATGGAGTTCAATTTGATAATGCTATTACTCCACACCCTCTTTGTGTGCCAGCTAGAACATCTGTAATGTCTTCAAAATACCCTCATACAACTGGCTGTAGAAGAAATGAGACACTGATGCCAGACAATGAGAATCATGTCTTTAAAGTTTGGAAAGAAGCAGGCTTTAAACTTGGACTGATTGGAAAAAATCACTGCTTTGAAACAGAAAATGACTTAAAACTTTTTGATCATCTTGATGAATTTACTCATTCTGGAAGAAATGGAAACAGAAATAAAATGGAAAAAGGCTCATTTAGTGTTACTGACAGCCCAATTGAATCTTATGATTCACATATAATTGCAGAAGAAACAAAGTCTTTTTTGAATAAATATAAAAATGACAGCTTTTCATTATGGGTTTCGATTCCTGACCCACATGAACCTTATGAAGTACCAAGAAGATTTTTCGAAGAAGCAAAGAACTCATTTAAATTTCCAAATCAAAGAGAAGATGAATTTAAGGACGGAACTGCCCCAGAAAGAAACATACTACTAAACAAAATTTTAGATTTTAGTAATAATAAAAATTCTGAAAATAACCAATTTAATGAAGATATGGTTACAACATATATGGGGATGGTTAAATTTGTTGATTATAGTATTGGCATGATTTTAGATGAAGTTAAAAATTTAGGTCTTGAAGAAAATACAATCGTGATTTTCACAGCAGATCATGGTGACTTTTCCGGAGAACACAACATGATGTGCAAAGGCGGAGTATTCTATGATGCACTTACAAGGGTGCCTCTTATAATTTCGGGGGGGCCAATTCTTCAAAATGATGTAAATATTGATGATCCTGCTAGCCTTATTGATATAATGCCAACTGTTTTAAATATTCAAGACATAAATATACCAATTGATTATCAAGGAAAAATCTTGCCTATTGTTCCGGATGGGGAAGCAAGAGAGGCTGCATTTTCTGAATATGGTGCAGGAGGAAAGCCTTATACATTAGAGGACTTAAAACTTTTACCAGAACCTTTTGGGTACCATTCTCTAATAGATTGTCTTTGGGCAAGAGAGGCTGAAGGAAGAAGAAAAATGGTAAGGACAAAAAATTGGAAATTTGTTCATGATCCTATGGGAGATAAAGATGAATTGTATGATTTAGAAAATGACCCATGGGAACACTATAATTTAGCTGGAAAAGAAAAATATTCTGGCAAAGTTTTAGAAATGAAATCGCATCTCCTAAGCTGGATGATTGAAACTGAGGACCCTCAACCAGTTGCTTTACCAGAAACTGTTGGTAGGCCCAAGAATATTAAAAACGATCCCTGGAAACACATCAAATAATTAATCTTCCTGAATAGTAATAAATTGATTTACTTCTATATTTGTGATGATCTTCTGCCCACCGTTAGGCCACTTTATTAAAATCTCATCAATTTTATTTGCACTACCAAGACCAAAATTTAAATTAAAAGAATTGGCAGAAATAAAACTTTCACCACTTGTTACCGACTTAATCTGATGTTTAACTTTATTATTTTCTTCATATTTTATTATCACTGTTGACCCGATTGCATCAGCATTGCTTCCGCCTTCACTATTTATTGAACTGCCCACTAATCTTAACTTAATCCAATTATTTATATTTTCTTGATTAATCCATAAAAAAATTGGGCCACCCTTCATAATGCCTTCACCCTCACTACCAAAAATATAACCGTTACTATTGGTTGCAATGAGATCTATGAACCCGTCTGAATTAATGTCACCTTTAGCAAGACCTTTGCCATTTTCGTGGAATTTAATATTGATTCTTCTTTTAATTAAATCTTCTGCATTAGATTCTAATAAATCTTGATAATCTACATTCATTATATCTAGTAAATGTGATTCAGTTGTTCTGTCAGAAAAATTATTATTATTATCATTTATTAACATTCTGCCAGCATTCGGATATCTATTTCCGCCAGGCCCTTCTCCTCTTCCTCCCATTGAACCAAGCCAATAAAGATCTTCATCTCCGTCATTTTCATAATCAAAAAAAGTTGTTCCAAACCCGAACTCATATGCATCAAGACCTTCGGGAATTTGCCACTCTTCAAGTATATTATTTTTAATAAGCCCTTGAGATGGCATATATTGGTCAGGATTTATTAGTACTGAATTAGATATATTAGTGAATTCACTTTTTTTTATATTTCCATCTACTGAACTATCATTTCTTAATAAGTAATGAAAACATGTGCCCCATTCAAATTTATGACCATATGCACAATCTCCCCCTGGAATTTGAGGATGCTGCCTTGTTAAGGGGTGATACCCAATGTTTGTAACAAATACATCTAAATCTAAATCATTATCAATGTCTCCAATGGTAAAGCCCATCCATGCTCCAACTTTATCAATTCCTAAGTCTCTTGAAATTAAATCAAATTTAATTCCCTCAGATGTTGAATTATTTTCATAAACTTTTAATCGGTCTCCATCGTCAGAAATCCATAAATCAACATCGCTATCTTGATCATGATCCCAAAACATTGATGCTAAAGTTTGCCCTGAAGGATCACCCACTTTATTATTTTTCCTGTCTACTAAATTTGGGTCGTACCCTTGATTCCATTTATTAGACTCTTCATCAAACCACTCAATAGGCTCTCCTGTGGGCATGATCATAAGTATTTCATTACCCCTTACTCCGGAAATTTCGCCAATTTCACTAAATTTGAAATCACCTTGATTAATGAATAAAAGATTATAATGACCATGGTGCCTAGGATTATTAAAAACTATAAAATCTTGGTCGGCTCTATTCCCCACATATATATCTAATAATCCGTCATTATTAACATCCCCACAAGCTACACTCATTCCAGACCTAATATTTACATTTTCTCCAAAAGCCTCCTCAGTAATATCTGTAAAAGTGCCATCTTTATTATTTTTAAATAATCTATCCTTAACTGCCTCGTATAATCTTGAATCTTTTTCTACTGAACGGTAATCTAGGCCGTCTCCAATGGTGCCATAAGATGCAACATATAAATCTTGATAGCCGTCATTATTAAAATCACATGCAGCTGGAGCAGTACTATTACTATCTAAAAGCGAAAGATTAGTTTTTAATGAAATATCTTGGAATTCATTATTACCCAAATTTTCAAAAAACTTATTACCTCCTCCTCTTGTTTCTTCTAATAGACTTGAAGAACCAGATGAAGTGAAATATAGATCTAAGTCCCCATCTCTATCGAAATCAAAAACTGCCACACCTGGGTATCGGTTTTCGATAAAATAATCGCCTCCAAATGCCCCTTCGGAAATATTTTTAAATGGCTCAATATTAACCCTTTTATTATCATTAACTTCAACTTGAATGTTTTCAGAGCATGCAATTGTAAAAATAATTAATATAAATAATATTCTAATCATCGTTTTCATCGAACTGTTTTGGAAATGGTATCTTTTTTATTTCTATAGTTGAAGTTGATGTCTTATATTCATTATCAGATGATTCTGATTTAACTGGCCACCAATCAACGTAACTGTAATCTTCATCATCTAATATTTCATTAATTTCTGAATTATCTTCTTTTGTTTCAATTAAAACTTTGTTAGCAATATTATTGTCTTTGCTTACTTCATCAGGTTCAGAAGTGCATGAAATTAAACAAAGAATAATTAAAAATGATATGCCTATTTTATAATTTTTATACATTATGGTTATTTATTAAAAAAAGATCTTGTAACAGGTGTATCAATTTTAGTTGGATAATCCCATTCCCACCCTTCAAATTGATAATCGTAAACTTTTGGATTAACTGGATCAGTAGTCAATTGCGTTCCCCCAGAAGTAAGTGAATGCATTGAAATTTTTCTAGATAAATTAATCCTATTAACTAAAATTTCATCTAAATAATCTAATATGTCCATATTATTTTCATCTTCGATGATGTTTTTTTCTTCTGAAGGATCATTCTTTAAATCAAATAATAAATCCTCGCCTGTAGCATACCTAACAAGTTTGTATCTTCCATCAAAAACCATTACTCCATTAGCAAGAAAGCCGAAAATTTCTTTTCTTCTTTTTTTATTATCAACAGGAGTGTTTGGAAGAGGAATAGAATCCATGTAAAAAGGAACATCATTGCCACTTAATGATAATAATGTAGATGTAATATCTCTCAAACAAACAAGATTTTCTTCAACTATATTTTTTGGAATATTTTTACCGCTAATTATTAATGGGACCCTCATAGCACTTTCATAAAAATTAGCCTTTCCCATCATTCCGTGGTCTCCTAAGAAATCACCGTGATCAGAAGAAAATATAATTATTGAATTATCATACAAATTATTATCTTTTAATGCTTTAATTATTTGTCCAACTTCATAATCAATTTGTTGTATTAGTGCAGAATAGTGAGATCTCATTTTTTTAATTTTCTCGTCATTGATTCCTTCGTAATCTAAATCAGCCCATGGATATTTCCATCCCTCTAACACAATTTTCTTATGTTTTTTTGCATCTTCCTTATTTCCTTTTATTGGAGGTGGCATTTCATCTTCATCCGGGAAAGGGACTTGAAAATCTTCAGAAGGGTCATAAGGATCATGGGGTCCAGGAAAGCCCACCATCATAGCAAATGGTTTCTCGTGGCCATATTCATTAATAAATTTGCATGCCTCATTCCCAACAAAGTGGTCCCAAGAATCTTCCCATTTAAGATTAGATTTTACTGCTCCGAAATTTTCATGATATCCCTCATGCTCATTACCGTGATATTTTTTTTGCCCCTTTTCCTTCAAGTAATAATAATAATCATCCCTGACCTTTAGCCATCTTTTATCTTCTGTTGTTGACCTATACATGAATCCATTTTTTTTAGTCCAAGGATAAAAATGCATTTTTCCAATTGCTGAAGTGTAATAACCCGATTCCCTTAATATTTCAGGCCAGGTTTTTATTCCAGCTTCTTTGTGGTCAGGCCTAATAGCGGGTGAATTACTCAAGATTCCATTTGATATAGCATCCATACCAGTCATTAAACTTGATCTAGCTGGAACACAAACTGGAGAAGAAGAATATGAATTATGATACCTTATTCCATTTTCTGCAATTGAATCAATATTAGGCGTTTTTATGAATTTAGCTCCATAACAACCTAAAAAATCTGATCTCATTTGATCAGGAAATAGAAAAATTAAATTCGGTTTATTTTTATCTGTCAAACTTAATTTCTCCCTTTTGAATCCTGTCAGACCTTTCAGCCAGAGGTTGAATTTGTGCAGGATAGTCCCACTCCCAGCCTTCTTTGCCAAAGTTATCTTTTTCATTAAGACTGTTTATTTTATCAACTTGCCTATCAAAATAAGAAAACCGAATTGAATTCATAATTTCAACATTTAATCTTGTCTCCAAATCTCTTCTTAATTTATACAAACTCTTGTCCTTGTATAAATTTTTTGATTCATTTGGATCCTTTTTGATGTTAAATAAAGTTCTTACTCCATTAGAGTATTTACTTAATTTATAAATACCATCATAAATCATCCAGCCGTCAGGCATATAACCGAAAAGTTCGTCCCTTTTCCTTGTTTCTATCCCTGGTATACCAGGAAGAGGAATTGAATCAAAATAATCAGGAATCTTTGAACTAGTAATTTCTAAAATTGTAGATGTTATATCAAAAAGATAAACAAGGTCATCTACTCTTTTAGGTTTACCAATAGTGTCGGGTGTTTGAACAATAAGTGGTATGTGACTTGAAGCTTCAATAAATGTACCTTTTCCAAATAAGCCGTGATCTCCAAGATAATCTCCATGATCTGTTGCAAATATAATAACTGTGTTGTCAATCAAACCATTATTTTTTAAAGAACTAACAATTCTTCCAACTTCGTAATCTATCTGTTGTACAAGACCAGCATAATGAGCTCTCATTTTCTTTTTCTTTGCCAAACTTTCTTTATTATTAAACTTTTGCATTGTTTTTACATTAGCCCATTCCATTTTTAGCCCATCTTTTTGTTGTTCCGCAAAATCTTTATCATGCTCATATAAAGGTATTGGTTCTGGCATATCATTTTCATCTGGAATTGGCACATGAAAATCTTCAGATGGATCATAAGGATCGTGAGGTCCTGGAAAGCCTACCATCATTGCAAATGGTTCTTCATTAGAATGGTTATTAATAAACTTAACTGCTTCATCACCAACAAAATGATCCCAAGAATGTTCATAAGGAACTATTGATTTAACTGCAGTAAAATTTTCTTGATACCCTTCGTGTTCATCCCCATGAAATTTTCTTAATCCAGCACTCCTAAGTTTTTTAAAATAATCATCTCTGACGTGAAGGTGTCTTTTATCTTCTGCAATTCTTCTGTAGTCGAAACCATGCCTTGCATCCCATGGGTAAAAATGCATTTTTCCAATTGCTGCTGAATAATAATCATTTTCTTTGATAATATCTGCCCAAGTTTTTAATCCAGTTTTTTTATAATCTGACCTAAGCGCGTCAAAATTACCAGTTACTCCATGCTTATAAGAATTGATTCCAGTTAATAATGATGTTCTGGCAGGAACACATACTGGAGAAGCTGAGTATGCTCTTTCATAAGTGACGCCATTTTTTGATAATGAGTCTATATTTGGAGTCTTAATAAAGTCAGCCCCATAGCATCCTAAAAAATCAAATCTTAATTGATCTGGAAAAAGTATTACTATATTTTTTTTGGACTTATCCTTTTTCAAGCTTGAGGACCCTCTAATCTTGGATTTGCGATTTTATCTAAACCTGCTGCAATTAAATATAGCCCGCAGAATATAATTACTATAATTATAATTGGAGGTAACCACCACCACCACATGCCAGCAATTAAAGCAGAAAATGTTATTGCCCAATAAAGTGTCATGCCCATTGTAGGTTCTGCCATTGGGCCCAATCCTATTGCCTCCAAACCAACAGAAGCTAATATTGAACCAGTAACTGCTCCAGTAAAACTTGCGGCAAGAAAAGGTAACATATTTGGGAGTATCTCTTGAAAAATTATTTCGAATGTATTCATCCCGGACAATCTACAAACCTCAATAAATGGCCTTTCTTTCAATGTTAAAACCTGCGCTCTAATAACCCTTGTAGGCCCCATCCATGATAATGATGAAATTACTAAAGCCATTTGATTAAGGGTTATATTCTCTTCAATAGATATTGCTAAAACAACCATCACTGCTATGCTTGGTATTGTCATTAAAGAATCTGTAATTATTCTTACTACCGTGTCAAATTTTCCTCCAATGTATCCTGTCAGGAAACCAAGAAATATTCCAATCCCTAAGCCAATCGAACCTGCTAAAAATCCTACATATAAAGTCATAGGTATACCTTTGACTATAGCTGCGAATAGGTTTCTACCATGAAGATCAGAACCGAATGGCAAATCTAAAGAAGGTGCTGACCTCGCCTGCACTGAAAGTGGTTCAGCCATTGAAGTATCAACTATTATCATCCCAATCGCAGAAAAAATTAATGGAGCCAAAAGGACCATTATTCCAGCAAATAAAATTGGATATTTAGTTATATAGTTATTAATCTTCATAAGAAATTCTTGGATCAATTTTTGGATAAATAAAATCTAACACTAAGGTAGCCAATGCAATACCAAGAATCAGTACAAATACAATTCCATAAATTACTGGGTAATCAAAAGCTGTAACTGAATCTCTTAATAATGCACCGAGGCCAGGATAACCGAAAATTATCTCAACAAGCAATGCTCCGCTCGCCACATGGCCAAGATGTAAAGCTAGTATAGTAAATTGGGGCAGTAATGTGTTCCTTAATCCATACCAAATAAAAACTCTGTTTGCAGGTAAGCCTTTAGCCTCAGCTAATTTTATATAATCTTCCCCATAAAGACTAAGTATCATTCCTCTTGTGACAAGAGATCTAATCCCTAACTCAGCAATAACGATAGATATTGCTGGAAGGATAGCATGATACATAATGTTAATCATCCTTGAAAAGCCAAAATTGAATACCTCTCCTATTGTATATCCACCTCCAGTAGGAAAAATTTTAAAAATATATGCAAATACATATACCAAAAGTAAACCAAGCATGTAATAAGGTATTGCAGAAAATATAAATAAAGGAGGGACTGTAAATCTCATAGATCTTGGAGCATATGGCCAACCTAAAAGTGCACCTAAAACTCCACCAATTAAAAATGAAAGTAGGGTTGATACAATCAATAGACCAAATGTCCAAGGAAGAGCATCCATAATCATTCCCATTACAGATGATGGATAATAAGTAAATGACACTCCTAAATCAAAAGTAAAAGTATCAACTAAATGCCTAAGATACTGCTTCCATAATGGTTGATCGAGTCCAAATTGTTTAAAATATTCCGCTGCTACAGCCTGCATTGACTCATCATAAACTCCGCCTTGGTTTGCAATTTCCATCATCCTTATGCTTACAGGATCTACATCTGAAACAACTTTTGGAATAAAAAAATTAACTGATGATGCAATAGCAATAATAAAAATAAATATTATTAGTCTTTTTAAAATAAAATTCAATGACATAATTTAATTTATTTCCTCCATCCTACACTAGGTTTATCAAGATTCAGCTTTTCACTTTCATTATATTTTTTCCATTTCATTTTAGGGTCTGGGAAAGGAATTGATCCAACTAAGTGTTTTGTATACACGTGAGCAGGTTTTCTAACCACACTATCAATTGGGCCAGCCTCAACCATATTTCCTTTATAAAGAATCATTATATCGTCACAAAGCTGATGTGCAGTTGTAAGGTCATGAGTAATATATAAAACAGATATATTTTGGTTATTTTTAAAATTATAGATACTTTCTAAAATTGTTGCTCTTAATGAGGCATCAACCATAGAAACAGGTTCGTCAGCAATTATAACTTTTGGCTCTAATGACAAGGCTCTTGCAACCATTATTCTTTGTCTTTGACCACCGCTTAATTCATGAGGAAACCTCCCTAACGTCTCATCTGGCCTGAGCCCAACACTGTTTAGAGCAAATTCGATTCTATCTTGAGCTTCAGTCTTATTGCTAGTAACTTTAAATTTCTTTAAGGGCATATTTAAAACTCTATCTATTTTGTAAAAAGGATTAAATACTCCGAAAGGATCTTGGAATATAGTTTGAACTCTTCTTCTAAAATCTAATTTTTGGTTTTGATTAAGATTAAAAATATCGTTACCTTCAAATTTAATTTCTCCTGAAGTTGGTTTAATGAGCCCCAAAAGCATTCTTGCTAAAGTAGTTTTACCGCTTCCGCTTTCTCCAGCTATTGCTCGTATAATTGGCTTATCTTCGTCTATATTTAAACTAATGTTGTTTACAGCTAAAGTTGATGATTTTTTTACAAATAATCCTGATGTAAATATTTTTATTAAATTTTTTCCTTCAATAATTTGTTTAGACATTAATCATCCTCTAATTGTAATCAGCACAAACATCGCACTCTCTAATGTAATGCGACTTTGAAACCTTAACCCAAGGTATCTCATTCTTATTTTCCCTTCCAATCCTTAAACAAAAACTACAACCTTTTTCTAGATTTAATAGTTGGGCTGGAAGGCCAGGTATACCATTAAATACTCCGTGAGAGTCTAATTTTGGCAAGCTATTAATTAACATTTTAGTGTATGGATGAAGCGGCTTATTAAAAATAGTTTCAACTGGAGCCAATTCAACTATTTTACCTGCATACATAACTGCAATTCTATCAACAAATTGAGCCATGAGCCCCATATCGTGACCAACTAAAATTAATCCAGCGCCAATTCTTTCTTGAGCACTTTCTAAAGTGTCCATAACTTGTCTTTGTACGACAACATCTAGCGCACTTGTTGGCTCATCAGCAATGATTACAATTGGGTTTAATGATATACCCATTGCGATAGTTACTCTTTGCTTCATGCCCCCACTTAATTCATGCGGAAATCTTTTTCCAAGATTAGGTTCTAGCCCAACTGAGCTTAATAACTTTCCAACAATTTCTTCTTTTTCAGTTTTTGATATAGAAGATTTATTTTCATCATGAGCTTTTATTGTGTCGATTAATTGCTCTTCAATCCTCATCACAGGATTAAGCGAATTCATTGATCCTTGAGGAATTAGAGATATTTTAGAAAACCTTCTGGATCTCATTTCATTTTCTTCAAGATCTAATATATTTTCATCCCCAACCACTATTTCACCTGATTCAATTTTTCCAGGCTTTTTAATTAGCCTCATTAATGCATAGGCCATAGTGCTTTTGCCTGAGCCAGATTCACCAACAATCCCAAGTCTTTCTTTTGGGTTCAAATCAAATGATATTCCATCAACAGCTTTTACAGGACCCATTGGAGTATGAAAATAAACTCTTAAGTTATTAACATTTAATACTTTTGCCATTAAAGTACCTTAAATTTATTTTTTTGAGTGGTCACGAGAAGAATATTCGAGTCGCAACCGTGACCACTCATTTAATTTATTTTGCTTTATCTAGCATTAAGAATACTAGCAAGCTGTGCCTTGGCCATGCAGCCAATGCTAATGGCCTGTCAACGTTAGGCCAATTGCTCCAGTATGTTGTATTTACTGGAACTCGGTGAACCCATTGCTGTATAGGAATGTCTGGCATTTCGTCATACCATATTTTCCATGCAGCGTGATTAAGTTCTTTCATTTTTGCAACATCATCTGGATGAACTGAAGCCATCTCATCAACTATTGCATCAAATTCTGCATTTTCCCACCTATATGGTCTTACAGCCCTTTCACCTTCTGGGGCACTATATCTACTGTGGTATAGATTAAGTGTGTCCCAAGGATCAACAGTTGAACCTGCGTGACCAAAAAGTGCAGCAGTAACTTCACCCATTGCCAGCGCATTTCCAAGACCTTCTTGGTTTTTATATTCAACCTTGAAACCAGCTTTATCAAGCTGAGTTGCCATAATTGGTCCAATATCTTCCATTAAGTTTGTACCAGAAATAACAAATCCGAATTCTTCTCCGTCTTTCTCCCAGTACTTATCACCCATTGTATATCCAGCCTTAACCATATGTGCAGCAGATTTATCTAAATCAAAATCTGTTGGACTTTTCTCGTCAAGAATATCCTGAATATTATCGTAATAAGGCATTAAGCCTGCATAGTAAGGGAATACTACGTCAGATGTTTGACCTGATCCACCTTGGCCAACTTCAATAAGCTGATCCTGGTTAATTGCATATGCAATTCCCCATTTAAGATCTGGATTATTAAATTCAGGCTTCTGGTTATTAAAGTGTAAACTTGTAGGCCACCAGTCAAGATAACCATAAGGCGGCTCTTTTCCTGTGTATGAATCAATTTGCGGATTATTTTCAATTAAAGATTGAAATGCTAATGGTCTTAGGTCAACAGCACTATCAATCTCATTGTTAGCAAGCATAGATACAATCTTGCTTGAGTCTTGCTTCGCAATCCATACTAATCTACACATTGCTGGATCTTCGTGGAAGCCAATTTCTGAAGCCCACCAGTCATCTCTTCTGTCCCAAATTGTATTCTGAGGAGTAGATTCAACTAGCTTGTAAGGACCAGTTCCAATTGGCCATCCTTTATCAGGATCGTAATTGCTAAATGTAGCTGGGTCTTCTACAGTACTCCAAACGTGCTCAGGTACTATGTAAGGCGCTTTACCAACGTGGGCCCATAAGAAACTCATGTGAAACCTAGGGTTAGGCTCATTTAAATGAATTTTTACAGTCATATCGTCAATTTTTTCTGCCTTCTCTACCCATAAATTAACGTCAGGACCTTTACCCCAACCTGTCATTTTTGGATTATCTCTTAACATGTTGTAAGTGAAAACAACATCATCAGCATTAAATGCTTCACCGTCACTCCATTTAACTCCATCTCTCAAGTTAATTGTGTACTCAGTAAAATCAGCATTATTATCCCATGAAGTTGCAGTCCACGGAATCTCTTCGCCCGTCATAACGTTGTAGAAAAATAATTGCGGCAAAGTTATGTGCAACCCATTTCTCATTTCATGACCTGGCGTAAAAGGATTCATCACCTCTGGAGCTTTAATTGCTGTACTACCACCAAACGAATAGATTAGAGTATCTTCTCTACCCGGCTCTTCAGGGCAATCTTCTGTTTCATCCATTGCAACAGCTTTAGATTCTTCTTCATGGTCATGGTCTTCATCATCATGGTCATCTTCTTTCTTTGTTGCAGCTGGAACAGGATCTTTTTTTGAATCTTTGTCAGCACTTCCAGGTATCTTTACCTGTTCTTTTTCAGATGAAGTTTCCGTCGTAGAAGTTGATGATTCATCTGAATCTCCTCCACAAGCGACAAACATCATAGAAAAAGTTAACAAAGCGCAAACAAATAGAAATCTTGTTTGTTTCATCGGTTAACCTCCTGAAACTCTCATTTTGATCTCATTATTATAAATTAACTAAACAAATTGCTCAAAAATATCTAAATTAGGGCAATGAATGAAGGTCTAAAGTAAAGAATACTGAATTTTAAAACCATTTTTATTGATTTTATAATTTAATCCGAATAGATTCTCAGATATACTCACTTATACATAGATTTAAATATGCCTACCTTAAAAATGTTTGATTTAGTAATTATCAATGGAAATGTAAATTTTGGCGATATGTCAAAATCAAGTAAATGCAATATAGGTATAACTGATGAAAAAATTTCTTACATTGGTGGTGAGAAAATTTCTGGTAAAGAATTTATTGATGCTACAGGTTATGAAGTTACGCCAGGCTTTATAGACCTTCACACACACAGCGATTTATCTTTCATTGTAGACCCGGATGCAGATAGCAAATTAGTGCAAGGAGTCACTTTTGAATTAATGGGTAATTGTGGAATGAGTTTCTGTGCCCCATTATCTAAGGACAATAAATACCAACTTCAAGAAAGACTAAATAGATATGGAATCAAAAAAGAAATGGATTGGAATAATTTTGATGATTGGCTAACTAAAATTGAAAATAATACCCCCTCAATTAACGTAGCTGCACAAATAGGTCATGGCAATTTGAGGTCCTATGTGATGGGCATGGAGGCTAGGCAATCAAACCCTGATGAATTAAATAAAATGAAAGATGAAATTCAAAAAGCATGCGACCAAGGTGTATTAGGTTTTTCGACTGGTCTTTGGTATGCTCCTGGTTCATATTCAAGCGCTGAAGAAATTATTGAATTAGCTAAAACTGCCCAAAAAAATAACATTTTATATTCTAGTCACATAAGATCTGAAAGTGATGATTCTTCTGGTCTTTTTCCTGCCCATGCTGAAGCAATTGAAATCGCTAGAAGGTCTGGAGTTAGGGTACAAATAAGTCATGTCAAAAGCGTAGGGCCAAAATTTTGGGGGAGGGGCCATGAGCTTATTGAGGGCATTGAGAAAGCAAGAAATGAAGGGCTCGATGTTGCTGGAGACCAATATCCTTACTACTGGTCTAGCACACCTATAAGTGGATGCATGTTTCCAAGATGGAGCCTTGAAGGCGGAAGAGAAAAAACCCTTTTGAGAATGAAAGATTCTGACATAAGGGAAAAAATCAAAAATGAAACAACAAATTTCATAAATAGATTTCATGGGGCCCAAGGTTGTGTTCTTGCGGATTATCCAGAAGATACAAATCTTGAAGGGTTAGATTTAATTGAAATTTCAAAAATAAAAAATACGACTCCGGAAGAATCTGTAATGCAACTTTATGAAAAATCTGAAGGATCTTTCATACTCCACTCAATGGAGGAAAAAGATGTAAATGAAATTGCTAAATATAAATATATGTGTGTAGCTTCAGACGGAAATTCGTTAAAAGCTGATGGTCCTCTTTCATCAGGAAAGCCTCATCCGCGGAGCTATGGAACAAACGCAAGATTTATCGAGCAGTTTGTTTCTGGAAATAAAATTGTAAGCTTTGAAGAGGCTATTTTTCGGATGACATCATATCCTGCAGAAAGACTTTCACTTAAAAAGAGGGGTAAAATTGCACTTAATTTTTTTGCTGATATAAATATTTTTAAAATTAACGAAATAAAAGAAAATGCAACATATGTTTCACCTCATCAATATTCTGAAGGCATGAAAACTGTGATTGTGAATGGGCAAATATCTGTTATCAATGGAAAAAAAGTTAAAGGCAGGCATGGAAAAGTAATCAGATCTTTTTCAGACTAAAAAAATGCTAAGAAATATTTTTCTTAAATCAATTAGAGATTCTCGTTATACATTTTTATATGTATTTCTAACTTACCTTTTTGTTTGTTCTTTAATTATGTATGTTGTGTCAGAATTACCACTAAATGAAATTCAAATAATTTTTGAAAAGCTTCAGCTTCCAGAACCATTAATGTCCTTCATAGGAGGTGAAGGAGGTTTAAATTTAACTACTGTTGAAGGCATTCTTAATACAGACATGTTTACTGTTTTTGCACCTTTAATATCTATTGGATTTTCAATTTATTATGGATTCAATTCAAGCTTTATAGAAGAGGAAAAAAAATATATTGATATTATATTATCTACAAAAATTACTAGAGAAAGTTTTCTAATTCAAAAATTATTATCAATGATTTTTAAGAACTTAATTATTTCCTACTCTTTATTTTTTTCAATAATAATTTCAACATATTTTTTTGATTTAACAATTAATTTATGGAATGTGTTTGCAGTTTGTTTTTACCTTTTTTTGTTATCTTCAACTTTAGGAATAATGACAATCTTTTTTTCAACATTTTTAAAAAAATCTAATTACATATATGGAATACCGTCTTCAATTGCAATTATTTCATACATAATTTATTCAATTGAACCTCTTATAGAATCATTTAAGGAAATAAAATATATTTCTCTTTTTTATTTTTATAAAGGCCATGATCCTCTCAACAATGGATTCCATCCTTGGCACTGGATAATATTTGTTTTGGTTAGTATTTTATTTGCATCAATGTCATTGTATTATTGGAAATTAAGAGATATTGATACTTAAATGGAGAGGCAAATGAAAAAATTTTTTTACTTAATCTTTGTAAGTGCATTAATTGTGTCTTGTGGAGAATCAGAATCTAGTGAAAAACAACTTGACGTTATTACAAATACAGAAAAAATTTATACATTTGATGACTTGAAGAGTATAGGATTTAAGAAAAATAGAGAGTACGATGTAGAAGATTTAACTGGAGCTTCTGAAGCTTATTTTGGTTTTTGGGGTATCAAGAAAAGCGAGTCAAAAGATTACGAAATAAGGTTTTATGCTAACCACGCAGATGCTGTAAATTTAGGTGAGAGTCTAGCAATTGAAGTTACAGGAAATGACGCAGTAATTACTAAAGATGAAACATCTTGGAAAGAAGGAAGTAAAGACAGAAGGCAAGTAGGTGGAGGAGTAGACAAAGGAAGCCTTGGATTGCAAGCAACTGGAATCTTCCCTAAGTATGGAAATTACGTCATCTACGGGAATATGGTTATTTTATGTGAAGGACAAGAAGGAATTGCATTAGAAACATGCTGGGATTTAATAAATGCAATTGAATCTGAATAAATTAGAAGGCACAGAATTTCAAAAAAAAGTATGGAAAGAAATTTATAAAATTCCCAAAGGCCAAACAAAGACCTATAAAGAAATTGCAATTTTAGTGGGATCACCTAAATCATCGAGGGCAGTTGCAAACGCATGC
>JAYYQG010000042.1:0-12553 GCA_036128515.1 Chloroflexota bacterium
TAATTTATTCATACTTATTACTATACATAAAATTTAGTATTATTGAATTATGATTATTGATACACATTGTCATGCTGGATTAAATTGGTTTGAACCAATTGAAAACCTAATTTTTCAGATGGATAAAAACTTTATAGATAAGGCAGTTTTAATTCAACATAAAGGTTCAACTAACAATTATTTATATGAATGCTTAAATAGGTTTTCAAATAAATTTTCAATTGTCCCAGCTGTAAATTGGAATGAAAATTTAGAAAACCAATTAAAAGAATTCAAAAATAATGGTGCATCAGGTGTAAGGGTATATCTTGATTTTCCTGAAATTTTTAATAAAAAGGGAGATGATTTATTTAAAAATTGTGCTGAAAAAAAATTAGTTATTAGTTTAGCTTCAGATTTAAAAACTTTTGCATCTTCAGCTTTTAGTGAATTAGTAAAAAGAAATTCAAAAACTACATTTATTCTTGAACATTTAGCAGGAGTTAATAATTTTTCTCAAGATAAAAATTTCAATAATTTTCTAGATAAGGTTCTCAAATTGTCTCAAAACAATAATCTATACATAAAAATCCCAGGTTTAGGAGAAATTTATGAAAGGCCCACGGTTCTTAATTATAATTATCCATTTCATGATTTTGATTCAAATCTGATAAGAAAAGTTTTAGATTCATTTAGTTCAAAGTTTTTGATGTGGGGCAGTGACTTTCCGCCAGTTTCAAATAGAGAAGGATATAAAAATGCACTAGAAGGAATTTACAATCTTAGCATTTTAAATGAAGTGGATAAGGAAAATATTTTTTCTATTGTTCCTGAGAAATTGTTTTTTTAGAATCTTTTGTGCCAAGTTTATAATCTTTTATTGCACTCCAAGAACATCCAATTTGTATACCAAAAACATGCATGTCAGTTTTGTGTTCTTCTTGAGTAAGACCACATAGGATGCAAACATTACAATCTTCTTTTTTATTCTTTATATTTTCCATAGTTATATAATAACATTAAAATTGACTTAGAATTTATTTTTAAAATAATTTTTAAATTCTTTCATAAATTCTTCTTTGTTAGTTTCATATGCTTCTCCATGATCTTCGCAATATTTAAATGGGACGTATTTACCATCATTTGCATAGGAATAAACTCTTTCTGGGTGAGATATTGGAACCCTTTTGTCATTTTCGCAACTTATAATTATCACTGGAAAGTTTAACTTTGTAATATTTTTCATTGATTCTTCAACATCCTCAATATTCATATTTTGAAAAAATTCACCACTTTGAATAATTCCAAATTTAAGTAATTTTGAAATAAAAAGAGGAATGGGAGTCCTATCTGATACCTCCTTTGTTAATAATTCAGTAACACTAAAATAAGGAGTATCTGAAAATAAACCAACAATCTCTACACCATCATTTTCATAGTTTATTGCTGCATCGATAATAGCAACTGCACCATAACTTATTCCATACAACCCAACCTTTTTAACATTATGATTATCTTTTAAATATTTAATTGCACCATAAATATCATTTTTCTCTCTTATACCAAGTCCTAATGGAGCGTCTCCAGAGTTTCCATGACCTCTTAAATCGAAAGTAAGTATTGAATATCCTAATTCATGAATATCTTTCATCATATTTAATTTTCCTTCTCCGCCACTTCTTTCTGAATCTAGTCCATGAACCCAAATAATTGTTCCTTTACTTTCTTTATTTTCAATCCACCAACCATTCAAATTTATATCATTAGCATCAATAGATTTAAAGCTTATGTTTTCATAATTTAATGAATACAAATCTGGTGTCTCTTCAAAATTATTTCTCTTAGGTTGAAATGCTAAATTAGTTATGTAAATTGAAAGTATTATGTATATCAATACAATTACAATGAGAAAGGGTATTATTATTTTTTTTAGAACATTCATAATATTGATGGACAATAGGTTACGATAATAAAATAAAAAATGAAAATTAGATTAAAATTTGATAGGGAATTTCATTTAATTGATCCCATTTTTTTTAAAAAAAAGTTTAGATATATTTTTCAATCTTTTTTAGCCTCAATTGCATTAATGTTAGTTCTAATTATTGGTGACAATATTGCTCAAGGTGCAATTATTGCAGGTATTGCCGGGACAACTGCATTAATCTCTTTTGCTCCTCATTCATACGCATCAAATACTAGGAGAGTAGTAGGAGGTCATGCGCTATCTGTTATTGTAGGAGCCTCTTCAATATTTTTACTCTCATTATTTTCAGTTGATTACAATAATGCATCAAATTTCATTATTTACATTAATTCTTCAGTTTGCATTGGTGTTTTAATTATTCTAATGGGAGTTTTAAATTGTGAACATGCTCCAGCAGCAGGTTGCTTACTCGGTTTAACATATGGAGGTGTGGATCTAAACAGTATTGCGTTTATTATTTTTTCTGCTGTTATTCTTTCTTTTATTAGAATTGTTTTACTTAGATGGATAAAAAATCTTGTTTAAATTATTACAATTAGAACACCTGAAAAACAAAACATTATTCCAAGGAAACCATTTTTATCTATTTTTTCTTTTAAATAAATTCTTGCCCCAATAAGAGCAAAAATAGGAGCGCTACTTCCTAAGATCACTGTTAAGGCCGCTTCTGAGAGTTCAAGGCTGGTAAACCATCCCAAGCTAGCTAATGTTGTTAAGAAGGAAGCAAATAAAAGCATATTAAATTTTGTTTTAATCAAATTAAATTCATTATTTTTCAAAAAAAGATAAATAGGGGTGCATATAGTAAATGTAGTTGCTGCTCTAATTAAAGTAACAGGCATTACAGAGGCTGATTTTAGTACGTTATCCATTAATAAGGCACCAGTAGCCCAAAATAATGGAGTTGCTATACAGAAAAATAATGCAATTTTTATAGATGATCCTTTTTCAACAAAGTTTAAATTTTTTCTATTTCTAAATGTGATTGATGCTATTCCAAACAATATTAAAATTGCCCCTAAATAAACTGTAAGCGACAATGAATCTGAAAAGAAAATTACACTTCCAAATATCGAAAATAATGGAAACAAGCTATTTATAACTACAAATGCCATTCCTACTTTTACATGTTTGATAGTAAAAATGTAGCTTAAAGACCCAGTTAAATTTATTAATGAAGCTGTTATGCACATCAGTAAAGTACTCGTACTAAATTCTTTAAATCCGCCCCATTGGTCAAAAATTGAGATTAAAAGTATTAAAATAGAACCAGAAATAACACTTTCAAAATATATGAAAGAAGCTCTTACCTTACTTGGTAGAGATTTTAGAAGCACACCTGAATTGCCCCAAAAGAAAGCAGAAAGTAATGCACAAATTTCGCCCAAGCTAAACATTAATATTTCCCGGGTGCTAAAATTGAATACAGATTCATGTTTGGAGTATAAAATAATGAGTAACCCTGAATCAATAAGAATAGACAATGATATACATATTTTAAATGATGGTTTTTGGTCATTTAAATTGTATACAGAACAATTGATACATAAAGAAATCGAAAGTGTATTTGAATTTTACGCAACCCCAAATAATTTAAATTTAATAACACCTAAATTTTTAAATTTTAAAATTTTAGGAGATAAAGTTGATACAACATCAGAAGGAATGATATTTAAGTATAGGTTAAATTTGCATAAATTTCCTGTATTTTGGAAAAGTAAAATCGAAGAATGGGATCCGCCAATAAAGTTCGTGGATAAGCAACTTATTGGACCATATTTAAAATGGCACCACCAACATCATTTTGAAAGAATTGAAAAAAACACAAAGGTTATTGACATAGTTAACTACATTGTTCCCGGTGGCTCATTAATTCATAATTTATTTGTAAAAAAAGATTTAATAAATATATTTAATTACAGAAAAGAAGCATTAGACAAAATATTTAATTAAGTGAGGTAATAAATGAATAATCAATTTGAAGATAAAGTTGTTTATATAACTGGAGCAGCTAATGGAATAGGTAAGGCAGCAGCTGATGTTTTTTCAGAAAGAGGTGCAAAGCTTGCTTTATGTGACACCAATGAAAATATTTTGAAAGAAGTAACAGAAGATTACCAAGCAAAAGGTATTGAAGTTTTATCTAAAAAAATTGATGTGACAGAAAAAGATGAATTGTTTAGTTTCTCGAATCAGATTATTTCTAAATTTGGAAAAATAGATATCTGCGTTCCAAATGCCGGAGCAATTGGTAGCGAAAATTTTTCAAAAAGAAAAGACTATATTGATGAAGATTGGGAGATTACATACTCAGTTAATGTAAAAGGTCTTGTAAATACCACCGACTCAGTAAAAGACCACATGATTAAAAATAAAAATGGAAAAATCGTTATTGTTTCATCTCAGGGAGGCAGAAAACCAAGAGGAGTAGGTGACAAGGGCAGAGGAAATGTATTAAACCCCTATTTAGTATCAAAAGCTGCCGCTATACAATTTACTCATACTCTTGCAATAGAATTAGGAAAATACAACATAAATGTTAATACTGTTTGTCCTGGGAGACTATATACCTCTTTTTGGCAACAAATTGCAGAAAATCATAAATCTATGAATAGTGATTATTCCGAAATGGACCCATTTGAAATATTTAAAGAACAAGCTGAATCCTATTTTCCATTAAAGAGAGCTCAGGAACCAAGAGATGTGGCATATTCAATTGCTTTTTTAGCATCCGATGAAGCTTCAGAAATTACTGGGCAAGCTTTAAATGTTAATGGGGGAGGGATTTTAAATTAAATCTACTTAAGCCCATAAATGTGTAGTATAATCAACTAATAATATAAAAATAAGTTGAGTTTAAACTACATGACAACAACTAAATCTCTTAATCAAATTATTAGAAGATATAAAGACTCACTAATTGACGGTGATCAAAAAAATGCTCTAGCTTCTATAAATTTGGCACTTGCAAATGGATCTGATGTTAAAACTGTTTATAAGAAAGTATTTACTTCTGCGCAAAGAGAAATTGGCCAAATGTGGCACGATGGTGAAATATCAATATCTCATGAGAATAGAGCTGCAGGAATAACTCTTGAAATAATGTCTAGGTTGAGAGCTAATTTTGAGATCGAAGATCCAAGCGCACCGCTCGCAATTGTAACGATTCCAAAAAATGATAATCATACCATTGGTGCTAGAATGTTCGCTGATTTTTTAATGATGGAGGGTTGGAGAGTAGATTATTTAACTAATCATAATATTAACAAATACCAAATACCTAATGATGATTTCATAAAGTATGTAAATGAAATTAAGCCAAAATTATTTGCAATTTCAGTTGCAACAGACATGGCATTTGTTGAATGCAACAAACTAACCGATTTTTTCAAAAATAATTTTCCTCATATAAAGGTAATTTGGGGAGGCCCAGGAGTTTCTAGATCTTTAAACACGGATAAGGATATTGATTTTAATCAAATTGATGGAAATTTATCAGAATATTTAAGAATAAAATCTAAGCCAGATTTTATATGTTGTAGTAATTCTGCATTTGAGTCTAAAGAATGTAAAAGCTTTTTAAGTAAATCGATGAATCACAGCGAATTAGATTCTGTCGATGATACCTTAGCTAAAATTGGTAACAATATAAAAACATTAAGAATTTCAAAAGGTATCAGTCAGCAAGAACTTGCTAATATGGCTTCAATTGACAGAGCTTTCATTAGCACAATTGAAAATGGAAAGAGAAATCTGAGTGTTTCAGTACTTCACAAGATTGCTACTAATCTTGATAGCAATATAAGTGAAATTTTTAGAGATTAATTATTTATTGATACTTACTTTACTGTAAGAAGCAAACTTATCTTCAAGCATCATTATCATTTCGCTACCTGAAAGTTTGTGGAAATTATCCATAGTTGGTGTACTTAATCCACAGTTTATGCAACTAAGCTCCTCTTCATGGTCTAGAGTATTAGTAAATACCAAAGTACCTTTACATTTTGGGCATTTGTTTATTATTACCATTTTTTTTCCTTTAACTATTAACTATAAAGAACAATTTATCACTAATATTGTATATAGTCAACTATTACATAAAAAAAATATAAATATATTGTTTATATTAAACAATTATGTTTAGGAAATATACTAATAATAGCTTCGAGGAGAAGACGGTGGGGATATCTGATCACTTTGATTATTACTATTCGGTGTTGGTGTAGATGTCGGTGATGGAGTAGGGGTTGGATCTATAAGTAAACCGTTTTCAGCAAAAACATTTATCTTTCCTATCATTCCAGAATGCAGACTGCACCTATAAGTGTATATACCAGCATTAAGAAATTTAAACTCATATGTTTGATTTTCATATAAATAACCCGAGTCGAATTTTGAATCTATTGATGTGGCAGTGTGCATTGATGTGTCATTATTAGTCCAAATAATAGATGATCCAACATTTATAGAAATTTCATTATCAATAAATTTAAATCCAGATATTTTTATTTTTTCTAATGAAGATATTGGTGTTGGAGTAGGTGTTGGCATAGGAGCAGGTGTTGGCGTAGGTGATGGCGTAGAAGTAGGTTCTGGCACAGGTGTTGGCGTAGGTGATGGAGTAGAAGTAGGTTCTGGCGCAGGTGTTAATGTAGGTTCTGGCGCAGGAGTTGAAGTAGGTTCTGGTAAAGGAGTTGATGTAGGTTCTGGCGCAGGAGTTGATAATATGGTTTCTGAATTAAATACTAATTCTTCGTTATTTGAACATGAAAAAATAAATATTAAGATTATTGCGAGTATTTTTTTCATTTTATGTGTTTACTAATTAATTTTGACACTTCTAATGAACTTTCGAAAATCACCATATGTGAGGTGCGAGGAATTTCATTAATTTTAAAACTTAAATAATTATTTTTTAATTTTTCAATTTGAGATTCTCTTACAAGACTTGATTCTGGTTTTATTAGAATCGTAGGAGTTTCTATAGGTGTTGTTAATTTTTTTATTAGCGTACCTTTCTGTACATCAGAATCCCAAACATTTATGTCATATTCAAATCTATTCTTAGATATTGATTCATTTTGTTTTTCACTTAATTTAGGGTTCATGTTTTGTACATATTTTTCTGAGTCTTCATAATTAACCCAATTATTTTTCTCTCTTTTTTCAACAAATCCTAATAATTTAAATGCAGCTAAATCTATTGTTGTATTATTACTAAACCAAGGATCTATTAAAACTGCACTATTTATATTTAAATTTTTCGATAATAGATTATTTGTAATCGTACCACCTAATGAATACCCAACGATGCTAAAATCTCCATCAAACTTATCTTCAATGAACATTTCAACAACATTTGATAATTCTTCAATAGTAAAGTTTATGTTTAAGTTTGATTTACCATGCCCTGGCAAATCTATTGCAGTGACATAATATTCATTGATTAGTGAGTTAATTATCTCATCAAAAGAAGTTGAGCTTCCCATTAAACCGTGTATAAATAAGACTTCAGGATTTTTTTTATCTCCATAATTCCCAAAGAAAATTTTTTGATTCTTATAATCAAAATAGTCACTATTTGCGATTGTTTCAGAAGAACACGAAATCATAATTAACGCTCCAAATAAAAAGATTATATTTTTAAACATAATAGTTTAATTCTAACAATGAATATTGTTTTTGGGATTTTTAAATCAAATTTTTTTTATAAATGACTTGCCATCCCAAGAAAAATCATCTTCATTGAATTTTAATATTTCATCTAATTTTTCTAATTTGTTTTTGATAATGAATCTAATAAATTTGCCTTTGATAGCTTTTCCATTATGTCCGGCAGAAATTGATTTATTGTCTTTTAAAAATTTAAAGTCAATCTCAATAGAATTTTTTGAATCATATGCTTTTCTATGAACACCAGGAAGTAAATCTAATATGAAGTCTTCTTCTTTTAAGGCTTTTGTGAAAATTGGTTTCCAGAATGAAGTTAGTTTGAGAACATTCATTTTTAGCTTATAGTTGGGTATTGGGTCGTATGGTTTAACAAGGCCAAGTAATCCACTAGTTATTAGGATTTTTTCGTTAGCAAATTTTTTTGAAGATTGACTTAATGAGTCAAAATCAAAATTGTTGTAAACAACTCCAGTGTATCTTTCTATTGCATAAGAGCACTCACTATTAAAAATTTCTAAATTTTCCTTGTGTAATATTTCCGACTTTTCTAACGAAGTTCCATAAATTTTTAATAATTCATTTTTTTGAACGGAAGAAAGAATCTTTAAAATCTCCTTAATGTTGGATAAATATAAGCTTTTGGTTTCACTAAATAATGCTGTTATATTATTTTTTTCTGACTTACCTTCGCTTGGAGGAATTAATATCTTCATGAATTTATTATATTATTAATTTATGAAGATTACCGAAATTAAAACTTATGTACTTGTTGCTGACAATGCAGATGTATCTCTAACTTCTTCTGCACAAGATACTATTCTTGTTGAAATTTATACTGATGACGGAATTATTGGTTATGGAGAAACCGACACAAATCCCTGGGTAGCCAAAGCACTTATAGATTCTCCTGGGACTCATACGATGGACCAGTCAATGAAAGATATACTAACAGGAAAAGACCCTTTAGATATATCCAAGAGATGGGAAGAATTATATATAGGTACAGCTATGACCGGCAGAAGAGGAGCTGGGGTAAATGCAATTGGAGCAATAGATATGGCCTTATGGGATATTAAAGGAAAATATGAGGGCAAACCTGTATATGAGTTAATGGGTGGAAATGTCCACGATACAATAACTCCTTACGCATCGCTTCAACCACTGGGAAGTAGTTTTGAAGAATATAGGGACTCTTTAGTTGAATGGGCCGAAAGAGCAAAAAAATTAGGATTTAAAGCAGTAAAATCTGAAGTTACAATGAATGGTCCATATGCTCATAATGGAATGAGTGAAAATGATGATAAACATACCTTGGTTATCGAGGCAGTAAGAAATGCTTTAGGCCCAGATATAAAACTAATGGTTGATGTTCAGTATAAATGGAGTACTGCCGAAGATGCATTAAGAACAGTTAAAGACTGGAAAGATTTTGATATTTACTTTCTTGAAACTCCTGTTTGGACAGACAATCTAGATGATTATTCAAGAATGCATCAAGAAGCTCCAATGAAAATAGCTGCAGGAGAGTGGCTAACAACGTATCATGAATTTAAAGATTTAATTGAAAAAGGGAAAGTTGATGTTGCTCAACCTGATATTGGTAGAGTTGGTGGACTAACTGAAGCAATGAAAATATCTTCAATTGTTGATGAAAACAAAAGAATAATTGTTCCTCATTGTTGGAAAACGTCTATTTCAATTAGTGCTACTGCACATTTTGCTTTTAATACTCCTTCATGCAAATTCATTGAATACTTACCACCTCAACTTTGTCACGAAACACTAAGAAAAGAATTGGCAAATGAAGGATTTGAATTCAAAAATGGATTAATTCAGTTGCCAACTAAAAGTGGATTGGGGATTGAACTAAATCATGATGCAGTAAAAAAATATACCGTTGCTTAATTGGATTCTATTTAAATAAAGGAGTAAAAATGGCCGGAAAAAAAATAAAAGTTGATTTTGAATTACAGCAAGACTCAATTGATATGCTTGATTATTTCAAGGATAAATATAAATTAGCAGATAGATCTAAAGCGCTGAGAGTTATACTAGATTACGTTGCAGATGAAAGCGAAAAGCATGAGTATATCTATTCAGTGAGAAGGTGTTTAAGATGCGGTTCAAGAGATGGCTGGGTTAAACCTGAAGAATAGGAGAAATTATGAATAAAGGAATTGGTCCAGATATTTGGCTTGCAGGTGATCCATCTGATTTAAAAAAATATATGAATTATGGAATTAGAGGAATAGTAACTAATACTGTAGTCCAAAGAGAACTTGTAAGAAAGTATGGAACCTTAACTGATTTAACAAAGAAATATTTAGAGGTTACTGACAAGAAAATAGCTATTGAAATTGATGGCAATACAACACAAGAGTTATTAGATGTCGGGGAAAGTTTTACAAAACTATCTGATCAAATAATATTAAAAATACCATGCAGTGAAATTGCTCTTGAAGCATTTGCAGTTTTAAAAAAAGAAGGTGTGGAAACATTCTGTACAACCGTATTTTCCCTTAGTCAAGCGGTTGTTGCCGCACAATCTGGAGCAGATCATATACTTCCATTTTGTGAACCTTTTAAGGATCTTGGATTAAGTCCAACAAAGTTGGTTAAAGATTGTTACGAGACATTTAGAGAATGGGAAGATAGGCCAAAAATTACAGCAGCGTTAGTAAGGTCTCCTGACGTTGCAAATGCTGCATTACGAGATGGTGCAGATGGAATTATAATTTTTTGGCCTGTATATGAAGAAATTTTAAAAAATCCACTTACAGATAAATGGAACAATATATTTATGGATGAATGGAAATTAATGTATGAGCATGGTCATTTAAAAGACCTTCCAACTAATTTAGAATAATGAAAAATTTACCAACAATTATTACTTCTAGCAGATTTATCTTTGCAATATTAGTTGCTTTTTTACTTTGTTTTAATTCTGATATGCTCTTGTCGTTAGCAGTTATATTATTTGTTTTTGGTGCATTGTCAGATGCTCTTGATGGTAAATTGGCTCGAAGACAAAAAAACCCTTCAAGGTTTGGCGCATTTCTTGACCCAATTGCAGATAAGTTTTTAGTATTCTTAGTACTTGTATCACTTACATTCAATAGGGATTCAGTGGCATTATTTATATTATCTTTAATTATTATTTCAAGAGAAATAATAATTATGTCATTGAGGGAATGGATGGCTTCAATTCAAAATAATAATATTGTAGAAGTTTCTTCATTTGGCAAATATAAAACATTTATACAGATGTGCGGAATTAGCTTGGTTATTGGTTCACCGCTTGTAGATGATTATTACTTCAATGAAATATCATTATCGGTATTATCAGTAGGTGCAATTTTAGGAATAATTTCTGGATTTAGGTATTTAAAAAAGAGTTATAAATACCTTTTTTAAGATATTTCTTTTTCAAGCTCTAAAACTGAATCCTCAATAGCATCACAAAAATGATTAATTTGATCTTCTGTTGATGTCAGTGGAGGAGCAACAGGAAGAATGTATGCAGGAACTCTTATCCATACGCCTCTGCTTTTAAGTTTCTCAGTCAACATCATGTTAATGTATTTTGAAGGTTCAAATCTTTCTTTAGTTTTCTTGTCCTTTACTATCTCTAGTCCTTGCAAAAGCCCAATGCCCCTATTATCTCCAATAATTCCAGATTTTTCTTTAATTTCAGACAATCTCTCTGAAAGCTGTATTCCTCTTTCTCTTGCATTTTGAATTAAATTTTCATTTTCTAAAATTTCTAAGTTCTTCATTGCCGCCGCCGCACCACCAGGGTGTGCAGAATAGGTATACATATGTGACCATGCGTTGGAAGGTTCTCCATTAAATACTTTAGAAATGTCAGTAGATGATATAGATCCTCCTAGCGGAAAATAACCACTCGTAATTCCTTTAGCAAAACTTAGAATATCTGGAACAGTGTTTACTACATTTGACCCAAACCATTCACCCAGCCTACCAAATCCAGTTATCACTTCATCAAAAATTAATAGTATTCCGTACTTTAAACATACTTCCTTAACTCTTGGCCAATATTCACTCGGCGGAACAACTCCTCCTAATGGTTGAGAAACTGGTTCGCCAATAAAACATGATATTGATTCAGGTCCATGAAAAAGTATTTTTTCCTCTATATCCTGAATAAGCCTATCAGTAAATTCATTTATGCTCTCATTTTCATATTTTCTTCTGTAATAATTTGGTTGTTCAACATGTATGAGATGTTGAGGAGAGGGTTGATAATCTGTTCTAGGAAATCCAGGGTGGCCACCAAGCCATTCAGTTAGATAAGTTGATCCATGGTAACTTCCGTCTCTAGAAATAATTTTGTATCTTCCCCTATCGCCATTTCTAACATGATAAGCTTGTGCCATTTTTAAGCTTGATTCGTTTGCTTCAGAACCTCCTTGGCAAAAAAAAGTTTTACTCAAATTCCCCGGGGCTAATGATGAAATTTTTTGGGCTAATTCTACAGATTTTGGAGTAATTCCGGCATATACATTCATGCTCACATTAGCTAACTGATCATATATTGCTTTCGCAATTTCTTCTCGTCCGTGACCAACATTCCTAAAGTACATACCGCTTATGCCATCAATGTACTTTACATTCTCATAGGACTTTAGATAAATTCCTTCAGAATTATCAATTATTAATGGACCGCCTTCTTTTTCCATGGTGGTTTCATTAAACATTCCAATGTACATATGTTCATTAGCTGATTGAGCAAACTCATTTTTGTAGTTAATGTCACTCATTTATTTTTACTCCTAAATTTACTTTAGATAAATATTCTATACTCATGATTGTGGTTTTTAAAATATTTTTTTATTCTTATATAATCTAATTTTTAGAGGGAAATAAATTGAAAATAATTTACATTACAATCAT
>JAYYQG010000043.1:0-9415 GCA_036128515.1 Chloroflexota bacterium
GCAGCAGCCTTTTCAGGAGCAAACAATGTAGTGTCTCTGTCACCTACAAGTAGGTCAGCAACACCATCAAAGTATTTCTGAAGAGGCGGGTATTGAGGCATAGTCAACGGGTTAAGCGCTGCTGCACCATCATAAGCCACTCTAGATAATTCTTTTCTGTCTAGCAAGTAACTCATAGCCCATCGGATGTCTTTGTCATCGTATGGTCCGTATTTACCTGAGTTGTTAAACGCAAGTGATACTGGCCACCAGTCAACATATCCATATGGTGATTCTGTCTCAGAGTGAGTCAGAAGATTAGAGTTTTGTGCTAGTGTTTCTTTAATAGTTTTTGGTGTAGTCATTGCAGAATAGTCCACATCACCCTTAATAAGAGCTTGTGCAGTAGTCTGCTGGTCACCAGTTCCTGGCAAGTTGATTATTCTTTCAACTTCTGGAAGAACACCATAACCTTTAAGATCAGCTAGGCCTTCTCCCCACCATGAATCAGCTCTGTCAATCACCTTTTGTTCTGGTGATCCAACAACAATTCTCCATGGGCTTGTTGTTACTGGAAGTCCAGCTTCAACATCAAAAGCCTTGAATGTTGTCCAGTCCTGACCATTGAAAATGTGTTCAGGGACCATGTAAACACCAATATCGAACTTGTAAGTTAACAAGAACATAAATCTTGGATCTGGTCTAGTTAATGACACTTTTACAGTGTGGCTATCTACTTTAGTAGCAGTATCCATAACTGCATCGATGTCAGTTCCCCATCGCACTTCTTCAGCATAATCTTTCAAAGTGTTAAGGGTGTATACAACGTCATCAGCGTTGAATTCTTCACCATCACTCCAGTCAATTCCTTTTCTAAGGTTAATTGTAAGTTCAGTGAAGTCGCCATTCCAGTCCCAACTTTTTGCTAACCACGGAATAGTTTCGTCAGCGAAAGCGCTAAAGAAAGCTAGAGGTTCATATATAATGTTTGGACCTCTTTGGTGGTTTGCACCAATTGCATACGGGTTCCACAATTCGTGATCCGTGTGTCTACCTTCAGAACCTCCTAGGAAGTAAATTAAAGTTTTTTCACGAGGCACTGTTTTGAGTCCACCCGAACTGGCAGATTCTTCTTTCTCAGGGTATGGTGTGCTCTTTTCTAAGATTTCAACTTCTTCAGAAGCAGATGATGACGTAGTTGAAGTTGTTTCTTCAGCTTCATCATCGCCGCCACAAGCGACCATAACTAGTGAAAGGGACATTAAAGCAGCAAGCATTAATGATAGTAGTTTTCGACTCATCTACCTTTTCTCCTTTATGAACGGGCAGTTGCCCGTACTTAGTTTGTAAAAACCATCTTATTTAAAGTGTTATACTTTTTACGTCATTCAAGTACAAAATGACATCTTTACTAACAAGATGATTAAAAGATAATACCATATTTTTCAAAAATGCAATACCTTTTGAAACACATAGGAAACATCCTTGTAACAAAAACTTGTAAATACTTTAATTGATATATATATTTATTGGGGCAATTTATATATTCAATAATAAATTTGATATTGCAAAATATGAAATGCATAATAAACTTTAATCATAAATCAAAAGATTCAGATAAAAAGTATGGCAGCAAAAAATATAATTTCAATAATCCTTACAAACTATATATTTAGACGATTTTTATTTTTCCTATTAATAATTTGGATAGCAAGTACTGCAATATTTCTTATTCCTCGATTATCTGGCCAGGATCCTGTTAAAGAAAAGCTTTTATTAGAAGCTCAACGTGGTGGTTATATGCAAATGGGTCTTGAAGAAATGGCTGCTGAATATTCAAGAAAATTTGGTTTAGATAAGCCTTTACTTGTTCAATATGGTAATTATATGAATGATCTTATTAGATTTGATTTTGGTCCTTCAATCGCATATTTCCCTAAATCTGTAAATTCTTTAATAGGTGATTCTGTTGTATGGACTTTTGGTTTATTATCCGTTTGTACTTTTCTAGCATTTTTTATAGGCACCGTTGCAGGAGCATTGTTAGGGTGGCCTAAATCACCAAACTTCCTTCAATATGTTTTCATGCCAATTTTGACTCTAGCAGCTATACCTTATTATCTTCTAGCTTTAGTTTTAATTTATATATTTGCTTTTAATTTAGATTGGTTTCCATTATTTGGAGGATATGCGGTTGCGTCGGTTCCAGAATGGAGCTTTTCATTTGTTGGTCAAGTGATACATCATGCCATTCTTCCAGCTGCATCTATTGTACTAGCATCATTGGGATTCTGGGCGTTAGGTATGAGAGGAATGATGGTTACAAATCAAGGTGAAGATTATATGATTGCAGCAGAAGCAAAAGGTTTAAGGAGTACAAGATTATTTTTTAATTATGCTGTAAGAAATGCTGTTCTACCTCAAACTACTGCACTTGCATTATCTTTAGGAACAGTTTTTACTGGATCAGTTCTTGTTGAAGTAATATTTAGATATCCTGGTTTGGGTAATACCCTGTATCAAGCAATTAGACTAAATGATTTCTTTGTTATTAGAGGAATGATATTTATAGTAATAGTCACTCTTGGATTAGCAACCTTCATAATAGACATAACTTATCCTCTTTTAGACCCAAGAGTTAGCTATAAGAAAGGCGGCTAAATTGGCTACATCAACACTTACAACTCAAGATATAACAAAAAAAACTTTTAGAAGAAGACTTGAAGATTTTGGAAGATATATTAAAAGAAATCCTTCATTAGGGGTAGGGATAGCACTTTTTATTACATTATTCTTATTCGTTGTTATTGGTTACGCAACATATGAAGTTGAAAGATATAGGCCATTAAGTGGAGGGCCTGACTTAGCTCCCTTTGAAAAAGATCCATATAATCCCGGTGTTAGAGAAAATGGTTATATTTTAGGAACTGATAGACAAGGAAGAGATGTTATGGCTGTTATGATTGCAGGAATCCCTTTAACTCTTCAAATTGGTTTAATTGCAGGATTAATTGGAATAACTGTAGGTACTATTATGGCATTTATTGCCGCATATTATGGTGGTGTAGTAGACCAAATAATAAGCACAATTGTTGATGTAGGGTTAACTATTCCAGGTATTCTTATTTTAATTGTTATTGCTGTAAATATTCAGAGCGGATTGACAGTCCAACAAATGGGTTTAGCTGTTTCCGCAGTTGCATGGGTATGGCCTGCGAGAACAATTAGAGCTCAGGTACTTGTTATGAGAGAACAATTGTATGTTGAAATTGCAAGATTAAGTGGAACTTCTGGATTTTCAATAATGTTTAAAGAAATGTTGCCTAACCTAGCTCCTTACATTGGTGCATCTCTTGTTGGTTCTGTTGCATCAGCAATTCTTGCTTCAGTTGGTCTAGAAGCACTTGGTTTAGGACCTTTTGATAGCCCAACATTAGGAATGACAATTTATTGGAACATTCAGTTTTCATCAATATTGCATGGAATGTGGTGGTGGTTTGGTCCTCCAATATTGGTTTTAGCTATGATATTTGTTGGATTATTTTTAATTACTGCTGGACTTGATGAATGGTCAAACCCAAGATTAAGGAAAAGAGTATGACAACTGCAAAAAAAGCTACAAATAAAACTTCAAATAAAAATAGTGCTGGTATTACTGTTGAGGATTTAAAAGTACATTATGATACTCCTGATGGAGTAGTAAAAGCTGTAGATGGGGTAAGTTTTTCTTTAAGGCAAGGTGAACGTATGGCATTGGTGGGTGAATCAGGAAGTGGAAAAAGTACGCTAGCAATGGCTCTAATGAGATTAACAAGAGCTCCAGGTAGAATTGCGGGCGGTAAAGTAATTGTAGACAACACTGATCTTCTTGATTTAGATGAAGAAGAAATGAGAATGCAAAGACTAGATGAAGTGGCCTTGGTTCCTCAAGGTGCAATGAATTCTCTAAATCCTGTTATGAAAATAAAAAATCAATTATTAGACGGTTTATATGACCATCAAAAAGATAAGTCAGAAAAATTATCAAAAGAAGAGCAAGTAGACATTGTTGAAAAGTTGCTTAAGAGTGTAGATCTTGCTCCAGGGGTTGCTGAAATGTATCCTCACGAATTAAGTGGAGGAATGAAACAAAGAGTTGCTATCGCAATAGCTACATCAATGCAGCCTAGGGTTATCGTGGCAGACGAACCTACAAGCGCATTAGACGTTGTTGTTCAGAGAAATGTGATGCAAACTCTTGGAAGGCTTCAAGAAGGTTTACATGCATCTATTATTTTAATTGGTCATGATATGGGCTTGGTTGCACAATTTTCAGATCATGTTGGCGTAATGTATGCAGGGAGATTGGTTGAAGTAGGTCCTGTTAAAACAGTATTTAAATCTCCAAGGCATCCATATACAAGATTATTAATTAAAAGTTTACCTACCCTAAGTAATAAAAAAGATTTCATAGGTATTCCGGGATTACCAGCTACATTGCTTAATCTTCCAGAAGGATGTGCTTTTTGTTTGAGAATTGGAAAAGAAACTAGAACTGAAATCCCTTGGGTTAATGTAGGTAAAGATCATTTCATTCAAGATTGCGCAACTTGTGCAGATTACGGTAAATAAGAGGAGAAATTAATAAATGGCATCAGTATTAGAAGCAAAAAATGTGACAAAGATTTTTGGAGGTGGTTTTCTTTCAAGGGAAGAAGAGAATGTCGCAGTTAACAATATTTCTATGTCTTTAGATCAAAAAAATCCAAAGATTATTGCTGTAGCTGGGGAATCAGGAAGTGGAAAAACAACTTTAGCAAGACTTTTATTAGGAATTGCTTCTCCAACAACTGGAACTGTTGAATTTGATGGTAAAGACCTGGCAACTATTTCTAGGTCAGAAAGACGTGAATTTAGAAGAGAAGTACAACCTATCTTCCAAGACCCATACGGATCCTACAATCCATTTTATAAAGTAGATCACGTTCTTTTTAGTCCAATTAACAATTTTAAAATGGCTGAGTCTCGCGATGAAGCAGTTGATATGGTTGAGAAAGCATTAGAACTTGTTGGTTTAGTTCCAGCAGAAACTCTGGGAAGATTACCTCACCAATTAAGTGGAGGTCAAAGGCAAAGAGTTATGGTCGCAAGAGCATTATTATTAAAGCCAAGAGTAATTTTAGCTGATGAGCCTGTATCAGCTGTTGATGCCTCATTGAGAGCTACAATATTAGATGCGGTTTCTAAATTAAACAAGGAATTAGGAATTGCTATTGTATACGTAACTCATGACTTAACAACAGCTTATCAAATAAGTGATGAAATAATGATTCTATATAAAGGAAACTTAGTTGAAGCTGGTGATGTTGAAACTGTAATTAAAAATCCAAAACACCCATACACTCAACTTCTAATAGATTCAATTCCAGAAGCTGATCCAGGAAAAAAATGGGGTAAGCTTGATATGGAAAAAACACAGAATAAAATTTTAACTTCTCCTTCTGTTGGCTGGAGAAAATAGTTTTTCATAAGTCCACAATGTTACAAAAATGAATTTTGTGGAATCAAAAAAAGAAAAATCTGTTCTAGTTCTTGATATTGGAACATCCTTTGTAAAGATTGGGCTTTTTGATTTGGAAGCAAACCCCCTTAAAAATTATCAAATAAAATTTGAACACTGGATGACTATAAAATCAGACGGTACCTATATTTTTGACGCTGAAACATCTGCAGAATTAATCGAGAGAGGACTTGATGAACTATTAAATAGGGCAAGTAACTTTGAAATACTTGCTGTTTCAGTAGATACAATGGCAAGTACTATTTTAGGTTTAGACCAAAATAATAACCCTCTAACTCCTGTATATACCTATGCTGATACAAGGTCTTATAAAGAATTATCAGATTTAAAAACAAAAATTAATCAAAAAAAAATATACGATGAAACTGGTTGCCCTATGCACACTTCTTATATACCTGCAAGAATTTTGTGGCTTAGAAGAACTAATTCAGAGTTATATAAAAAAGTAGGTTTATGGACTGATTTCTCGAATTATTTATATAGAAGATGGATAAAGAATAAAAATATACCAATAAGCTATTCTGTTGCTAGTTGGACAGGAATATTTGATAGAAAAAAACTAAAATGGAATGAATCCATCCTTAATTCAATAAACCTTGAAAGCAGTTACCTCCCTGAACTAAAATCATATGATTTTAGTTTACAAGGTCTTTCAGAAACCTTTAATAAGAGGTGGAAAAATTTAAATGATTCTGTTTTTTTCTTGCCTGTGGGTGATGGTGTTTCTTCTAATTTAGGAGTAGGTTGTAATACAGAAGGAAAAATTGCTCTTTCGATTGGAACAACTGGAGCTTTAAGAGTTCTTACCAAGAAGACAAATTTAAAAATTCCTCAGGGTTTATGGGCATATAAACTAAGTACCGAAAATAGCTTAATCGGAGGTGCATTTTCTGAAGGTGGGAATGTGGGATTATGGTTAAAAAAATTAATGAATATGCAAGAAAATTCAGAAGAAATTGACAACATTGAATTTAATAAAGAGCTCGAACAGCTTTTATTAAGGTCAAAACCAGATGGGCATGGTTTAACAGTATTACCTTTTCTTGCTGGAGAAAGGGCAGTGGGTTGGGCAGAAAATGCTACTGGAACTCTATCTGGTATGCGCCTTTCAACAACTCAAACAGATATTTATCAAGCATTTTTGGAGTCTATTGCATATAGATTTGGTCTTGTTTCTCGAAGATTAATGACTGTATTGGGGGAAGAAAGTACTGTTATTGCGTCTGGAGGTGCAATTAAAGCCTCTAAATATTGGCTTCAAATGATTTCTAACGTGCTTGGAATGAAAGTAAGTGTTTCTAATGTTGAACAAGATACTGGAAAAGGCACTGCAATTCTTGCATTAGTAGGTTTAGGAATAAAGAAAACTTTCAATGATTTTGAATTTGATATATCTGATACATATAATCCTGACGATAAAAGCATGATTATTTACCAAAATGCAATGGATAGACAAGAAGAACTTTATTCAAAAATATTTAGTTAGATTTTTTTATATTATGACCACCAAATTGATTTCTTAGAGACGATAGAACTTTAAAACCGAATGAGTCAGAATTTCTAGAATAAAATCTTGAAAATAGCGATGAAGTTATTGAATGTGCTGGCACATCAAGATCAATTGCTTCTTGTATAGTCCATCTACCTTCGCCAGAATCTTCAACATATGGAGCAATTCCATCTAGGTTGGGGTTTTCTCTTAAAGCGTCGTTAAGAAGATCTAGTAGCCAAGATCTAACTACGCTCCCACTTTTCCATAGTTCAGTTATCTGGGTTAAATCTAAATTGTATTCCTTTTTTTGATTTAATATCTCTATTCCCTCAGCCATTGATTGCATCATTCCGTATTCAATGCCATTATGTATCATTTTTACAAAGTGACCAGATCCACTTTTGCCCATGTAACCGTAACCCTTACCTTCTGCAGAAAGTGCTTTAAATATAGGTTCACAAATTTTATATACATCCTTATCTCCACCAACCATTAAACAATATCCATCTTCTTCACCCCATACTCCTCCACTTGTACCAGAATCCAAAAAAGAAATTTTATTGGATTTTAATAAATTATATTTTTTGATGGATTCTTTATAATTTGAATTTCCGCCATCTATAATTACGTCACCTTCATTTAACAATGTGTTTAATTCGGTAATAGTGTCATCAGTTGCTTTTCCAGAAGGTACCATTACCCAAATAATTTTTCTTGAGGAATTAAATAAGCCAATTAAATCTTTCAAATTATTTGCACCATTTATCTTATTTTTTTTATATAAATCTTCATTCCAACCAGAGTCATACCCATAAACTTTTATACCTTTTTTTGAGAGTCTATTATTTATTCCAAGACCCATTTTTCCTAAACCAACAATAGCTATTTCAATATTCATACTAACTCCTTAATTTCTTCCATTATCTCGTCAAATGGATTTGATTTTTTTGAATCTATATTAATTAAATATGTATTTATATTCTTTGCTTTTAAAGCAAATAAGTCACCCAATAATTGCGAATAATAAATATTTGCAAGTTCAGAAAATTCACTATCCATTGTATTTAATTCTGCAAAATTTTTGTCAAATAAAAATACTACCCAAATATTTTTTGACCCACCCTTTTGTAGCTGCCCAATAGAATGTAAATATCTTGGCCCAAACCCAGCAATTAAGTCAATATCTGATGTTTTTTTAATAAGTGATTTTAAATCTTCAACTTTATCTTTTACCCCTTCTCTTTCATGAATAAATAAATTTAAATAAAGTAAATCTTTTTTCTTATTTGAATTTAATAATTCTGAAAATTTATTACTTGTTGCATGAGTATCAAGGTCATTAATTTTTTCATTACCATTTAATATATTTAATGTGTTTAGTTTTGAACTTTGAACGTCAGGTTCATCAAAAGGGTAAACATTAATTTCTTTGCAAAGAATTACAATTCCAATTTGCCATAAATACATATCTTCAAGAATAGTATTTTCATTTAGCTCTATTTTTAACAGCTCTAAATCTTTTCCTTTTTTTTCAGTAGTTGTAACAATTTTTATTATTGATTTTTCATTTTGAAGGTAAGAAATTATAGGAACGAATCCTTTATTATCTTTTCCAGATGACTCAGATATTAATTGCTCTAACCAAATACCCATTTCTGAATAATCATTTGATATTTTTATATTAATTTTTTTAAAATTTGATTTATCAGTTGCAGCATAAATTGCATTTAAAATTGAAGAGCATTTTGAATTTATTTCTTTAATTCCTAAATTAGGCTCATAGTTTAATTTTTTTTTAATTAAGCAATAAGGAAGTATTCCAAAAAAAGTTGATGAAGAAAATCTGCCTCCAATATCTTTTTGAGAAATTAAAATATTTAAAAAATTATTTTTTAGAGCAAATTTTTCTAAGTCAGTACCCTTATCTGTTACCGCAATAAAATTTTGACCAAAATCATTATGCTTAATTTTTTTAATTTTATTTATAAAAAAATGCATCAATTTCAAAGTCTCTAAAGTTGTCCCTGATTTACTCATAATTACAAATATGCATTCTTCTAAATTTAAACCTTCAGAAATATTTTTTATTTCTACCGGATTAGTAGAATCTATAAACAACATATTATTTTTATTTGAAATCTGGTTTAACACTTTGCCAGTCTGAATACTTCCACCCATTCCAATAAAAATAATTTTTTTTGAGCTTAACCCTTTAATTGTGTCGATACACATGTCTTGAGAAGAACTTAATACACCATTGAAATCTAGCCAACCTAGCCTTTTGGTGTGTTCTAGAGAATGGTTAATCCATATGTTTTTTTTATTTAAAACATTTGAAATATCAAATAAATTTTTTTTATCATTTTTTTTTACTGTTGAATTTA
>JAYYQG010000044.1:0-13423 GCA_036128515.1 Chloroflexota bacterium
TTCTTTAAATTTCATAATTTTAGTAAAATATTAATTTTTTTTATTAAAATATTTGTTTAATTTTTATGTTTTATTATTACATTTTAAATTACATGAATGATAAAATACTACACATATAGTTAAAGTTTTCTATGCATACGGAGGGTCTGTTTTATGGCAAAAAAACAAGAAATTAATCAAATTGAGCAAATTTTAAGTGCAAAAAAGAGAAAGTTTCCTGTATTGCCCACATTTTCAATAGCAGCAGTTTTATTAATTGGTGCAATTTTATATTTTGATTTTTTTAATTTGTTTGGAGAAGAAATCAAAGAAATTGAATACAAGAACAATTACATAGTTGTAGAAAAAGGTAATATGGCAACTACATTGACATCTTCCGGTACAGCAAAAGAAGGTTCTCTTTCTAATTTGTATGCAAACTCATCTGCTGAAGTAACAAATGTTTATTTTGAGGTAGGTGATGATGTCAATAAAGGTGATATTATTATTTCCTTTGATGATGAAGCTGCAACAAGAAACCTTGAAATTGCGAAATCAAATCTTTCTCAAGCAAAATTAACTCTAGAAGAACTGGAAAATAGTCCAACTGAATCAGAAAAATTATCTTCAAGCCAAGCTGTTAAAAGTGCTGAACAACAAGTTGAAATATCCAATCAGCAACTTCAAAACGCAAAAATAAACCTAGAAAATTTATTGGAGCCTTTAGATTCTTCACTTAATTCAGCTAATGCTAATTTAATTTCATCTCAATCCGCTTTAGTAAATGCAAAAAATGCAATTGATAATAGTTATGTCGATTTGTTAGATGCTCAAAAAACATATTGTGAAACAAGACTTACTGACCCACAATTTGAGGATCAAAAAGCTCCAGTTTGTACGTCAGATGCATTGCCAATTAGTGAAGCTAATGTTTCAAAATTACTCGAAGATATTAAGTCTGAAAATGATCCTACAGCAACAAGGGTTTCTGTTACCAAAGCATTACTTTTAGCTAATTCAAACTATTCAAATTCTTTAAAGACATTAGATAATGCAGAAAGTAACTTAAAAACATCTCAAGCAAATTATGAAGCCATTATATCGCCTTCTAAAAATGATATAAGCCAAGCTGAAACAGCTGTTCGTGTAGCTGAGTCATCTTTAGAAACTTCTAAAATTTCCTTAAAATCTGCTCTCCAAAACCAAAATGACGTTATGAATGGAGCTTCTGAATATCAAATTTTGAGACAAAGAGAGAGTGTATATGCTGCAGAATTAACAGTTCAAGAAAATCAAAATATTGTTGACTTGCTTCAAGTAAAGGCTCCAAGAGAAGGTGTAATTGGTCAAATTAATGTTTCAGTTGGAGATAAAGTTAGTGCAGGTACATTATTAGGTATTGTTAGTGATATAACCTCAATTTCGGTAGATTTATCAATATCGGAGTCAGATTTAGATGGAATAAAAGAAGGTTTATTAGGTCTAGCTATTTTTGATTCAATACCTGACCAGCCATATATAGTGAGAGTAACAAATTTAAGTATTATACCTAATATTAATCAAGGTATAGTTTCGTATCCTGTAAAAGCAGATATTTTAACTACGAGAGAAATTGCAGCAGCATTACCAGAACTAGCTAGATATGCTTCGGGAATAGATTTGGGTTCCTCTCTTTCAGGTTTCTTGCCTTCTAGTCCTGCAGTTCAATCGCCAAATTCAATGCCTAATTTTGACCCATCAAATTTAGATATTGATTGTTTAAGAAAAAGCTTAGGTGAAGATTTTGAAATTTCAGAAATATCACCTGAAACAATAATTAAAATTAGAGAATCTGGTTGTATAGAAGCATCAGGTACGCCTTCAATAGATTTAAGTTCTGGTGGAATTTTTAATCTTATTCAACAATTCTCTCCTTCTAGTCTCCCAGTAGCTGGAATGGGTGGCAATGTAATTTTAATTAAAGACCTTAAAGAAGACTTAATATTAGTTCCTTCTAAGGCAATTAAACGAAAAGGGCGTGATTCTTACGTAATAAAGTCTTTAGGTGATGTTGAAGAAGAAGTTGTTGTTAAATTAGGGGAAACAGATGGATCTAGGACCTCAATTCTTAGTGGATTGAGCGAAGGAGATGTTGTAATTATAAAATCTGAAATTATTGATAAAGACAAGTTAATTGACAATTTTAAAGATAATGAAAGTACCAAGAATCAAAATCCTCCACCCCCAAATCAACCTAAAAGCTCTGGATTTAGAAATAATGCTGGAGAATAATGATAGAGCTTAAATCTGTAAATAAAATATATGAAACTGAAGCGGAAAAAGTGCATGCTCTTAAATCAGTAAATCTAACTATTGATAAAGGTGAATTTATATCAATAATGGGTCAGTCAGGCTCTGGAAAGACCACCTTGATGAATATACTTGGCTGCCTAGATAACCCTACTTCAGGCGAATACAATATTTACCAAAGTAACATTGCATCTCTGGACGACGACCAAAGGTCTATATTAAGAGGGAAGTTATTTGGGTTTGTTTTTCAAAGCTACAATTTATTACCGAGACTAACTGCTGTAGAGCAAGTTGAATTGCCGCTTATTTATCAAAATGTTGATAATAGAAAAGAAAAAGCTTTAAAGGCACTTGATATGGTTGGTTTGATTGACAGGGTAGATTTTAAGCCAAGTCAATTGAGCGGAGGTCAACAGCAAAGAGTATCAATAGCAAGATCTTTAGTTGTTGAACCTAAAGTTGTTCTTGCGGACGAACCTACTGGCGCATTAGATAATGCAACTGGTTCTGAAGTTATGGGTACATTAAAAAATCTTGTAAAAAATGAAGGAATAACTGTCATAATCGTTACGCATGAATCAGAAATAGCTGGCTATACTGAAAGAACAATATCAATAAATGATGGAAAAATAATAAAGGACAAAAAAAATAAATGAGCATTTTTGATCTAATTTTAATGTCTTTTAGAGCTATCCTTTCAAACACTTTAAGGAGCTTACTTACTACTCTAGGTATAATAATTGGGGTAAGTTCGGTGATTGTATTAATGGCGATAGGTCAAGGAGCCGTAAAGGGTGTTATCGATGAATTGAGTGCATTAGGCACTAATCTAATATTCATCGAACCTGGATCATCAGAAGAAGATGGGCAAAAGGGCGCTGCTGGTTCTGCACTAACTTTAACTAGAGAAGACGGTGAAGCAATTATTGATTCTAAAATATTAGGGGTTGATAGGTTAACATCTATGATTGATTTTACTGCCCAAGCAATTACACCTTCAAACAATATTGGAACTCAAGTTGTTGGAACAGAATATACTTATTCTGAAATAAGAGGACTGGAATTGTCAGACGGTAGATTTATAGATATTGATGACGTAGAAAAAAAATCTCTTAATATAGTATTGGGTTATCAAATTTCTAATCAGCTTTTTCCAGATGAATCTCCTGTTGGTAAAAATGTAAGAATCTCAATAGCAGGGGGGAGGATTTTATTTAATTTTAGAGTCGTAGGTGTCCTTTCTGAAAAAGGGGCAGGTGTAGGGGTCGATGAAGATAATGCAGTATTCATACCAGTTTCTACTCTTCAAGCAAGAATCAGTTTTATTAAAAACCCAACTGGAGAAACAAATGTTAATAACATTATTATCCAAACTTCGGATAACGCTGATGAATCATTAATCAAGGATGAGATAACAAATATATTACTTGCAAGGCACAATGTTTCCAATCCAGATTTTATTATTGAAAGTCAGAAAGACTTAATTGGTGCTGCATCCAGTATTGCTAATATATTATCCCTTCTTCTTGGAGGGATAGCCGGTATATCATTAGCAGTTGGAGGGATTGGGGTAATGAATATAATGCTAGTTTCAGTTACTGAAAGAACAAGAGAGATAGGAATAAGAAGAGCTGTTGGTGCAACAAAGGGAGACATAATAAAACAATTTGTTTGGGAGGCCTTAACTTTGAGTTCTTTAGGAGGAATAATAGGTATTGTATTAGGATCTTTTATATCTTTAGCTTTGGATGGTCAAATACAATTTGATGATTTTACTGTTAGGACAGTTATACAGCCATTGAGTATTGTAATTGCCTTCGCAGTTTCATTTATTATTGGGTTAATTAGTGGAGTTTACCCAGCATACAGAGCATCAAAACTTGACCCAATTTTAGCATTAAGAAACGAATAATTATTGCAAGTTTCTTTTTTTAAATTGCAGAAAAGATAATGCAAAGAATATTATGCTTGTGGCAATAAATGGAGCCCAATGCCAGTTATGAATACCATATTTTAGTGGATCTCCACTCTTGTAATAATAAAATAATGAAAAGTACTTTGTTGCATCTAATGAATCGACTAGTGGAGCAATGTTGGCTATGAGATATGAAACTAATGCTAATCCACCAGCAAGTGCAATTGCATTAGTTGAATTACCATTTAAAGTACCAACATAAATAGCTATCATCCCAAAAGAAATCCCCATTAAAAATAAATTTAAGCATATAGCAAATAATCCTTCTGCAGATATATTTTCAGAAAAAAATATTGATAATAAATAGTATGAAATCCAATGTGCAGATGAAATAAATAAAGTTTTTATTATCATTGATGAAACTTTTTGAATTAAAAAATTCTCTCTTGTAATTGGGGTTGATAGTATAATATCAAGGCTTTGGTTTGTTTCTTCAAGGGCAGTTGACTTGCCTCCAGAATTTACAGCAACTGATATTGCAAAAATTGGAGCCATAATAGTAAAAATTTGTGCGTTCAAAAAACCTTCTATGCTCCCGAAATCAATTCCAGACTCTCCAGCAATAAATTGAGTTAGAGCTTTAGGAAAGCTATCAATTATTGTTTGAAATGCATTTAATTCAATAGAAGAAAGAACAAATATAATATAAAGAGCTAGAAGAAAAATCGATATAAACCAATATATTGCAGCTTTCCTAAAATCCCATAATGATTTAAGAAGTATATTACTTAACATCCTTACCCCTTTTTTTGTAAAAAGATAAAAATATTTCTTCTAAATCAGGTTCTATACTCTTAAAAGATAAGACCTTATTTTCAGTGATTTTTTTAATAAATTTATTTACGTCACCTTCAATATCAAAAATATATTTGTCACCTGATCTAATTATTTTTTTGACTCCAATAGATTTCCCAAACCCTTTCTCTCTAATTTCATTTTTGAATATCACTTCGAATCTATTCATTGCCATGGATTTTAGTTTTGACATGGTATTTTCGGCAACTATTCTTCCGTCTTTAATTATTGCAACTCTGTCACATAACATTTCAACTTCGGGAAGTACATGCGAAGAAATAAAAATTGTTTTACCTTTTTCTTTGTATTCAAGAATAAGGTCATCAAAAACCTGCTGTTTAAGTGGATCCAAACCACTTGTTGGTTCATCGAGAATTAATATTTCTGGGTCATGGCAAAATGCTTGAATTATTCCAATTTTTTGTTTGTTACCTTTTGATAAGTTTTTTGCTTTTTTACTTAAGTCCAAATCAAATCGTTTTGCTAATTTTTTTACATAATTTTCGTTTTGAGGAATTTTTCTTAAATGCAAAATATGTTTTAAATATTCTTGTCCATTCATATTTTCATAAGTGGTAAATTCACCTGGCAAATATCCTATGAATGATCGAATTTTTAGATAATCTTTTTTTGAATCAAGCCCATTTATAGTGATACTTCCTTTAGATGGAAAAATAAAGTTAAGCATGCTTCTCATCGTGGTACTTTTGCCTGCACCATTCGGACCAATTAATCCGAAAACTTCACCTTTATTTACATTAAAAGATACATTAGAAAGTGCTTTAAATGTTCCGTAATACTTTGTTAGTTTATCTACAACTATTTTTTCAGACATTCAAAAATTATACATCTAATTTATAAGTTCCAACACCTTTGAATAACTTCCAAATAAGAAATACAACAATACAAGATATTATCCCCCCTAAAATCAATGTATTTCTTGTTCCTATTAATTCAGATGTAATCCCAATTTCAAAATGACCAATATTATTAGCTGTCATTGCTGCAACTGAATGTAAACTTACTGCTCTTCCCCTTAAATGATCAGGGGAGGTAAGTTGAACAATTGCTTGCCTAATTGTCATGCCAACAGCGTCAGTAGCACCTAAAAGTGTGATTATTACAACTCCTATAATTAATGATGTAGATAAACCAAAAATAATTAACAATATTCCATATACGAAAGTTGCACCAAGAACTAATAAGCCTTTTGATTTTATCTTTGAAAAAAATACAACTAAAAAAGAGCCAATAATAGCTCCAATTGAATTGAATGCTGTTAACAATGAAATTACTGCAGCACCACCTTTAAAAAGTCTATCAGCAATTAATGGCATGATTTGTCTGTAAAAACTTACGACTGTGACACCTATGTCTAATAAATATAAGCCAGGTAAAATTGGGTGCTCTTTAACATATATAAATCCCTCTACAATATTTTTAAGGGGGCTCATTTTCTGTGTATTTTTAATGTAATTATCATTCTTTATAAGGATGCAGGTTATAGCTGAAATTAAAGCTGCAATGCTCCCGATCAAAAGCGGATAAGAAGCGTCAAATGAAACTGTAAATAATCCAAAAAGTATTGGCGCTGCAACACTTCCAATTTGCATAGTTGCAGTATTTGCTGCAACAGCATTTATTAGCAATTTTTTTGGAACTAAATTAGCAGTTAATGCAGATCTTGCAGGACCACCAATAGTTGAATTAATTGAAAGTAAAGCAGTTGAGATATAAATGTGCCATTCGTTAATTAATTCTTTAGCAGTTAAATAAAAAAGAATGAATATAACTACTGTTCCAAATGACTGAGATATTGTAATTATTGTTGTTCTTTTAAAAAAGTCAGCTAAAACTCCACCATATAAAATTGATGGAAGTTGGAAAAATAGCTGAATTATTCCCAACATCCCTAAGCTTAAACCGGATCCAGTAATGTCATAAAGTATAAATCCTGTAGCAATTATCCTAATTTGCATTGACAACATACTTGTAAAACTAGAAAACCAAAGAAGAGAATAATCTTTAATTAAAAATATCTTTAAGAAATCATTATCAGAAATATTTAATCTGATATTTTTCATTAAATAAATAATTTACTAAATTTTGAAATCAATAAATTTACAGAATCTTTGTTTTTTGATTCAGCATATATTCTTACAAGAGGTTCAGTTCCTGATAGTCTTACTAAAATCCATTCGGTGTTTTTGAAGATGATTTTTATTCCGTCCTCTCTATCTATATTTGCGATTTCTTGGTTAATAATTTTTGATTCATTAAAATTAGAAATAAAGTCTTTGAATTTATTTAATATATTCTCTTTTAATTCAATATCTACTCGCTTATAAAAATAATTACCGTATTCAATTGATAAATCTTTCATTAAATTTGATGATATCAATTTAGAACGAATTAATTTATCTAAAATTAATAATGAACTTGCAATTCCATCTCTTTCTAATAAGTGTTCAGAGTATGAGTAACCACCACTTTCTTCACCTCCCAAGATTGAATTATTTTTTTCCATATTAGGCGCAACATATTTAAATCCAACCTTAGTCCTAAAGCATTTAACACCATATTTTTTTACTATTTTATCTATCATTGATGTCATTGAAACTGTAGTGGAAATGTTTCTCTTGTACTTACTTTCCAAAACATGATCAGCAATAATACAAAATACATAAGGAGATTCTATATAATTAGATTTATTATCTATGATTCCAACTCTGTCAGAGTCAGCATCAAATGCAAATCCTATATCTGCATTTGAATTTATAATTTTATTTTTTAAATTATTGAGATTTTCTTCAATAGGTTCTGGCTGTTTTATACCAGGGAAAGAAGAGTCTGGTTTATTATTAATTTCAAAAATTTTAATATTGCCTTGGCCAATAATTTTCTTGAAAATTGACCTAGAAGTTCCAAACATACAGTCAACAATGACATTCATATTTGATCTTCTTAAAGCTTCTATATCTACAATTTTTCTCACTGATTTAATATATTCTGACAACAAGTCATAACAATCTTGATCATTATTGTTAGATTCAAAAATATCTAAATCAACTTTGTTTATGTTTTGCTTTTCAATAATTTCAGTAAGCTTATTTGCAGTTGCTTCATTAATTGATTGTCCATTTTTATTTTTAATTTTAATCCCATTCCATATTTTTGAATTATGACTTGCAGTTATCATCATTCCGAAATCGGCATTTTGGCACTTTACCGAAAAACTTACTACAGGGGTAGGTATTGGAGATTCACTTAAAATAACTTTAATTCCTTTAGATTTAAAATAATTAGAGATTTTAAAAGATATTTCTTTTGATAGATCTCTAGTGTCGTAACCAATTACAATTTTAGATAAATTATTAGACAGAGTTAAAAGTGAGTTTGCAACAATAAAGCAATTTTTTGAATTAAAATCTTTTCCAATAATGCCTCTCCACCCATCTGTACCAAATTTGGGTTTTGAGTCATTTTGAATCATTATTGAATTTTTTTAATCATATTTAATTCTTCCCATGGAAGATTAATATCATTTCTTCCGAAATGACCATATGCTGCAGTTTGCTTGTAGATTGGCCTTCTCAAATTAAGATTTTCAATTATGCCACCAGGACTTAAGTCAAAATTTTGATTAATTTTCTTTACAATTTCGTTTTCAGGTATTTTATTAGTTCCGTGAGTGTCAACCATTATTGAAATCGGCTCAGAAACCCCAATTGCATATGAAAGTTGTACTTCCATTCTGTCAGCTAATCCAGATGCAACGCAATTTTTTGCAACCCATCTTGCTGCATAAGCACCAGTTCTATCAACCTTTGTACAATCTTTTCCAGAAAAAGCACCACCTCCATGTCTACAACTTCCTCCATATGTATCAACAATTATTTTTCTTCCAGTTAGTCCAGCATCTCCATGAGGGCCACCAATAATAAATTGCCCAGAGGGATTAATTATAAACCTTGTATTTGAATCTAAATATTTTTCAGGTATTGATTCTTTACAAACCGTACTCATTAATTCATTTTCGATATCTCTTTGCGATATATTTGGGCTATGTTGAGTGCTAATAACTACAGTATCTATTCTTAATGGCTCTCCTTTAGAATTATATTCAAAGGTAATTTGACTTTTACCGTCAGGCCTTATCCAATCCAACTTACCATTTTTTCTTAATTCAGCCATTTTTCTAGTAATTGAATGTGATATTGAAATTGGAAGAGGCATATAATCGTTGCTTTCATTTGAAGCATACCCGATCATCATCCCTTGATCACCAGCCCCTATTTTTTCGGTTCCACCTTTTCTTGATTCAAGTGAGTTGTCAACACCAGCTTTAATGTCTTGGCTTTGAGTTCCTAATGCAATTTTTACTTCGCAATTATTTCCATCAAGGCCTAAATCATCACTATCGTATCCAATGGATAAGATAGTTTCTCTTGCAATTTTTTCATAATCAACTTTAGCTGAAGTTGTTATTTCACCTAAAAGGACAACAAGATTTGTTGTAGTTGCGGTTTCACATGCTACTCTTGCATATGGATCTTGCATCATTATTGCATCTAAAATTGAATCAGAAACTTGATCACACATTTTATCCGGATGACCTTCAGTTACAGATTCTGATGTTAACAAGTAGTTACTCATTATAGATCCTCCTGCGATGAACCAGTTCCCAGTTCCCAACTATTTAGGTATTTTTCTTGTTTTGCTTTGAGTTTATCGAAATTCTTACCAAACGATCTAATTTTTAAAGCTGCTATTTCTTGATCAACTGATTTGGGTAATGTGTAAACTTCATTTTTAAATCCTTTATGGTTTTTAACAATATATTCGCTAGCTAGAGCTTGGTTTGCAAAGCTCATGTCCATTACACTTGGTGGATGTCCTTCTGCAGCAGCCAAATTTACAAGCCTTCCTTCACCTAAAACGATAACATGCTTTCCTGTTTCAAGAGTGTATTCTTCAACATTTTCTCTTACCCTTCTTCTATTTTCAGTCATTTTTTCTAGGGCCTCTAAGTTCAATTCAACATTAAAATGGCCTGAATTAGCAACTATTGCTCCATTTTTCATTAGTTCAAAATGCTCTTTGTCAACTGCATGCAGACCACCAGTAACAGTCACAAATATGTCTCCAATTTTACTTGCTTCCTCCATGGTCATAACTTCATGATTGTCCATAATTGCTTCAAGGGCTTTTACTGAATCAACTTCACAAACAACTGTCCTTGCACCCATTCCTTGTGCTCTCGATGCAAGACCTCTGCCACACCACCCATAACCAATTATTACAATAGTCTTTCCTGCAAGAAGAATGTTTGTCGCTCTAATTATTCCGTCAAGCGTGCTTTGGCCAGTTCCATATCGGTTATCAAACATATGTTTAGTGTCTGAATCATTAACTGCTATAACAGGAAACTTTAATTTTCCTTCTGAAGAAAGCGCCTTCAATCTTATTATGCCTGTAGTTGTTTCTTCCATGCTGCCTATAATATTCTCTAAACCAGGATGATTATCTCCGTGTAGTTTTGCAACTAAATCAGCACCATCATCAATTGTTAGGTTAGGTTTTTCAGAAAGAACAGCCTCGAGGTGAGAGTCGTATGTATTATCATCTTCGCCATTGATTGCATAAACAGAAATACCTTGACTAACTAGGTATGCAGCAATATCATCTTGGGTTGAAAGTGGATTGGAAGCACACATAAATACATCAGCTCCTCCTGCTGAAAGTGTTTCAACTAAGTTAGCTGTTTCTGCAGTGATGTGGAGGCATCCTGAAATCTTTGTTCCTTTTAATGGCTTTTCTTTTATAAATCTTTCTTTAATTGAATGTAAAACTGGCATTTCTTTAGAAGCCCATTCAGCACGTAATGCACCTTCTTTGGCTAGGTTTATATCTTTTATGTCACACTTAATTTTATTGTTCATTAGTAATCCTCATATTTTTATTTGATTTAAAAGTAATTTCCTTCTATTTTCAATTTCTTCTTCAGAAAGACTTACAGTTTTGTTAATTCCAAAATCTTCAACGCATAAAGATGCCATTACTGTGCCGTAGATACATGCATTTTTAAACTCTATTTCTTCATAAGCATTTACCGTAGATAAGTATCCCATAAATCCGCCAGCAAAACTATCACCAGCACCTGTTGGATCGACAACTTTATCTAAAAGTAAAGCAGGAAGAAAGAATGTTTCCTTATTATAGGAATAAATCATCCCATAATTTCCCAATTTAATTATCATTCTTCTAACACCTATGTCATTTAATTTGGAAATACACTGCTTTAAATTATTCTCTTTTGAAATTAACTTCGCTTCATTTTCATTTATTATCAAAATATCAATTAAAGGGAATAGTTTTTTCACATCTTCCAAGTTGTTATTTATCCAAAAATCCATTGTGTCTAATCCAATAAATTTTGACTCCATATTTGTTTGATTAATTAACTCAAATTGATGTTTCGGGTCTCCATTAGCAAGAAAAAGAAAATAACTTTCGTCTTTATTTTCGTTTTCACTAAATAATTTAGGTTTGTAAGTGTTTAATACATTATCTTCACCTTTAATTATACTATTTGATATTGTTATTGCATCGTTGGGTGAATCATATTCATACTTTCCCTCCCACCTAAATGTATTTTCATTTAGCTTCTCGATACCATCAATATTAATTCCTTTAGATGAAAGAGTTTTTAAATCATCTTTTTTAAAATCATTCCCAATTCCACCAGTTATATGCACAGAATTATTTAAATACGAAGCAGCAATTGCAAAATGTGTTGCGGACCCGCCAAATAAATCATCCTTTTTTCCATATTCGGAAGCAATTGAGTCATAGGCTAGAACACCTACTACCTTCAATTTCATCTTTAGATACCTTTTTCTACGGGCAAACCTTTACTTATCCAAGTTGGCATTCCTTCGAATATGTTAAAAAGTCTGTTTTCTTCAATTGAAAATGATGCGGAGAACTCACATGCAAGACCGCTTCTCGCACCTGCTGCGCAAATAAAATATAAATTACCTTTTTCAGGTAATTTATCAATTGATTGTATAAATTGATCTACAGGAATATGAATACTTCCAGGAATATGCCCGCTTTCATATTCATCGTTATTTCTCACATCAATAAAATGGCTATCTTCCTGACCATAAAATTTATGGGCTTCTTCACAAGAAATTCTTGTGTAAGGTTCACCGGGTAACTTATCAGTCAATTTTACCCCTTTCTTTAATTAGTTTAGCTAGATTATTTCCTTGAATTAAATTTTTATCATTTTCAGACATAAAATCACAATATTTATTAAAAACCTCAAAAGACTGCTTATAAGTTGAAGAAAATTTTACTACTGGAAAATCTGACCCCCAAACCATATTGCTTCCAAATTTTTGATATGCCTCTTTATATACCCATAATGCATCGTTGTATGGGAAATCCCATCTTCTATCTTCCCCCAAAACATAGTTGTAACCTGAAAACTTCAAAAATATATTTTTAAATTTTGATGATTCTAAAACTTCATTATTTTCAACTTTATTCATTGATCCTGATTTCATTCCGCCCATATGATGAAGCAATATAGGCATTTTGGGAAAAATTTCAGCTAATTTTCTTATATTTTTGATATGTCTTGGATTACAAGAAATACTAACAATCATTTTTTTCTGATTAATAGCCTGAAATAATTTTCTACCTTCAGTAGAAACTAACCATTTTCCATCATCTTCCCCTAAATATTGAGTAATTCCAATTACATTTTTTGACATTTTAATTTTTTCTAATCTATCCAATGCCCCATTTGTTTGATAATTATTTGACCAGTAGCTATCAAAATCAATAAATTGAAAGAATTTTTTTTGATGCTTTATTGATTCGTTTACGTAATCATTATTATCAGTATTATTCCAGATTTGAGCAGAAACTATGGTTGCATAATCAATTTTATTGATTTTCATTTCATATTTTAGTTGATCGATATTACCCCAAGTTTCTGGATTTGGTACTGGAATTTGATTAGGTTCGTGATTATTTTTTTGCTGATATGGCCAATATTTCCATGAATGGCAATGACTATCTATTATCAAAATTTCTCCTTCATGCAAAATAATAATTAAATTAACATAAATCTTCCATTTTATTAACAATTTACAAGTTGACACTAGCTTAGAGTAGAGTTATAGTATTCTAGTCCCATTTTTATCGATGCAAATTTGATATAGATGTGGCCATTTAACAATTTAATATCGTGATCCATAATTAGTGGAAGGAACACACGTCAGTTTAAGAGTTTGATCCTGGCTCAGGACGAACATTGGCGGCGCGCCTAATGCATGCAAGTCGAGCGAACTCGTTTTCTTCGGAAAGCAC
>JAYYQG010000045.1:0-7902 GCA_036128515.1 Chloroflexota bacterium
TCAAGATTAATTTCTTCGCCTCTCTCAGCGGCTGCAGTTGCTTCAGCTTGAGCAGTTGCTGCTGCTCTTTCAGCAGGCCTCAAGTCTACTTCACCTCCAGCAGCTCTTGTTGCTTCCATTGAAGCAGCTCTTTCAGCTACAGCAGTTGCAGTTCCAGATTCATTATCAAGTTTTTGCTGGGTTGTTGTTGTGCCAATAATTTCATAAGTATCCAGTCTTTCGCCACAAGCAACAATAATTAATAAAAATGCACTTAATAAAGTTAAATATAGTCTCAATTTCATTAATCCACCTGTCTTAATCTTGGATCCAGTCTATCTCTTAACCAATCGCCAAGGAAATTTAGACTAATTACAACAAGAAAGATTGCTCCTGATGGCACCATTGATTGCCACCATGCTGTACTCAGATAATCTCTTCCTTCATTTACCATAACTCCCCATGCAGGAGTAGGAGGTTGAATACCTGCACCAACAAAACTTAATGTTGATTCAGCTAATATTAGACCGCTAGTATTTAATGTTGCAATAACAACGGCTGAATTTAAAATACCAGGAAATAAATGTTTTATCATTATTCTTGCATCAGATGCACCACATATTTTAGCTGAAGCAATATAGTCCATCTCCTTAAGTACAAGAATTTGGGCTCTAATGATCCTTACAAAGTTAACCCATGCAACAAGGAATAATACTAATATCATTATATTAAGACCTCTTCCAAATATTAATGTTAATACAAGAGCAACCATTAAAAACGGCAATGCATTCCATACGTCAACTATTCTCATTAACACTTCATCAACAATTCCTCCGTAATACCCAGAAATCATTGCAAATGTTAACCCAAAAGCCATTCCAGTTGTGATTGAAATTGCAACAACCATCAAAGAAATTCTGGAACCATGAAGTAGCCGAGTGAATATGTCTCTTCCTGCATGATCTGTTCCCAACAAATGAAAACCATTTACAACATCGTCTTTGGAAACCTGTATAGTAGTGTGTTCTGATGTAGAAAATAATGAGAGATGTCTATCAGCAATATTTCCAATATCTCTTTCGTATGGAGTAACATACGGCCCAATTGCAGCCGCTATTAGGAGCAAAATTAATATAAAAATAGGTATTACGGGATATCTCCTTAAAAATTGCCAGCCAATCAATAAGTAATTCATTATTTTTCTCCTCCAGTCAACCTAACCCTCGGGTCAATAATTGTATACAAAAGGTCAGCTAATAATGCAAAAATTACAAATATTATTACGAAGAAAAATACTGTCCCCTGGAGTAGAGGAAAATCGTTATCATTTACTGCTGTAAATAAAGCATCATAACCAATTCCAGGCCATCCAAAAATAATTTCTATAACTAAAGCTCCGTTTAACCAACCAGAGAACAGAAGAAGTGCAGAAGTTAGGGGGGTTATCAAAGCATTTTTTAATGCATGCTTGTAGATAACTTTATTCCAACCTACACCTTTTGCCCTCGCTAGCTTTACAAATTCTGAATCAAGTACTTCTAGCATTGCAGACCTTGTAAGCCTCATCAGGCCAGCTGCAGCTGGCCACCCTAATGCTATGCAAGGCAATATGTAAGTCTTTATATTAAATTGAGGAGGTCTTCCTGCAGCCGGCAATTCAAAAGGTGTATCTTGAAGCCATACTGCAAAAATCACAATTAATAGTAGTCCAATAACAAATGGAGGTGCTCCTTGACCAATAATTGCTACGCCTCTTGCTATATAATCCCAAAATGTACCCCTTTTAACTGCAGCCAAAACTCCTGTTGGTATGCCCAGTAAGATTGCAAATGCCCAGCCTCCAATTGCTAATTCAATAGTCGCTCGCATCCTATTTTGAATAATATCTCTTACAGGAACTTGTTGTGCAAGAGAAACACCAAAATCACCTAAAAATGCACCAGATATCCAATTCCAATATTGAACCGGCAAAGGGTCATTGAATCCCATTTTTTCACCTAGCATTTCCCATTGCTCTTCGGTTAAACCATAACCTGAATCTGGAACGTAAAGTTCTCTAGGGTCATTATGAAGTTGAACGAGTAAAAATATCACAAGAGTAGCGCCGATTATGGAAACAAATGAAGAAATTAATCTTTGTGTCAAAAATCTTGCCATCTATTTACCCTCCAACTTAACTTTCATTTCTTTTGTTGCTATGCTCCAAGGGGTTTTAACAACCCAATGATCTTTTTTTCCAACTTGAACTAATGGAGGTCTTGTTGATGCATACTTATGTTTTTTATCTACATCCATTGGTGTCCTTGTTTGAAAAACATCCCCATCTGGAGGATTTATAGGAGAAACAACTTCTCCAGGCAGAACAATTTCATCTCGGTCTATATCAGGGTGGCTCGGCAATGCAGCTGACATTAAAGCGTTCGTGTATATATGTTGTGGATTTGTAAATACAGCTTCAGTGTCTCCCATTTCTTGGATTACACCTAAATACATAACTGCTGTTTTATGACACATATATCTAACAGTTGCCAAGTTATGAGCTATCAAAACATATGCTAAATCATGTTCATTTTGAAGATCTACAAGCAAATTCATTATTTGCGCCCTTATTGAAACATCAAGTGCAGACACTGGTTCATCAAGAATAATAAGTTTTGGATTTAATGCTAAAGCTCTAGCTATACCAATCCTCTGCCTTTGCCCTCCAGAAAACTCATGAGGATAAAAATTTGATTGGTACTCATTCAATCCGACTTCCTCCAACAAATCCCCAACTCTTTTATCTATTTGGTCTTTTGTCATTGTTGTAGCTATTTGTAATGGCTCACCAACTATGTCTCTTACTCTCATCCTAGGATTTAAAGATGCCCAAGGATCTTGAAAAACAGCTTGTACTGATTTTCTGTACTCAGCCATTCCAGCAGACGATAATTTAGAAACATCTTCACCTTGAAAAAATATTTCGCCTTCTGTCGGGGTTTCAAGTTGTAAAATAAGTTTTCCAGTTGTAGTTTTTCCACAACCTGATTCACCAACCAAACCAAAAGTCTTTCCTTTTGCGACATCAAAGCTTACATTATCTACAGCTTTCAATAAATCAGTTTTGCCAAGAATATCTTTTCCAAAGATTGATAATGCCTTGTTAACTTCATAATGTTTTCTTAAATTCCTAACTTGGACAATTGAATCTTTTGTCGGAGTTGTGCAACCAAGCTCCTCAGGGACAATACTTTTCTTATTTTTTACTTTATTTGTAGCCATAATTAATAATCAACTAAATGTGCATATTTTTTGAAATCCTTAACAGAACTTCTTGATAATTGAACAAAGTGACCTTTTGAAACCTCAACCAATTCAGGTCTTACACTTGCATCTTTTTCAGTAAACTTTAATGTTGACCGCGGGGCAAAAGTATCACCTTCTGGCAAATCCCACAAAGCAGGTGGTTGACCTTTAATTTGAGTCAATCTTCCGGTTTTTTGTTCTAGCTTAGGAACAGATTCTATTAAAGCTTTAGTATATTCATGTAATGGGTTATTAAATATAGTTCTTACGTCAGCACTTTCAACTATTCTTCCAGCATACATAACTGCTACTCGATCACACATTTTTGCCACAATTCCGAAATCATGAGTAATAAAAATAATACCAACACCTGTTTCTTCTTGAATCTGTTTAAGTAATCTTAAATAAGCACCTTGTATTGTTACATCTAATGAAGTTGTTGGCTCATCAGCAATTATTACGGAAGGATTTGAAGAAATTCCAATTGCACCTACTACCCTTTGCCTCATTCCTCCCGAAAGTTGATGAGGGAAGTCTTTTGCTCGTTGATCCGCCGCTGGAATCCTTACAGACTTCAAGGCATCAACTACTTTTTCAAATAAATTCTTTCCTTTATCACCTTGATGAATACTAATACCTTCACCAACTTGATTCTCAATTGAAAAACAAGGATTCAAAGCTGTCATAGGATCTTGAAGTATTAGAGATATCTCTCCTCCTCTTACTTCAGTCATTTCTTTTTCAGAAAGATCTAATAAATTTCTTCCATTTAGAATGACTTGCCCATCAACGATTTCCCCTGGCGGTTGAGGGACTAATCTCATTAGAGATAATGATGTTACTGATTTTCCTGATCCTGATTCACCAACTATACCCAAAGTTTCACCTTTTTTTAAATCAAAACTTACACCATCAACTGCTTTTACAGTTCCGTATTTGGTGATAAATTGAGTCTTTAGGTCCTTGACAGATAAGACCACTTCATCTCTTACAGTCTTTCTTCCAAAATCAGCAACTTGGGATTTTTTTTGGGACCTCTTTTTTGGTCCCGATTTAACAGATTTTGATTTTGATTTTTTAGTCAAAACGACTCCCCTATCTATTAAGACTTATTGATAAGATTAATATTGAATGATTATAATAAATTAACACAAAAGTAACAAATGAAATTTTTATAATATGCCATGGTTCAAAGGAAATCTTCATACACATACAAATAATAGTGACGGAGATAGTTCTCCTGAAACTGTTGTTGATTGGTATAGTAATAATAAATATGATTTTCTCGTATTATCTGATCATAATCACCTTACAATATTAGATAGCAATCAAACAAAGTTATTGCTTATTCCTGGTGAAGAAATAACTTTAAATTTGCCTTATACAATTCACATTAATGCAATTGGAATTAAAAAGGTTATTGAGCCAACATTAAGGTCCACAAAAGTAAAAACTCTTCAGGCAAATATTGATAACATAATAAATTCAGGAGGTTTAGCAGAAATAAACCATCCTAACTTTAGATGGGCGCTTAATGAAAAAGATTTAGTTCAAGTTAGGGGAGCTCATTTTATTGAGGTTTTCAATGGAAATTATAATACTCACAATTACGGAGGTGGAGGTAAAAAAAGTGTAGAGGAAATGTGGGATGAAATGTTGAGTAAAAAAATTAAAATTTGGGGGGTTGCTGTTGATGATTCACACCACTTTAAAGAAGAATTTGCCCCTCATAGACATAATCCTGGAAGAGGGTGGGTAGAGGTATTTGCTAAAAATCTTTCAGAAAAAAATATCTTAGATTCAATGAGGAATGGTAATTTCTATTTTTCTAATGGAGTTAAATTTAAGAATATTAAATTTAATAAAGAAAAAATTGAACTATCAATTGCAGGCGATTATTTTAATAAAGGATTATCTAATTCTCTTCTTACTGATTCAAAATATACAACTCAGTTAATCTCAAATGAAGGAGAAATAATTGAAGAAATAAATGGAAAATCAGTAAAATTCAATTTAGTTAATGAAAACAATGAATATACTTATTACAGAACAAAGACAATATCATCAACAGGCTCCATAGGATGGACACAACCAATTTTCATTAATTAAATTTTTTCAAGTTCTAATATTGATGATCTTATTCCTTCAACAATAAAATCAATTTCATCCTTATTAATAAGAAGTGGCGGGCAAACAGAAATCAGATCCCCCGCCCTGTAAGAAAGCAGGCCATTTTCTTTTAATAATTTTGGCATTATTCCGTATAAGTTTTTGCTTTCATCAAAACTTTCTTTAGTTTTTTTATTTTTTACTAATTCGACTGTTGCCAATAAACCTTTACCTCCACGAACGTCACCAACGTACTTTAAATCTTTTAATTGATTTAGTTTTTCATGCAAATAAACACCCATTTCTTTTGCATTAGTTACCATTCTTTCTCTTTTCATTAAATTTAAATTAGCTAGCGCTGCTGCTGTTGCAACTGGATGTCCTCCAAAAGTTATTAGGTGAGAAAAAGTTTCTTTCTTTCCTCCAATGAATGCGTTTGCTATTTTTTCTGTAGCAATAACTGCACCCAAAGGGACGTATCCGCTTGTAAGAGCCTTTGCAGTAGTAGTTATATCAGGCATAACATCCCATACCATAGTCCCAAACCACTCTCCAAGCCTACCAAATCCAGTTATTACTTCATCAGCAATCATCACAATATTATATTTTTCAGTTAATTCTCTTATACCTTTCCAATATGATTCTGGTGCAAAATGAATACCAGCTGAAGTTGAAACAGGTTCAGCAATAAATGCTGCTATAGTATCAGGATCATTATGAATAATTATTCTTTCTAATTCATCGATTAACCATTTTGAAATTTCTTCAATGTCTGGGTTTCCTGGGATTGGTGATCTATAAGAATCAAAATTAGGGCAATATATTGTTCCGATCATTTCAGGACCCATCGGATCAGAATAACTTGCCCTTCCTAAACTAACTGCCATTGCAGTTGACCCATGATAAGAAAATCTTCTTGAAATAACTTTAAAAGCTTTGGGCTTACCGTTAAGATTTTGGTATTTTTTTGCCATTTTAACAGCTGTTTCAACTGATTCTGAGCCACCGCTTGTAAAAAAAGTTCTACATTTTTTATCTTGATATAACGATGCTATTTCTCCTGAAAGCTTTACAGTTGACGGAGTAGTAGAATAAGCAGGAGGAGAAGAAAGTTCGGATAATTGTTTGTAGGCAGCATCTGCAATTTCTTGTTGGCCATAACCTGAGCTTTTATACCAAAGCCCTCCCATCATATCTAAAAATTTATTGTCTTCTAAATCAGTCACCCAACACCCTTGGCCATCTTTATACATTTGCAAGCCACTTTTTTTCCAATCATTTGTTTGCATTGCGTGCATAAAAAGATGATCAGAGGCAATACTATTTAAATTTTCAATATCTTCACCGGTATATGATTTATTTTCAATTATCATTTCATTAAATTAAGTTTATATTTAGATTTATAATATTATTTATTGAGTAAAATTAAAATTATATTTAATATATTAAAGTTTTATTATTAATCCCGAGTAGCTCAGCGGTAGAGCAGCTGACTGTTAATCAGCGGGTCATAGGTTCGAATCCTATCTCGGGAGCCACTCATTTTATGTTCAAAACTACCGTATTCACTTACTTTCTCTCTCAACTTATATCTCTTGGTGTCCTATGACTAAAAACATTTCATATAATAATGAATAATTTAGTTTGGGTGTTAATAATCCTAAAAATTACCTAAGACTAATATTTTTCTAAGAAGTGATTTTTATTTGGATTTAATGCTATTTAAAATAGGTTTTGCTAACTAAATTATTTATTATATTTAACTTTAATTGGATTTCATCAATAAATTTATGTATTTTTTCATCTTCTTTAAAATAAATTCTAGATTTCAATAACTTACGAATAAGGATATCAATTTCATTTGTTATTTTTTTATTTTTTGGCAAATTATTTAAAGAATCGCTCACATTTTTTAAACAATTTAATATTGACCTTGGAAACTCATGGCTTTTTATTAGAAATTCAATTATTTCAGCTTTTGAAATATTACCTTTTGAAATCATAAATGATTCATATGCAGACAATGATCTCAAAATACTTGCCCATTCTATATTATAAAATTCGCTATCAACACCTTTTTGATTTTTTCTTAAAATTTGAGAGTCTATTATTCTAGAAACCATATCGGCTCTTTCAATAAATCTTCCAAGTTTTATAAATTGATACTCTGTCCCCAAAGAGAAGTTATCAGAAATAATTCCAAAAAAAAGTTGAGTACCAGATGTTACTTCAGAAATAATTAAAGTTCTTTTTCTTCGGCTGGATGTAGATTTGATTTGGTCATTAAAATTTTTTAATAAAATATTTAATTGATGAATTGAAGATCTTGGCAGATTATCTCTAATTGGACGAGCATTGTATTGTGCTTTTTCAAGACAAGATAAAATTGAATTATCGTTATCAGTGTCTTGACATAAAAATTTTACTGAATTTACTTCATTAAAGTCATTATATTTTTTTTGAAAAAAATTTTTCATTCCTGTGATTTCAATGACAGGTTTCCATCCTTCAGACTTATTACCAACAAAA
>JAYYQG010000046.1:0-7469 GCA_036128515.1 Chloroflexota bacterium
TTTTTTGCTTTTTGTTTTGTTTCTGCCATTATTTCTCCCAAGTTAAATAATCGATTTGATGAAATAAAAAATAAATAATATTGTAATTATATGCTTTTAATGGCTAAGTAATACAGTATTTATTAATAAAAATTAGGAAAAAATTGTGAAAAAAGTTGAATTTTTGCCCATAAAAACAGAAATTGAAATGCCTAATGGTCTTCAATGGCACGATGAAAAATTGTATGTCATTGATCAAAAAACTGACAATATTTTTATTTTAAATGAAAAAGGCAAAAAATTAGATGAATTTAGCACTCTTTGTGAAAATGGTTCTGGGATAACTATTGGGGATAATTTTATTTGGTTGGCCTCAAATGGTGAAACTGAAGCAAGACCATTCAGAGGCAGTGATACTCACATTAGTTGGATTTTGAAATTAGATATGAATTCAAGGAATTTAATATCTAGATTTCCAACACCTGATGGAGGAGGAGTTCACGGTTTGGAATGGGATAATGGGTTACTTTGGATTACTGCATTTAATCCTACAGCTTTAATTCTTGTGAACCCTAATAATTTTGAAGTCCAATTTAAATTTGAAATTGATCAAAGTCCGCATGGTTTAGCAATTGAAGGGGAAGGAATTTGGTGCTCTGATAGGGTTGATAGAAATATAATTAAATATAACAAGTCAAATGGAAAAATATTAGAAAAAATAGAAATTCCTGATGATGGCCCTGACCCTCATGGATTATCTATAAAAGATAAAATATTATGGTATTCAGATGCTGCTTTTCCAAATCCAATGAGACCGTTTCCAGAAATTGGATCAATTGAATTAAGATGAATATTTTAGATACTCATCATCACTTATGGGACCTTTCATTGAGATCCTATGACTGGATAACTGAACTACCAGAAAATGAATCAATCAAAATTAATAGAAATTTTTTAATTAATGATTTAGATGTTCTAGCTGATGAAAATAATGTCACTGGTACGATATGTGTCCAAGCTCATCAATCCGAAGAGGAAGCTTTGTGGTTACTAGAAATTGCTAAAAATTCAAATTTAATTAAAGGGGTTGTTTGTTGGGTAGATTTAAAAAATTCAAATATTGGATTTTCATTAGATAAATATCAAACGTATGATAAATTTTGCGGTATAAGGCATGTATGGCACGATGAAAAAAATGAAGATTGGATTATGGATCCAAAAGTTATTAAAGGCTTAAAAACACTATCTGAAAGACAAATAAATTTTGATTTTTTAGTCAGGCCCAATCATTTAAAGTATATATTTGAAGTTTATGAAAAAATACCTAAATTAAATGGTGTTATTGATCACATTGCAAAACCTATAATCAAAGAAAATATTTTTGAGCCATGGGCCGAAAATATTTCTGAATTGTCAAAAATAGATTCTTTAAATTGCAAAATATCAGGAATGGTTGAAGAGATGAATGAATCACAAGAAATTTCAATTTTAAAGAATTATACTGACCATGTTATTGAGAGCTTTGGGCATGACAAAGTAATGTATGGAAGTAATTGGCCAGTTTGTTTAACAAAGAAAAGTTATTCAGAGGTTTTAGAAATAGCTAAGTCAATATCAAATAATTTAGAACCTGAAGAATTTTTTTATACTAATGGCAAGAATTTCTACCTTGATTAAACATTATTTACTTTAATATCGAATACAGGGTCATTTATTGGGTAAATTCCTCTTTCTATATTTTTAAAATTTAAATTTTTTAAATCTGCAGTTGTTGTACCTTTTGTATTTACTAATAAAGTTTTAGCAGCAAATGGGTCATAAGCTGGCCTTGGTAAAATAACACCCCTAGTTGTAATTAATTGCTTTTTATTAGGATCAATCCCGATATGAGTAATTTGGCCAATGCTTTGAGGTGGTTGTCTTAAAGTAGTAAGTATTATTGATCCACCATTACTTGTCTCTACCAGCGCTGTAATCCCTTGATTATATTTAGTATATCCACCATGCCTAATTTCACTATCTTCCCAAATGCCATCAGTTATATTTTTTACTACACCTTGGATTTTCACTGGATTTCCATGCTGATCGTCTACCTTGCCTCCAACATAAATTTGTACTTTTTCACCTAGGCCTTTTTGGACGCATTCTTGCACTGATTCAGGGTCAAAAAATACTGTACAATAATTGCCTACATTTTGTTTTATAATTTCTTGTAATAAAAAAGTTGAATCTGCCGAACTGCCCCCTCCTGTATTGTCTCCCACGTCATTTAAGATCACTGGAAACGTTGTAGAATTTTTAGCTATTTCTACTGCCTCTGAAACTTCCAAGGCATGCAAGTTGTAATTTTTCCTGTTTTCCCATGCAAATTTTGCAACGCTTTCACATTTTATTCTTGATAAATCAAGATTATTATTTGTGTACACTATAAATGATGAACCTAACTCAGGTACATCTGCAAACTGGAAGCCCAGAGCAAAACTTGCTGACACAACCGAATCATCATTGGAAATTTCTTCCATTCTTTTAATTATTTGATTAACTGGTTCCTCAAAAGTATTTTGTTTGGTCATATTAATCATCATTGGTGGTGCAATAAATGTGCCAGTAGGCTTTATATTTTTTTTAATCATTTCAATAATTATTTTTGCAGCTTCTACACCCCTGTCATAAGTGTCTAAGTGGGGGCAAGTTCTAAATACAATTAAAACATCAGCATTTTTAAACATTTTCGTCGATATATTGGCGTGTTTATCAAGAGTACATACTATGGGGAAATCTTCACCTAATTTTTTTCTTAATCTTAGTAAAACTTCACCATCAGCATCTAAATATTCTTCAGAAACAGTAGCTCCGTGCAAATTAACAATTAAACCATCACATTCATCAGAATTAATTTCATTTACTAATTTCTCTACAATTTGATTAAATGCTTCTTTTTCAACTGTCCCTGAAGGAGTTGCAATTGCACACATTTTAGGAATAAATTCAATCCCCTGTTTTTCAAGCTCGTCTATAGATCCAGATAATTCGTGGTTACCTCCTTTGAAGTGCTCTACAATGTTTTTACCTTGTATAAAATCTTCATAATGAGGATTCATAAAATTTTCAACAGGGGTTGTTTTTTTAATAAAAGTATTTGATTCATGCATAAAGCATGTGAGCGCTATTTTCAACTTTAACCTCTTCCTATGTATGGCATTTTAGTCGCCATAATAGTGATAAATTGAACATTAGTTTCAAGTGGAAAATTGGATATATTTAATACAACTTCAGCTACATGATTTACATCAAATGTTGGCTCTACCATAGTTGAACCGTTTGCTTGAGGTACACCTTTTTTCATTCTTTCAGTCATAGGAGTTGCAGCGTTTCCGATATCAATTTGACTACAAGCAATGTTATATTTTCTTCCATCAAGAGATATAGACTTTGTTAGCCCGCTAACACCATGCTTAGTAGCTGTATAAGGAGCTGAATCAGGCCTAGGTGCATAAGCAGATATTGAACCATTGTTTATAATTCTTCCCCCCATTGGTTTTTGATCTTTCATTATTTTTATAGCTTCTTGAGAACACAAGAAGGTTCCTGTTAAATTTGCATCAACTACATTTTGCCAATCATCATAAGTTAGTTCTTCAAATAATTTTTTTGGTGCTCCACCTCCAGCATTATTAAAAAGTACATCTAAACGTCCATATTTTTCAAAGGTAAATTTAAATAATTTTTTTACTGACTCTTTGTTTCCTACATCACAGGCAAAGGCAGATACTTTGTCATTACCAATTTCTTCAGCTGCTATTTTAAGTGGCTCTTCTCTTCTTCCAGTAATTACCACAGAATATCCGTCGTTTGCCAATGCGAAAGCAGATGCTTTGCCAATACCAGAGCCTCCACCAGTAACAATTGCAACTTTATTTTTGGAACTATTCATGTCATCTCCTTGTAAACATTGTGTAAATTCAAGATAATTTCATAATATTGGAAATGAAACATTTCTGCTAGATTGGCTACAAAGGAGAATTATGCCTAAAGATTTAAACATACTTATACTAAATAGTGAGGCATTAAAATTGTCTGTTGAAGATTTAGTTAATGAAATAAATGTTCCTGTTAATTATGACATAGTTGATATGTCTGATAAGGATAATATTAGAAAAATTCTCCCAAAATATAATGTTTTAGTTTCAACTTCATTAGATGTTTCAATGAAAAATGAATCAAAAAATTTAAAGGCTATTTTTATGCCAGGTGCAGGGTGGGACAAAATTTCGTCCGAAGCTATTCCAGAAGGTTGTGTTGTGACTAATAGTTATGAACATGAAAATGCAATTGCTGAATACGTCATAATGTCAATGATAGCTTTAGATAGAGAACTAATAAATGCACATAATAATTTTTCTGAAAATAAATGGGATTATTTACCCGCAAGATATGGTCCTTTTAATGAATTGACTGGGAGAAATGTTGTAGTTTTAGGTTTAGGAAGAATTGGAAAAAAAGTTCTTGAATATACTAAGGTTTTTGGCATGAACAATTATGCTATTGAGGAACAAGAAGTTAATAAGAAGGTTATTAAAGAGCTAAGCATAAATGAAATTTATAATCCAAAAGAAATGACAAAAATTATCTCAAAATCTGACTTTGTTGTTGTCTGTGTGCCATATATTAAATCTACAAAGGGATTAATTGGGGAGAAAGAAATTTATTCTATGAAAAATGATGCTTTTATCATTAACCCTGCCAGAGGCCCAATTATTCAGGAAGATCATTTATACCATGCATTAAAATCTAATCGAATAGCAGGTGCTTGTTTAGATACTTGGTACACTTATCCAAAATCAGATTCTGATGAACCATTACCTTCAAAATTCAATTTTGGTGAGTTAAAAAATGTAATTATTACGCCTCATGTTTGCGGATCAACATATGGTACTTTTTCAAGAAGAATGAAAATAGTTGGCCAGAATATTAATAACTATTACAACGATAAAAATTTATTAAATATTGTTGATGAACTTTCAAAAATTTAATCAGTATTAAACATTTGGAACATTGCTATTGAAGCAGCAACAGATGCATTAAGAGAATCTATGCTTTCAAACTTCATTGGAATTTTATAAACGTAATCTAGTTTTGATTCAACTAATTTAGAAATTCCATCATGTTCTGCTCCAACCACTAAGGCTTTTCTTTCTTTTTTTAAGTCAACAATATTATTTTTAGTTGACTTTCCGATTAAACCGTAAATCCAGAAATTATTCTGTTTCAATTTTTGAATTAAATTTGAAATGTTAGGCACTTTTATTATTTTAAGACTATGAATAGCTCCCGCTGAAGACCTTATGGAGCCTGAGGTAATTCCAACAGATCTTTTTTTTGGAATAAAAATGTATTCTATTCCGAATGCTAATGCTGATCTTGAAATTGAACCAAAATTGTGAGGATCTTGTATTCCGTCTAGTATTAATATATTTAATTTTCTTAAAGAATCTATAGCATCCCAAAATTTTGCTTCGGAGAAATAACCGTCAGCAATGAGGTTAGCAATTATTCCTTGATGTTTTCCGGTATTGCTGTATTTCGAGATTTCATTTTCCTCTGAAATAATAAGATTAATTTTATTTTTATTACAAATATCTTTAATTTCTTCAAAAAATGTTGAACCTGAAAGTTTTTTTGATAAAAGAATTGATTCAATTGATTCGGGTGATTTTAAAGATTCTAATACTGATCTTTTTCCCTCAGAGGTAGGATTTTTTCTTATTTTATTAGTTCTACTAGGCATAATTACTAAAATATTAATACAAATTTATTTTAATTGTTTAATTAGACTGCTAGCATAACAAAAAATTATATTTATATTATGCATAGTAAAGCTAAATTAATTCTATTTCTCTTGGCATTATTTGTCTTAGGATGCAACTCTATTTCAGAGAATGAAAAAATTATTTATGTTTCCGAAAAGGACGGAAACCCTGAAATATATTCAATGGAAATTAATGGTTCTGAAATTCAAAGGATTACTAACAGTTCAAGATCGGAAGAAAATCCAAAATTATCTAAAGATGGAAGCTACCTAGGCTTTTTAATCTCCAAAAAAGATATTAAAGAATTGCATATTATTGAGATGAATAATAACAATAAACAATTACAGGTTAGTGACAAAGATCTAGATGTTGAAGATTTTTTTTGGTCACCAGATTCAAGAAAGTTAACATTTAAAGCTAAAGATAATAAAGGAAACCATGATATTTATCTTTATAATTTGGAAAAAGAACTAACAAACAAAGTCACAAATACAAAAGGAATTGAAAAGTTAGGTAACTGGTCCCCAGATGGTGAGTGGATTGTTTATTCTGTCGTGATTGGAGAAGAAGATAAGGTTGGGATTTTTAAAAAGAACCCAGATGGAGTTGACGAGGTAAGATTAACTGAAAACTTTGAGGATCATAATCCTTTATGGTCACCAGATGGAGAAAAAATTGCATTCCTTTCAACTAGAGGATCTGATGACTTAGATATATATACTTTAAACATTGAAAATGGAGAAGAAAAGAATATTACCGCTTCCCAAGGAGATGATTTTGACTTTTCATGGGACCCAAGCGGAAAAAGAATTACTTTCGTATCAAAGAGAGAAGATAATCCAGAGATTTTCGTAATTGACATATCAGTCAAACAAGAGCCAATAAGATTAACCGACAACGAAAGTATAGAATACTCACCATTGTGGAAAGAAAATAAAATAATTTTTATTTCTAATTCAGACGGAGATAATGATATATATTCGATGACCCCATCTGATGGATCAAACCAAAAAAGATTGACTGAAACCAGCCAAAATGAAACAGAAATATTTTGGTAAATTAAATTTAAAATACAATCAATTTAACTTTTAATTTACTTTTATGTAACAAATTTTGTTATTTATACCTAATAAGGTAAAATTTAATTTTCAGAGTCGATTGCAAATTGATTAAATTTGCTCGTTAAACTAGAGATGGAGGAGAAATGTTCTCAAAGAGAAATTTCGTTTCTTTTGTTGCTCTTCTTTCACTTACGTCTTTGATTCTAGCTTGTGGTTCAACTGAAACAGTTGAAGTTGTTAAAGAGGTAGAAGTAATCAAAGAAGTTGAAGTTGAAAAAGTTGTAACTGAAGAAAAGGTTGTTGAAGTTGAAGTTGAAAAAGTAGTAGAAGTAGCTGCTCCTGAAGAAGACACAATTGATCTTACTTGGGGTAAGAAGAAGATTGAAGGTGTATTCGGACTTCGATGGCAAGGACCTTACAGAACATCAGCAATTATTGACATGCAAGGTGTTGAAGAACCATTGTTTATTTACAAGAATGGTACTCCAATGGAACCTTACACAGCTGAAAGCTGGGATGTAAGTGCAGATGGTAAATACTTAAATATAAAAATTAAAGATGGGATTAATTTCAATTCACCGAAAGGATTCGAAACAGTTGAATTTGGTGAATTTGATGC
>JAYYQG010000047.1:0-27531 GCA_036128515.1 Chloroflexota bacterium
GAGGCGACGGGCGGATTCGAACCGCCGAATAGAGGTTTTGCAGACCTCGGCCTTAGACCACTTGGCTACGTCGCCATGAAGAATTCATTCTAAATTATATATATTGAAAAATAAACTAATTTTATTGAATTATTAAAGATGATATTAAATTTAAATTCACAAATACAATATGATTAATGGTGCCGAGGGCGAGACTCGAACTCGCACGCCAATACAGGCACAGCGCCCTCAACGCTGCTTGTCTACCAATTCCAACACCTCGGCCATTTGGTATGGCAGGAGCGGGAGGATTCGAACCCCCGGCCTAAGGTTTTGGAGACCTTCGCTCTACCAACTGAGCTACGCTCCTATTAGATCAAATATGAATGATTAAGTCATTCTATCAATTTGATGAAAAAATAATCAACAAAAAAGAAGAGGTGAGTTTCACCTCTTCTTTTAAACAATTCAATTTGATGAAACTAGAGTGCTTCTTTTCCTCTTTCATTGGTTCTGACTCTAATAACTTCTTCAACATTAGAAATAAAAATCTTACCATCCCCAATTTCACCATCACCGGTTTTTGCATTTTTAAGAAGAATACTAATAACCATATCCTTTTGAGACTCATCAACAACAGTTGTTATTATTGTTTTTGGTACAGAGGCACGCCTAAATTTCTTTGTGCCTCCAGTAGTGACTTCAATTCCTTTCTCATTGCCTTTGCCAGTGACATTTGACAAGAAATATCCACCAACCCCAGCATCCATGAGGGCCATACCAATTTCAGTAGCTTTCTCTGGTTTTATTACAGCTTCAATTTTAATCATATTTATTTAATCTGCTCCATCAGCAACATATCCACGTTCACCATGTATATTAGCATCAAGTCCAGACATTTCAATATTTTCTGGTTCTTGGAGACCTAATCCTGGAATTACGTCTAAAACTTTCAATATAATAAAAGTAGCGATTCCAGAATATAAGAAAGTAGCAACTATTCCAACCAATTGCTCTAACACAATTGTTCCATTACCTTCTATTAAACCTTTAACTCCTCCAATAGATTCTGAAGCAAATACTCCTGTCATTAATGCACCCCAAGCACCACCAACTCCATGCACACCAAAGACAACAAGAGCATCGTCTATTCCTGTCTTTTCTATTCCTAAAGCACATAGGTAACAAACTATACTAGCAGTTAATCCGATCATAAGTGCACCTCCTACATCAACCCATCCACATGCAGGTGTAATTGCAACTAAACCTGCAACAGCTCCGGTGGCAGCTCCAACCGCACTCATTTTACCCGTGTGAAGACCTGAAATAACAAGCCAAGTTAAAGCAGCCATCGCCGCAGCTGTATTAGTAGTAAGGAACGCATTAGCTGCAATGCCGTCAGCAGCTAATTCACTTCCTGCATTAAATCCAAACCAACCAAACCATAGTATAGAAGCACCTAAAATAACATATGGGACATTGTGAGCAACAATTGTGCCTGCTGCACCACCACGCCTTTTTCCTACCATCCATGCAGCAACCAATGCTGCAGCACCTGCATTAAGGTGAACTACAGTTCCACCTGCGAAATCAAGTGCTCCCTGGTCACCGAACACTCCTTGGCTTATCCATCCACCACCCCAAACCCAATGACATATTGGAGCGTATACAATTGTTACCCAAATTGTTATAAAAAATAAATACGTTGAAAATTTAAATCTTTCGACAAATGCACCAGTAATTAAAGCAGGTGTAATAATTGCAAACATTCCCTGAAATATTACAAACATAATGTCAGATCCAGCTTCTGGAGATGTCATATTAATTCCATCAAGAAGAAAGAAACTGAAATCTCCAATAAAAGCATTTCCTTCACCGAATGCTAAAGAATAACCCCACAAAACCCATATTATCGGCATTAATGCCATAGCCGCAAAACAGTACATCATGGTACTTACTACATTTTTAGCTCTAACAAGACCGCCATAAAAAAAAGCTAGACCTGGAGTCATAAATAATACAAGAGCAGAGGCAACAATCATCCACGCTAAGCTCCCAGAATCAAAATCAGGCATAATAATCCTTTACTAATTGTTTAATTATTAGAATTTAAAGGAATACTCTTTTGATTTATTACAAAAAGGTAACAAAATGTAACATAAATGTTACGTAATCCTATTTTTATTACGTTTTTTATAATTAAAATTTATATTTCTTACGAATATAGTAAAAATTAGTATAGTTACTAACAACGTTTCGAAACCCATTCTCCCACTTCCGCAAGAGCCATTTTCATTTAATACATTTTCAATATTCTCAGACTTAATAATGACTACATTATTCTCACTAGATGCAAGAGTAGACCTCCAATTGCTCTCAACTTCATTTAACGTTTTTCCATATGCACCTAAAAAGCTGTCATCAAAAGACTTTCTGTCGGATAAGCCCTTCATAAGATTTTTCATATTTTGCTTTGGGTATTCATTAACTAAATATTCAATAAATGACCTTGACTGGCCATACGCAACAAGTGTAAGGTTCGGATTTCCAGGGAATCTGTTTAAAGAAGAAAAAGGGAATAATCTGTTTGTATCAACTGCCCATTCTAAATATCTATCATAGCCAGAATCTGGTTCAATATTGCCATATTCAGCTAGACCTTCATTTAGCCACAATGGAACACCTGTATATGAATCCTTGGTTGCTCTAGCAACTATTATATGGGTTATTTCATGAGTTGCTACCCCTAATGCTGATCTTGCACCTCCATCTACAATAACTATGCTTTCAGTTGCAAATGCTTGACCTTCAGTAATTAAGGAGCCTGCTTGAGTTTGGCTTTTTTTTACAACAACATCAAACATTTCTGAATAGTTGTTATACATGATTAAAGAAATTCTATCGTTAGATTCAACACCAAGTAGTTCAGATATATCTTCAACAGATTTATCACAAGCTTTAAGCACATTTTTTGCACGCCTAGAAACTGGGCCATGATAATAAACATCTACAACTTCACCTTGAACAATATCCCAATTAAACCTACTATCTAAAAGAACATCATACTTTTTTTCAGTCTTGAAAGAAGTTCCATCCTTGTTGAAAATCTCAAAATAATATTCTATTTTGCTTCCAGGCGGCATGTATCTACTTGACTGTAGAGTAGAAAAAAAATGTTCAATATAATTATCATTTTCCTTAGGTAATTTTAGATACTCATACTGAAAAGATCTGCGCCCATCTACTTTAAACTTTACTTGTATATCTTGAACATTTTCATAATCGTTAAGCTCTATATTAAATCTTATACCTTGTGGAATTTCTGATTGAATACCGAAATCTTTAACATTTTCTTGGTCGGCATATATATATTTACTATCCGAAATAGAGAAAAGGAAAACAAATATTACAAAGAAAGTCTTTATATATTTTTTCATTTTTATTTAAGTATTCTCCAAAAGATTAAAAATCGATGAAAGAGTCCAGCAGCTGTTGCTAATGCTAAAAGAGTAACTGTTAATTCTGGACTAAAAAATATTAGACCTAAACTTACCAATAATACTCTTTCTGGTCTAGTAAAAAACCCACTCTTTGAATTATAACCCAATCCTTCAATCCTGGCTCTTAAATAACTAATTAATAATGAAAATGCTAGGGATATTGATGTCAACAAAACAAAGTTAGTTTCATTTGAAATAGAAAAATAATATATTAAACCAATCAAAACAATAGACTCGCTTAACCTATCAAAAGTAGAATCTAAAAAGGCTCCTTTATCAGTAATTTGGTTGATTTTTCTTGCTAATGCACCATCAAAAATATCCAAGAATCCTGAAAATAATACTAATAATCCTCCAACTAAAAAACTTCCAGCAGAAATATAATAAGCAGAAATGCAACAAATTATAAAACCCAAAATTGTAACGGCATTTGGAGTTAATTTAACTTTCAACATTAAAAATAAAATTGGATTAACTAAAAAACTATCAAGTATTCCTCTTAATGAAATCCTATATTTTTCAAAGACATCATTCATAAATTCTCATATATTTTAAATATTTTCTTGGCAACGTATTCCCATTTATAATTTTTTGAGAATTCATAGCCATTTTTTTCTAAATCAAATCTTAAATTATCATTTTCAATCAATAAAGTTAATTTATTTGATAAATCATTAACATCATTATTTTTAAATAATATTCCATTTTTATTAGTTATTAGTTCCTTGTAACCACTTATATCTGAAGCCAATACAACATTTTTTGAAGCCATTCCCTCAATTAAAATAATCCCAAAACTTTCATTTTCTATTGAAGGTGCACATAGAATATCTGAGTCAAAATAATGTTTGTAAAGCATTTCGCCTTCAGTATGCCCTAAGAATTCACATTGTTCTATTAAAGGATATTTAGTTCTTAACTTATCAATATTTTGGCCAATTAGAACTAATTTAAATGATTTATTCATATTCCTTTTTTTCAATCTCTGAAAAGCATTTATTAGCAATTCAGCACCCTTCCTCTCTTCATTTCTGCCAACAAACAAAATTTTAAGACTTTCCTTTTTTTGACTTTGTTTATTTTTAAAAAAGATATTTGAGACCCCATTTGGATAAATTTCAACATCTAAATTGTAATTATAATTTCTTAAAGAATCTTTTGCTGATTTTGAAACTGCTATAAAGCAATCTTTTTCACGAACCCATGGATTAAAAATAAATCCCCAAGCCCTAAACATCCAGCTTTTTTTTATTGTTGAGTGAAATGTTAAAACGGTTTTATTTTTAGAAAAAATTAAAGAAAAAGTAGAAATAAAAGGGACTAGAGGTTCGTGGATGTGAACAATATCAAATCTGTTTTTTTTAAAGAAAAAATAGATTTTAAACAATGACCACCATGAAATAAAAATATTTGCAACTGTACTTCCAAATTTTATAGGTACTGGCTTACCTAAATTAATTATTGCTATGCCTTCTAATGAATAATCAACCTTTGATGAGGTTGTAAGTATAGTAACTTCATTTCCAATGCTTTTTAATTCATTAGCATAATTTACGATATGATTTGTTACTCCTCCAGTTTGAGCAATATCATAAGGAGAGACTAAACATATTTTCATGCTAATAACTTGAAGCTAATCCATCTTTTCTTGGATCTGATCCTGAAATAAAAGTATTTTGATATTTGTTTATGACTTGACCTCCTCCAAATGTTCCTCTTAGATAGTCTTTCAATACCTTTACATTATGATTTGATTTGCTTAATTGTTGGTAAGTATCTTTTTTAAAAGATTCTTCTAAATTAACAATTCCGGAAAATAAATCATAATTGAATCTCGGAGCATCTAGAGCTGCTTGAGGAGTCATATTTAGGTCAATCATATTTGAGATGACCTGAAGGTGGCCTTGAGGTTGCTGAAACCCACCCATAACCCCTAAAGAACTAAATAATTTCTTTTCCTTAGTTATCAAAGAAGGAATTATGGTATTGAAAGGCCTCTTTCGCGGCTCAAGCTTATTGGGATGATTTTTTTCTAAAGAAAATAATGAACCTCTATTATTCATGGCTATACCATGATTTGGGACAACTAAACCGCTACCAAAACTTTGAAAAAGACTATTAATAAATGAGCATGCATTCCCGTCTTTATCCACAACAGAAATATAGACTGTATCACCTTGAGTTTTTAAATTTCCTATCTTATATTCATCTTTTGCAATTTTAGGGTCAATTTCATCAAATCTTTTTAATGCATATTGCTTAGACAATAATTTATCGATAGGCGATTTATAAAATTCAGGATCAGATACATGCCACAATGAATCTTTAAATGCAATTTTAGTAGACTCAATTTGGTAATGTAATCTTAAATTTTCATTATCTAAATCAGTAAAATTTTCGTAAATATTTAAAGCTATTAGTGCCGCAATGCCCTGTCCATTTGGCGGGCATTCCCATACATCGTAACCTTTATAATTTATGGAAATAGGTTCAACCCATTCAGACTTATGATTATAAAAATCCTCTTCTGTAAGTACGCCATTAAAATTATTTAAATACGAAATAATATTTTTAGGAGTATCGCCTTGATAAAAAAAGGTTTTTCCATTGTCAGCAATTCCTTTTAAAATTTTTCCTAAATTTTTATTTTTAAAAATATCTCCAAATTTAGGAGATTTGTTATTTATCAAAAAATCACAGTTATCATTAATTGATAATTTTTTTTCTGATTTTTTCCAATAATCTGCAATTACTTCAGAAACCGAAAACCCATTATTTGCTAAATCTATTGCGGGCATTAGTAGAGTATCTAAAGAAAAATTTCCATAATTTTTTGACAATTCTTCCCATGCATCTACTGCCCCAGGAACACTTACCGACAATCCAGAGTTTGGGCCTTCAGATGGAATTTGATCAAAATTATTTTTGATAAAATAATCATAATTTACTTTAGACCCAGACCTTCCACTCCCATTTAAAGCAATTACTTCTGAATTATCATTTAAATAAACTAATGAAAAAACATCTCCACCAATGCCAGTAGACATTGGCTCAACAACATTTAAAACTGCTGCTGCAGTTATTGCAGCATCAACAGCATTGCCACCTTTTTTTAGAATATCTAGTCCAGCATTAGCTGCTAGTGGATGACTTGTAGCAACAGATCCGTTTAATCCTAATACATCAGAACGTCTAGAATTGTATTTACTAAATTTAAAAGTACTCATTTCTTACTTTGATCTTGGATTGAATATATCAGTTAATGCATCACCAAGTAAATTCCAGCAAAAAATTAATATCCATACAACAGCAACTGGTGCAAGAATTTGTTCTGGATGATTAACTAAAACCGAAACACTTGAAGAACCTCTGCCTGATACATCGGCAATCATTATGCCTAAACTTGGGTGAGGAGGCTGAACTCCTAAACCAAGAAAGCTTAGAAAAACCTCAGTGCCCGCAACAGCCCCTAAACCGAAACTTGCTGAGACAATTATTGGTCCAATTACATTTGGCAGTATATGCCTAAATAATATTCTTGCATTTGAAGCTCCAGCAATTTTGGCTGCTTGAACGTATTCTCTTTGGCTTACAGAAAGAACTTGGCCTCTAACTAACCTCATCATGCCAAACCAACTCAAAGGAAGTAATGCAATTCCAATTACCGCGAAATCTACAATTCCACTTGAAACTACTCCATTTATTCCTGTTGAATCCTCAAATTTTCTTGCAAAATCAACGATTCTAGGGCGTAAAGTCGCAGCAAGAATTATTATTAACAAAATATCTGGAAATGCAGCAAGTATTTCACCTATTCTTGTTATAAATGAGTCAACCCTTCCCCTAAAATATCCAGCGATAAGACCAAGGCTGACACCAAGTATTAGGCTTCCAGTAATAAGTCCTACTAGCGTTATTATTACTGTTGTCTGAATGCCCCATATTATCCTAGTAAAAATGTCTCTTCCAAGCCTATCTGTTCCAAAAATATGATCCCAGGATGGACTACTTTGTGTATTCAATAAATTGGTTTCAGAATATGAATACGGAGCTATTAAAGGAGAAAAAATACCTAGCAAATAAACAGAACTTAAAATAATAATTACAGATAGTGCAACCTTTTTATTCAATAAAGATTTCATTCCTTCCTTAAAAGGTGATGAAGAAAAACTATTTGAATCTTTATTAATTTTCATTTGTATATTTAATTCTTGGGTCTAAAAAAACGTACAAGATATCGACAATTAAATTTGCAACTACCAACGATGCGGTTCCTATCAATGTCAAAGCCATAATAATTGGGTAATCTCTTGAAAAAATAGCATCAAGAGCAAATCTAGCAACTCCTGGTATTCCAAATATTAATTCTACAATTAGAGCGCCACCTAACATTCCAGAAAAGGAAAGGCCTAGTACAGTAACAACAGGTAATATTGCATTTCTTCCAACGTGTTTAAAATTTATAGAAAATCTGTCAACACCCTTAGCTTTGGCAAATGTTATAAACTCTTGGCCAATAACATCAAGAGTACTTGCCCTCATTAACCTTGCAATGACAGCAATCCCTGGTAAACCAACAGTTATAGCAGGCAATATAGCTCTTTTATCAAATATCCCTCCCCAACCAGAAACAGGCACCCAGCCAAGCTCTAATGCAAAAATTATTATTAATAACGGAGCTGTTAAAAAAACTGGCATAGCATAGAGAATAAGTGTCAATGACACAATTGCAGGATCTGTTGGAGTACCTTGTTTTAAAGCGGCATAAAATCCTAGCGGAATGCCAAAAATAGTTGAAATTAATACTGACAATAGAAATAATTTTGCTGATACGATTAATTTAGGGGATAAGAGTTCAATTACTGTTTTTCCTGGATATTTATAGCTTTCTCCAAAATCACCAGTAATAGAACCTGTTACATACCTAGCGTACTGAACAATTAATGGATCATTTAAACCCTTTTTTTCTCTAATTGATTCAGCCAGCTCTTCAGTATAATTGTTTCCGAGCATAACCTCGACTGGATCACCAGGACCATAATGACCGAGAATAAATACAATAAAAGTGATTATTAGCATCACGAAAGGGACCCATAATATTCTCTTTAAAGTATATAAAATCAAAATTACATTTTTTTAATTTTGAATATAAACGTTTTTTAACTTCGGCACAATCAATGGCGTGAATTCAAATCCTTTGACCCTTGAATTAATTAGTGCCATACCTTCTTGATCAAACCACATTGGTAGCCATGGTGCGTCATCGATTATGAGTTGCTCAGCTTTATTATACTTACTAAATCTTGATAATGGGTCTTGGTCAATTCTTGCTTCTTCAAGCAATAAATCGACTTCACCATTACTGTATAATCCATGATTACCCTTACTATCAGAATGGAAAAGGATATCTATAAAGTCTTGTGGGTCAGGATAATCTGCTTGCCATCCAGATCCTCCCCATACTTGAAGTCTTTCTCTGTGCAAATCTTGCAAATATGTCGCCCATTCAACTTGCTGTATTTCAATTTGAACACCTAATATTCTATCCCACATATCTGCAACTACCTCCATGTCTAAACTTGGAGATCCACCCGTTCCAGGGATAGTTACCACAATTGGTGGTCTAGTGTTTGGGTCAGCATATTTCGATTCCTCAAGTAATTTTACTGCCATATCTGGATCATATTCTAGTCCTTTTACGTCACTTGAAAAACCTGGAAAATTAGGTGGCAAGATACCATATGCAGGTCTCACTAAATCAGAATAAACTGATGATGCAATTAATTGTTTGTCGACTGCATAGTTCAATGCCATTCTAAATTTTGGGTCATCAAATGGAGGCATCGTTACATTAAAACCAATATAATTTATGGTGAATGATGGTGGAACCATTACCAAATCATCATTTAGTGGATCACTTGGATTCTGAACACGTTCTAAATCAGCAAGACCAACACCAGTAATGTCAATTTCTCCATTCTCATACATTGCCATTGGGACTCCACCTGCCAAATTAAATTCTACTCTATCAAGTTTTGCAAGGTCACCCCAATAATTGTCATTCCTTTTCAATACTAAAATTTGTCCCAAATCGTACCTTTCCAATGCAAATGGACCAGTTCCTACTGGATTATCTGTCCAATTGTCTCCAGCATTTACATTAGATTCTTTCAATACATAAGCAGTTGGATAGGTTAGTTTAGCCAAAAAGTAGGCTTTTGGTGAATCAATGTTGATTTGAATTGTTTTATCATCAATTAACTTAATTCCACTTATTTCGCTAGCATTACCATCAATTACATCCTGCGCACCTACAATATCACCAAGATACAATTCAGCAACTGGTGATTCTGTATCTGGATTTGCAGCTCTATTGAAAGAATAGATAAAGTCTCTTGCAGTTATGCTTGAACCATCTGAAAATTTAATATTATCTCTTAAATTAAAGGTATATTGAGTTCCTCCTTCACCAACATCCCAGCTTTCGGCTAAGTCAGGAACTATTTCTAATTCAGAATTTAAACTTACTAGTCCTGAAAACATTTCAACAACAAGTCCTGCAGAAGTGGTATCCGTAACTAAATGAGGGTCAAGTGTTGGTGGATCACCCCAAAGTCTTTTAAGAGTTCCTCCCTTAGATTCAGAGGAGTCACCATCACCACTTTTCAATGACGGAGCAATACTTTTTTCACCAGCAACTTCTTGATCTGACGTCATAAGATCATCAGAACTTGAATCCGAACAACTTATTGCAGTTGATATAACTAGTATAGTTAATAATAATGATTTAATAATATAATTTTTTAATAACATAAATTTTTGGATTGTTTTTTTATTTTTAATTATATATGTTAATTATGATTTTGGGACTTATTGATAAATTTTAAAAATTCAAATAGTAACTGGTCTAAATCTCCATCTAATACTCTTTGTGCATCTGACAACTCGAATCCAGATCTTATATCTTTAACTAATGTGTATGGATGCAAAACATAGCTTCTAACCTGGTTTCCCCATTCAGCAGAAACAAATTCGCCTTTTAATTCATTCTCTTTTTCTTTATTTTTAATATTTTCTAAATCAACTAATCTAGACTTTAAAATTTGAAGTGCAATATTTTTATTTTGTGATTGCGAACGTTCATTTTGTACAGATACGACAATTCCTGAAGGTTTATGAGTTAATCTTATTGCTGAAGAATTTTTTTGCACACTTTGACCGCCTGCTCCACTTGCCTTAAATGCTTCAATTTTTAAATCATCATTGTTCACTTCAACATTTACTGTTTTTTGAAAATCAGGAATAACTTCAACTAATGCAAAACTTGTATGTCTTAAATTTGCTGAATTAAAAGGTGATAATCTAACTAATCTGTGAACTCCTTTCTCACCCTTTAAAAGACCAAAAACTTTTTCACCTGTAATTCTTAATAGAGCGCTTTTTATTCCAGCTTCTTCACCTGGAGAAGAGGTTAAAATTTCTGCTTTAAAATTTTTCTTATCAGCCCACCTTACATACATCCTTAATAGCATTGATGCCCAATCTTGTGCATCAACACCACCTGCCCCACCACTTATAGTCATCAAAACATCATATTGATCATGTTCACCAGAAAATTGAAGTTCGGTTTCAAGTTTAATGATTTGATCTTTGATATTATTTATCTCTTCCATTGAATCTTTTTCTAAAGTCTTAATCTCATCTTCATTTGAATCTTGTAATAATTGATAATAACTTTCTACGGATGAGTTTAAATAATTAACTTTTTCTAAAAAGGATTTCTTTGAAGCTAAGGAAGTCATTAGTTCTGTCCCGACTTTTCTATCATTCCATATATCTGGAGATTGAGATTTTTCCTCAAGTTCATCAATTTCAATCTTCAATTTTTTAAAATCTATTAACGAATTTAATTCAGAAACATCATTCTTCAAAGTTGAAATAATTTTTTTAAATTCTGACATATTATTCAACTTCTTTTATTCCAGAATTTTCTATAGCCTCACTAATAGATTTCCTATCAAATTCGGTTAAATTATTTTGAGGTTTTCTTGGGTTGCCCCCTATAAAGCCAAGCAAATCTAACGCATATTTAATACCTGCGGCTCCCCTAGAAAGAATATTCCAATCTAAATTAACTAATTTATCATTTAAATTTTTTGCTTCTGTAAAATTTTTTTCTAAAGAAAGTTTAATTATTTTTCTGCAAATTTTAGGAGCTATGTTGCCAAGCATAAAACATCCACCATTTGCTCCTTCAAGTGACATTGTTGGCATAAGCATTGCATTGGGAACCCAAAATTGCTTAGATTTGCCAACATATTTTCTTGTCATCATTTCAAATCTAACCAAATGACTTGCAATATAACCAAAAACATTATCGTTGTCACAGAACCTCCCAATTTGATCAGGGTCAGCTCCTTCAGTTGTCATAGATGAATTAAAGCCTCCTGGAGACATTTGATGAATGATTAATACTGGCTTGGGAACATTTTTTAAAACTTCTTTAAAATACTTATCAATAGTATTCCTTCTCCTTGGGATCCTAATTCTAATTAAATCTGCACCAATCTCAGCATATTTTTCACTTTCATTTAAAGTTCCGGAAATTGAAGGATTATCAACACCAGCTATTAAAATCTTTTTATTTTTAAGAGTATTTGAAACTACTTTAAAAATATCTATCTTTTCTTCAGGGCTTAAAAGAGTCTCTTCTCCGTTTTCAGTACCCATAACAAAGCCTGATAAATCTGTATTCATCCATTTTAATGAATTAGATTCAATGGCTTTTAAGTCAACTTTGTCATCTTTAGTAAAAGGTGTTGGCATTGGAGCAACAAGTATTGGATGGTTTTGTTTTTCAATCATTAAAATTTCCCTTTGATAAATAATTCAATATTCAAGTATATCAATTTACTAAAAATATTTATTAATTAAGGAAATAATGAACTAATATGTTGATGAGATAAATTAATAAAATGAGAAATTTACTTTTAAAAAATTTTTATAAATTAAAAAGAAATCCTTCAAATGTACAGGTTTTGCTTTTAACAATAATAGTAATTTTAATAATTTACATATTATTTGGTAATCAAATTATTAGCACTGCAAAGAATAACCTTGAAACAACATTAAAGAATAGAAATGAGAGAGAATTTAGTGGAGATATTGATGTTGAAGCTTGGCAATATAGCTGGATAAGAACTGGAATTATAAATATGAAAAATGCTCAAGGGCCCGCACAATGGAGAGCAATTAACTGGGAAAAGGGATGTTTTTCAAGAAGAATTACGAAATGGAATGAAATCTACCAAAATACTATTCAAGATTCATGTGAAAAATTAAATATTATTCAAAAAGATTATGACAATTACTGTTTAGGTATTAATGAAAATTGTGAAATTCCAGTTGAAGCTTTAAAAGAACTCTCAGAAGTAATGAGCAATTTAGAAAATGCATTTTCAAATGCAGGTTTTGTTTTACCTTACAATGAATTAGAGGAAACTGGAATTGAATAAGGTAAATTTATTTGTAAAAAACTTTTTTTTAGGAATCCTTGTTGGTTTTTCTGACTTATTTCCTGCAATAAGCGGAAGTACAGTTTTAATGATTTTTGGAAAATATTTTGATTTATTAAAACCAATTAATTATCTAATAAATTCGATTTATAAACTAAAAAAAATTGATCACAATAATTTAAATTTACAATTGACATTACCATTAATTTTTGGGGTGATTTTTTCAATTTTCTCTTTTTCCAGAATTGCAGAATACCTTTTTGATTTTTACAAAGCAGAAACTATTACTTTTATTTCCTCATTCCTAATAATATTTATAAGCTGGAATTTAAAAAAAATTGAAAAGCAAAAAAACTTTCTAATATTCTTTTTTTCTGGCATTTCAATTAGTACTTTTATCTATCTGATACCAGAGAATTTTATTGAAAATACAAATATCTTTGTTGTTTTAATTTCTGGAATCCTTGCAATGGCATTTATGATAATTCCTGGAATTAGTGGCTCTCTAATGCTTGTTGTTATTGGTTCATATGAGAGAGTAATAAGCGCAATTAGTAATTTTGACTTATCCTTTTTAACTATATTTTTATTAGGTGGAATTGTAGGATTTGTTATCTCTGTGACTTTAATATCAAGAATTATCAATTATTTCAAAACTAATTTAACAATTTTTTTTTATGGGTTAATATTAGGATCGATTCCTAAATTCTTTACACAAGTACCTTTACATAATTACAATTCTTTACATAGTTTAATTTATTTATTTTTGGCTATTTTTATTTGTTTAACAATAATCAAAATAATCGAAAGATATGAAAAAAGTTTATAAACAGATATTTCTTTTTGCATTTTTAATAACTTTTAGCATTTCATGTGGAAATGAAGATGCAAAAATAATTAATATTGATCAATTTTCCAATTCAGGAAAGATTTTAAATTTAGAATATTTCAAAACTAAAGGTTTTAAAGAAGTGAAAAAATATGATATTTCAGAATTGAGTGGAGCATTGTCAGCTCATTTTGGGTGGTATAAAGATACTTTAAATAACCCAAGGGATTATGAATTAAGATTTTATAAAGATCACGAATCTGCATTGAATTCAAAAAAAATCGTTGAAGAAGTTATTGGTGAAAATGCAATTCTTGCAACAAGGGATGTAACGTGGAAAGAAGGTAATTCTGATAGGAGAGTTAATAGAAGGGGTGCTGGTTCTGGACCAGGCTCTGCTAAAGCAAAATATCTATACTATTTAATTTATGAAAATACTGTAATTATGTGCGAAGGATTAAATGAAGAAGAATCAATTAAATTATGTAATGATTTGGTTAAATAAATTTTTAATTAATTAAAGGCATTTTACTATTTACATCATAATTTAATTTTTCAAACCAATTCCCAACTTGAAGAACACCAAAATCCTGATCAAATTTTCCTGTAAACATTATTCCAATTGGGAGGCCAGTATTTGAGAAACCTGCCCTAGTACTCAAAGATGGCTGCCTAGTAACATTAAAAATGCTTGTGAACGCAGGTATCCTTGCACCAATCACTTTCGATGAATTCGACATATTTTCCTTACTGTAATTTTCTATCTCATCAGGCAATACGGGATTTGTTGGGCAGGCAATTATATTAACATCATTGTATATTTCATCAATTTTTTCTTGAAAATAATTCATTACTCTTAATGATCCAAGATAGTCTTGAACTGAAAGTGCTTCTCCAGCAACCAATCTGCTTACAACTTCATATGTGTAGTCTGAATAATTATTTTCAAGAAATTTTGAATGGATTTTTATAGCTTCTGCCATTGTAATTATTACATTTACTGGCCTGCAAAGTGAAAGCCATTCAAGATCAATCTCTATTATTTCAGCGCCATTATCCTTCATAAGTTTTATTGATTTTTGAAATACCTGATTAATTTCAGGGTCAATATTTTCAAAATAATTCCCAGTCGGAATGCCAATTTTTAATCTTACTGGAAGTATTGCATCAAAATTATCAATCATATCAACATGGAATCCTTTGAATGGATCTAAGTCGCGATTTTTTTGATATTTACATACTTCTTGAATAAATATTGCACAATCCCTTGTAGACTTAGCAATAGGGCCAATAGTATCCAGTGTCCATGAGAGAGGAAAAACTCCATTTGTTGATAATTTATTGTAAGACGGTTTAAAACCAGTAACACCACAAAATGATGCCGGCATTCTTATAGACCCACCAGTATCACTTCCAATTGCTATTGGCGAAAAGTTTGATGCAACTGCGGCTGCAGAACCACTACTAGAGCCACCTGGAATGAAGTTCAAATTCCATGGATTCTTTGTTTGATCTGAATTTGAATTAATGCCATGTGGACCAAATGCAAATTCTACCATTTGAGTTTTTCCAACAATTATTGCTCCTGAACTCTCTAATGCTTTGATTACATCTGCATCTTCATTAGAAAAATTATTTTTCATTATTTTTGATCCAGCTGTTGTAACCCTCCCTTTTATATCAACTAAATCTTTCACAGCTATTGGAATTCCATGAAGTGGACCTTTATATTCACCATTCAAAATTTGTTTTTCAGCTAATCGAGCTTTTTCCTCCCAATCATCATAAATTTCAACAAAACTTGATATTTGATTTTCATATTTATGTATTTGATTTGAAAATTGATTATAAATATCAACTGGAGTTAAAGTATTGTTTTGAATTAACTTAGATATTTCAAAAATATCTTTATTTAAAATTTCTATCATTTTTCATTATTAAAGGATTATTTGATAATTTATTTTTGACTTCAAATTCAAGCACATCTTCTATGGCTTTACTTAATTCATCTATTCTTGCAGAAACCATTTCATAATCTTTAGGAGATAAATTATATTTTTTGTTTAACTTGTTTTTTATTTCATTATCCATTTTTTATAAATTTAAGTTTAGATTTGTTGTATATGAGTGTTAAATAAACCTATACTCTATATTAATGCTAATCACAAAATTTTTACATAATTGTTTAAATGAAGCTCTTCAAAAATTAATAGACGAGCAAAATATTACTAATTTTACTCCTCCTGCTTATGTTGTTGAAAAGCCAAAAAATAAAACTCATGGTGATTATGCAACTAATCTTCCAATGCAATTAGCAAAAATATTCAAAGAAAATCCTATAGATATTGCCCATAAAATTAAAGATAAATTTGATGCAGATAATTTTGAAGAGATTTCAGTTGCAAGCCCGGGTTTTATCAATTTTAAACTATCTAAAATCTGGCTTGAAAAAGAGATCATAAGATGCATTGATCTAAAAAACAACTTTGGAAATCAAAATAAAAATAATAAGAAGGTTCAGGTTGAATTTGTAAGTGTTAATCCAACAGGAAAGCTTCACTTAGGCCATATAAGAGGCGCTGTTATTGGTAGCACAATTTCAAATATTCTTGAAAGTCAAAATTTCACTGTGACAAGAGAATATTACGTTAATGATGCAGGTAATCAAATTGATTTTTTTTGCAAATCAATAATTGAAAGAATTAAAGAATTACAAGGAAAAGATTTTAAAATTACAGATGAAATGTATAGTGGCATTGATATATTAAATATTTCAAAAAAAATAATTAATAAATACCCTGATTACCAAAATTATGATTTTTCTAATATTACTGAAGATGAGTTTGAAGAATTAAAAAAAATATCAATTGAGATATGCATTAATGAAATAATGGATGATTTAAAATCTCTTAATATTTATCATGACAATTGGTTTTCAGAATCAAGCTTAATAGATGCTGGATATCTTGATGAAACAATAGATATTCTTAAAGAATTAAATCTAATTTACGTCAAAGATGAAGCAACATGGATCAAAACTGAAGAATTAGGTGATGACAGGGATAACGTTCTGTTTAAAAGTAGTGATAAGAAGCCAACATATTTTGCAACAGATATTGCCTATCATAGAAATAAATTCAAAGAAAGGTATTTTGAAAAGGTAATTAATGTTTGGGGGTCAGATCATCATGGGCATATAAAAAGGATGGAATTAATTTTAGAAAAATTAAATGTAGACCCAAAGAATTTTAATGTAATTTTAAATCAGATTGTTTCTTTGAAGAGTAATAATAAAACAGTTAAGTTCAGTAAAAGGTCAGGTAATTCAATTTTTTTAAGTGAAATAGTTGAAGAAATTGGTGCAGATGCGTGCAGATTTAGCTTTCTTAGCAGATCTTCTGAAAGCCAAATGGAAATTGACTTAGATTTATTTAAAAGTAAGTCAGCTGAAAATCCAGTTTTTTATATTCAATACGCACACGCAAGATTATGTTCAATTTTAAAAAATGCTAAAGAAAAACAAATTGATTTTGAAACTGAGAAAATATTATCTCTTGAGACTATTGAAGAAATAAATTTAGCAAAAAAAATAACAGAATTTCCAGAATTACTTCACAGGGTGTCAGAAAATTATGGAGTGCATGAGCTAACTTTTTTTGCCTTAGAATTGTCACAACTTATTCAAAAATTCTATGAAAATAATAGGGTCTTTGATAAAGATTCAAAGGGTGATCAAATTACAAAAAGTAGATTAATAATTACAAAAGCATCTAAAATAACATTAGCAAATTTACTTTCATTAATGGGTATGAGTTCGCCAGAGGAGATGTAATGAAAAATTTTATAAATTTTGATGATTTTGATAAGGAATCAGTTGAAGAAGCAATAGAAATAGGCATAAAAGAAAAAAATAAATTTTATTCAGAAAATTTTGAAATTAAACTTAATAAAAAATTTGGAGTTTTATTATTTGAAAAACCTTCTTTGAGAACTAAACTCAGTTTTGTAAAAGCTTTAAATTTTAATGGAATTAATGATATATATTTTTCACCAGAAGAAGTTGGATTAGGAAAAAGAGAAAAAGTCTCTGACGTTGCGAAAGTAATATCAAAAATGAGTGAGGTTGTAATTCTAAGAACTTATAAACATTCAACAATTGAAGAATTCTCCAAAAATTCATCTGTTCCAGTAATTAACGCTTTAAGCGACAGAGAGCACCCATGCCAAGCACTATGTGACTTACTTACTATTAGAGAAAAAACGGGTGAAGATTTAAAAAATATAAAAATTACATTTGTTGGTGATGGCAATAATGTTGCAACAAGCCTTGCAAAAGCTATTTTAACTTATGGTGGCACTTTTATTCATTCGTGCCCCAAAGGTTACGAAATACCAAAAGAAGACTTAATTGCAATTGATGATCTTCAAAAAAAATATGATGGTAACTTTTCTATTGAAAATGACATAAACATGTCTGTAAAAAATTCTGACATAGTTTATACAGATGTTTGGGCAAGCATGGGACAAGAATCTGAACAAAATAAAAGAATTGAAGATTTTAAAAACTATCAAGTTAACGAACAGATCATTGAAAAAAACAATGCAATATTTATGCACGATTTGTCCGCTCATCATGGAGAAGAAATCTCTGAAAATTTAGTTGATCACAAAAATTCAGTTGTATTCGATCAGGCAGAAAATAGAATCTGGGGACAACTCGGTATTATTAAAAAAATAGTTTAAAAAATGAGGAATTTTGATTACCCCTATTATTACAATTTGCGGAAGACCAAATGTAGGCAAGTCAACACTTTTTAATAGAATTTTAGGTAAAAGAAAATCTATAGTTAGTGAGATTCCTGGAACAACTAGAGATGCACTTCAAAGTAACTGTATTTGGAAAGAAAAATCATTTATTCTCGTTGACTCTGGAGGAATAGAATTAGAGCCGGAAAATAAATTAACTAAGAAAGTTCAGTTGAAAAGTTATGATTCGATTAAGGAATCAGATCAAATATTATTTTTAGTAGATGCACATGACGGAATTACAAATAGCGATAAAGAAATTTTAAGAGAAATAAGAAAGTTTGATAAAGATATATTACTAGTTATTAATAAAGTTGATAATGAAAATCTACACAACACAAATGATTTTTATTCACTTGGTTTAGGTGAGGGTGTTAAAATTAGCGCGTATCATGACATGGGCATTTATGATTTAATGGATTCAATACATCATTTGTTTTCTGAAAAAAAAGATGATGATAAATCAATAAAGTTTTCAATAGTTGGCAGGCCTAATGTTGGTAAATCAACAATATTTAATGCAATTATTGGTGACTCAAAATCCATAGTTGACTCAACTCCAGGAACAACAAGAGACTCTATTGATTCAAAGTTAGATTATAAAGATGATTTATACACAATTGTTGATACAGCCGGCATAAGGAAAAGAGGTAAGCTTGGCAAAGAAATTGAATATTTTAGTGTAATTAGAACTATCAGCTCAATTTCTGAAAGTAACATATCTTTATTAGTAATAGATTCAACTGAACAAATAACGTTACAAGATCAACACATTGCTGGACTGATAATACAAAGTGGAAACGGATGTGTTTTAGCAGTAAATAAAATTGATTTAATTGATAGTAAAATAGATGAACAAAAAATTATTGATAAATTGCAATTTTTTCCGGGAGTACCAATAATTTATACTTCTGGAATTGAGAGTAAGGGAATTGATAAAATTTTAGATAATATAAAAATTGTAAATTCGAGATATCAATTAGAAATCAATGATGATGATATCTGGAGCAATTTAGTAAATATTGTAAGTTCGAATTTACCTCCTTCAAAAGGCAAAAAGACTCCTTACCTTACTTCAGCTAAACAGATAGGGAATAAGCCTCCAAAAATATTAATAAAATTTAAGAATGTCGAATTTGTACATTTTTCTTACAAAAGATACATAGAAAATGAATTACGAAAAATATTTGATCTTAAGGGAGTACCTCTTCAATTAGAGTTTAGAGAAAATGATTAACATAGTTTTATTTATTTTAATTTCGTCTGCTTGCTATTTAATTGGCTCAATATCTTTCGGAAGAATATTAAGTAAATTTATGACTGGAGTTGATATAACAAAGGTTGGAAGCGGAAACACAGGCGCAACAAATGTTTTAAGGAATTCAGGACCTAAATTGGGATTTACAGTATTAATACTAGATATGCTAAAGTCTATTCTTCCAGTAGTAATTTTAAACCAAATAAATTTATTTGAAACGCAAGGCGCAATTCAATTTTTTGCATTATTGTTTGTAATTGGTCACTGTTACCCAATTTACAATAAATTTAAAGGCGGAAAAGGAGTTGCAACTGGAATAGGGCCACTCGTAATAATATTCTTTCCATCTTCATTAACAGCGTTAATTGTATTTGTTGTCACGATACTTTTTTCAAGATATGTTTCTTTGAGCTCAATACTTGGATGTATTTTCGCTTTTGCTTCCATGGTGTTATTTAATGTATTTAATTTATTTGATGCTTCATATTATGATCTAATTTATATTATTCCTGCAGTAACTATTATTATTTATAAACATAAAGAAAATATTTCAAGATTAATAGATAATAATGAAAACAAACTATCATTTAAAAAAATATGATCATTAATATATTAGGGAATACTACTTGGGGAATTACCTTGGCAAAAGTTTTATCAAATGGCAACAATCAAGTTAATTTGATTTATAGAGATAAAGAAAAGTTATCTAATGTTCAAGCTGATAAATATATAACTGTTAAAGAATTCAAAGTTCCAAAATCAGCAAAGATCAATCACATAAACGTAGAAGATTGTAATTTTAGTGACAACGATTTATTAATAATTTCTGTTCCGAGTCCGTCACTTGAAAAAAACTTATCATTAATCAAAAATAAAATTAACGATAGTACTCAAATAATATCTGCATCAAAAGGTTTCGATAAAAATGGAAATACTCTATCAGTTCTTATAAAAAATAAACTTAATATCTCAAGTGAAAATATTGGAGTCCTTTCAGGCCCTAATCTTTCAAGTGAAATACTTATGGGCAAGCCAGCCACATCTCTATTATCATTTAATGATATTAATAAGGCAGATAATTTTAGAGACATTATTTCTAATGAAATATTCAGAATTTATAGCGGCAATGATGTAATTGGATCTGAAATCGGGGGTTCTTTAAAAAATATAATTGCTATTGGGTGTGGAATAATAGACAAAATGGATTTGGGTGATAATGCTAAATCGGCATTTATATCCAGAGGTTTAAGAGAAATTGTGAGATTTGGGACCTCTTTTAATGCGAAGGAATACACATTTTATGGCCTTTCAGGAATTGGTGACTTAGTAGCAACATGTGCAAGCAATTTAAGTAGAAACTGGCAATTTGGTTACGCGTTAGCATCTGGAAAAACGCTTGAAGGCTTTATTGCAGAAAATAAAGTAACAATTGAAGGTGCAAATGCATCAAAGATAGTAAATGATGTAGCTTTAGAAAAAGGATTAGAAATGCCAATAATAAAAATGACATATAAAGTTGTTCATGAAAACTATAATCCTGTTGATGCAATAAAAGAATTCATGTCAAGAAATCCTTCTAAAGAAAGAAATTAATTCAAATTATCTGATATTAAATATTTTAATAATGCTATGCTAACTATTGACGCAGTATCTGATTTGAAAATAGTATTTCCTAAATTAATTATTTCACTTTTGTTGTTCTTAAAATACTCAATTTCTTTATCAGAAAATCCTCCAACTGGGCCTATAAACACTGAAACAGATTTATTATTAAAAAGTTCTTTTTTTAATGAATTAAATTTTTTAGCACCATCAATATTTTCATAAAAAACTATATTCACAGAATCAGAATTACTAATATCTAAATCTTCAATTTTTTGTATATTGTGTAAATTCGGAATAAAAACTTTTCCAGACTGCTCTGACGATTCAATTGATATTTTTTTTAATCTTTCCAATTTATTTTCTGAAAGCGAATCAATGTCTTTCCTTTGAGTCCTTTCACTAACAATTGGTGTAAATGAAGAAATACCAATTTCAGTCAATTTTTCAACAATGAGCTCTAATTTTGAAGTTTTAATTATTGATTGAAAGACATTAATTTTTATTACATCCTGCAAATTTACTAATTGCTCTTCTATAATGCATTTTACTGAATCATCTTCACGCTTTATATATTTAGCTTTGAAAGATTTTCCAGAATTGTTAAATAACTCAAATTGATCTCCTTCAGTCATCCTTAATACATTTTTTATTTGATGTGAAGTTGGATTTTTTAAGTATATTTCTAAACCTTTTCTTAAGTCGCTATTTATAAAAAATCTATGCATCTCTTTGTAGTACTACAGCTGCCCAATCTCCGCTTTCATTTTTATCAATTTCCATTAAGTCGTTTTCAATAAATAATTTATTTATTTCTTTATAATTTTCTATGAGTATACCTGAAGCAATCATCAAAGTATTTTGACTCATGGCATTAACTATATTTCTAATACCTTCCTTAAATAGATATGAATTTAAATTTCCTATTATTATGTCTGGAGTAAAATTTATATTTAATGATTGTGTTAAATCTTGTTTTTCTGACTCAATACACTCAACCTTTGAATCAATTGAATTCTGCCTGGTCGCTTTTACTGACTCTTCTTCAATGTCTAGGCTTAGGCAATATTTCGCACCGTATTTAATTGATGCTATTCCCAAAATTCCAGAACCACACCCTAAATCAATTACTTTGAAACCATTAGTTATATATTTTTTTATTAAAGTTATGCACATCTTTGTTGTTGGATGATGCCCAGTCCCAAAAGCCATTGAAGGTTCTATAACAATCCCCATATAACCTTTTTTTAAAGAATGATCTTTACTCGGCAATATTTGAATATCATTTATCTCTATTGATTCAAATTCTTGCTTCTCCCAAACTTCAGAATTTATTTCTTCTATTAAAATTTCAGAAAGATCAAACACTCCACTGAACAATGAAAGTCCTGATTTCAAATTTGACTCCAGATCCTTACTGTTCTTTTTTTTTGGTAAAAATCCTGAAACCATTGTATTCAATTTTTCAATACCATCATCAGGATCACCAAGCTGCTCAACATACACATTATTAGTTAAAAATTTAGAAAACATCCTCACAACTGGCTCAACAAATTCTGCTGGAACTTTTACGCTGTACTTTATCCAAATAGAAGACTTGTCTACCAAAATACTACTTACCACTCATAAATTTTCTAAAAATACTTTGCGACTTATCTTTTTTACTTAACATTATCTCTTTAATTTCTTTTAATTTATTTTTTTCATCTTCTGAAAGATTTTTTGGTATTTTAATTTGAATTAAATTAATTTGACTTCCTCTTAACGATCCACCTACATCAGTGAATCCTTTACCTTTGATAATAAACTTTTCACCATTTTGAGTGCCAGGAGGTATTGTAATTTTGGTATTTTCATCTAAAGTTGGTACTTCTAATTTATCGCCTAATATTGCTTGAAAAATGTCAAGCTCAATATTTAAAATCACATCCTTACCTCGTCTTGTAAAATATTCATGGTCAGAAACATTGATTTTAAGATATATGTCTCCATTTACAGAATTATTTCCTGCATATTCACCTTCACCAGAAAGCTTTATTGTGTCCCCACTTGATACACCTTGAGGTATTTTTACTGAAATAGTCTTCTTTTCTATATTTGATCCTTTCCCATTGCATTCAGAGCACTTTTGAGTGATTTTTTTTCCACTTCCAGCACAATCTTGGCAAACTGAAGATTGAGCAAATTGCCCAAAAATAGTTTTTTGAACCCTTTTTACTTGTCCACTTCCATTGCAATTTGGGCATTTTGTAAAACTTGATGAATCTTTTGCGCCGCTACCACTACATATTGCACACTTACCAATTCTTTCAACAGATATATCATTTTCTATTCCGAAAGCAGAATCTTTAAATGATATATTAATTGTTTTGTGCAGATCTCTTCCTTTTCTTCTTGATCTTGAAGTTGTTTGAGAACCTCCAAAAAATGCATCAAAAATATCACCGAAGCCCCCAAAATTTTGAAAATCAAAATCCTGAAAATTAGCTTTAACGCCATCATGACCAAACTGGTCATAAGAATTTCTTTTTTCAGGGTCACTTAAGACTTGATAAGCTTCATTAATTTCTTTAAATTTATCTTCAGCGCCCTTACTTTTATTTCGATCCGGATGAAATTCTAAAGCTAACTTCCTAAAGGCCTTTTTAATTTCTTCATCAGAAGCATTTTTCCCAACACCCAATATTTCGTAATAATCTCTTTTGGAACTCATTATTTTTTAGTTTTTAATATATTAGATTAACTAGTTTAGATTAAGTATTATTATAAAGTAAAAATAAAAAAAATTACTTAATTAAATTAAAAGGAGTTTCAATGAAGATTTCATGGATAGCAGATGCTGGAATTAGAGCAGAAACATCTCAAGGCTTGATTCTATTTAATCATGATGAAAATACACTTAATGAATCCTCTCAAAAAGATGAAAATACTATAGCTATTTTCTTGAATGAAAACCTTAAGAAAAATTCAGAAAAAAAATTACTAAACTCTACTGTGTCTATTTTTGAACCAGGTGAATATGAAGTCAACAATATTCCTGTACAAAGTCATGCGATACGATTAAATACTGAAAACCTAGATGAGTCTGTAAATATTTATTCTATTATTTCTGAAGGAATGACTATTTGTTACCTTGATGAAATCTCAAAAATAACAATCCCTGCAAATATCACTGAATCAATTGGAAAAATTGATATTTTAGTCTGTTTAAGCGATGATTCTAGTGATAAGTCAGTAGAATCGATAAATTCACTTCTTAGTAGCTTAGACCCAAAAATCTTAATTATTGCTGAAAAAAATTCCAACCAGGATACAACAGAAATTTATCAAAAGTTAATTAAAGGGCTTGGGCATTCAGTAGAAGATTCAGTAATTAATGCAAATATTACAAAATCTAGCATTTCTGATGCTCTAAAGGTAGTAAATCTTAGGAAATCCTAGAAAAGTGGCTATATAACGCTATTTTGGTTCTTTCTTGATCTTTTATAAAGTAAAACAGTTAATATTGAGATGAGGACACTGAATATTGAGATACTAGAGCTGCCACCACCACAGCCCCCACTATTATTTCCAGTTAAATTTGTATCATCTGTATTCATTGCAGTTTTCTGAACATCTGGAGTTGGTGTTGCAACAATGATTATTTTTTCAGGCTCGGGTGTAGGAACAGGTTCTTCTTCAATTTTTAATTCAAAATTTTCAAAAAGGAAATTTGCATCACTTAAGAATTCATCAGGATTAAATGGAATAGAAGTAATGCTCTGATTACCTTGGATAATTAGATATATATCTTGACCTACATAATTTTCTGTTTTCGGATTAACATTGATTGTATATCGACTTTCAGAAGTAACAACTACATCAGAAATGTAATCTGAAATTTTGGCAAAAACTTCTATCCCGTCTGGGATAGGTGAAGAACCAATAATTATCTGACCAGAGTAAAAACTAGGATTAACTGTAGGCATTGGCGTTGGTGTCGGTGGAACAGGTGTAGGAGTAGGAGTTGGGATGGTATCAATTGTTATGTCTAATTCTCTATTAAAACAATTAGATACTGGGCAACCTCCTTGTGGAGTTGGATTAAATACAATAAATTCATTTGCTTTTACACCACCAACATAAATATCAAACTTAGTTTCATCCGGTACGCCTGGCCCAATATCAATATGATATTTAGAATTTATAGGGTCACCATAAAAAGTTTTGAATTCAAATTGACCTTGATCAACTTCAATTTGTTTACCATCAACAGAAACCGATTGTTTTTGGTTTGTAAATACTATCTCAATAAAATCAATTCCAGTTTCAATATCGGATAATGATTTTCCATTAACTTTAACCTCTCCTTGGTAATGAACAAACTTTGGTAAAAAGTTGAAATCCATATTAGGCGTGTGATTATCTGCTCTTAAATTTAAACTGTCAGATACTGAAAATAATGCGACAAATAATACAAAAATTTTAAGAAAATTTTTAAACATAAGTTCATTATATCAGATAAATAAAAAGTAATAAGTTAACAAAATAAGAAAGAGCCCTCATTTGAGGGCTCTTTCTGAATAGACTTTCTAGATTGTCCTATGGAGCTGGTGGAACAATCGGTAAGATTGAACCGTCAGCTGCTGGAACAATGTAAATCCATAATCCTTCACCAGTACTTACGTTAGCTGCTTGAAGAACTTCTGTGAACTTAAGGTTTGAAGTATCGTATTTGTACACGATGTCGTGTCCGCCTGCCTGGTTATCCTTTAAGTCACCAAAGTACTCATTAGCAGTCGCTATTGTAGCACCGTCAGCACCTTCAGTATTAGCTCTAGTTACATCGCTAACACCAACGAAGTTCCAACCTGCCACTGTAGGTATAGTTACTACTGCTGGAGGGGAACCTGCAGATGGAGCAACCGGACCTTGTAGTGCAACGGATTGACTTTCGAAGTTGTTATTGTGTACCCAGTAACCATGTCCTGAGTGGATTTCTGTTAATGATCCAACGAATTTGCCTGAACCTGAATCTTTAGTTGCACTCGTCCAAGTGTGATCAGAGTACGATAGTACCATGTCTACACCAGAGTTCGAGAACACACTATCAATAGCTGGGTCAACTGGGTCAGAAGGTACTGACTTAGCATTCCAACCTGCTAATAGTGATAACTTAAAGTCTTTTCTAGCAGCAACGCTGAATTTTCTTGTAAGTATGCTACTTACGTTACCAGCATAGTCAGTTGCTTTAGACACAATAGTGTGTTCACCAGCAGCTAGATCAGTAGTTGGTACGTAGTAGAATTTCTTATTATCAGTAGTAGAAAGATCACCACTAATATCTACACCATCAAGAGTAGCAGTGTTAAGAGTTACTTTCGTAGCTTCTTGTGCACTGTAATCAAGAACAATGTATGGCTTAGTTTGAGTTGTTGTAGTTCCTGCTGTAGGAGTAATAGTCAACGATGGAGCAGTATCATCCAACATGAATCTCAAGTAACTTGAAGTAGATGAGATTGATCCGTGAATAGTAATGTTTCCTTGTGTTGCTTTATCCGTAGCTGTTACAACAACAGTTTTCTGTCCGTCAGTTCCTGGAGTACCAGAAGCAGAATTTACAGTGTACTTAAATGTCTTAGTACCCTGTGCAGTCATTCCAGCATCAAGGATTACACCGGCAGAAGTAGCGTCAACAGTTGCTGTTGAAGCTGGTGTTAATGCACCACCATTTCTGTCAACAGTGAATGAAGTCACTGGAGGATCAACTGACACATTTAGTGATCTTACGTTGTAGTCATCAACTTCAATCATTGTTGCTCCAAAACCACATGTGCTTACAGTTCCACAAGTACCAGCGTAACCAGTAGTTGTAGCTCCTGAGTTATCTTTACCAGCTTTAGCCATTCCAAGGTCGTATACATCAACCTTAGGGTTAGAAACTAGTTCTTCATCTGTTGTTACAGTAAGAGTAATGCTCTTCTTAGTTAAGTCACTCGAACTTTCAAGTGCAGCAGATCCTGTACCTGTACCACCAGATAATGTAGCAGTTACAGATGGGTG
>JAYYQG010000048.1:0-51593 GCA_036128515.1 Chloroflexota bacterium
TTGGCCTCTTCTGCATTTTTAGGTACAAATATATTTATAAAATCTAAAGTATCTTTCAACTTATTACACCAATCTATAATTAAAGGGTCATCAAAATAATTACCCTTTGTTGATGGCAAGAAAGTGATATCGACTTTTTTCATAAAGTTTCAGTATTTAATTCTACAGATATTTTTTTAAACCAATCCACAACTTCTTTATGTAAGGGTATTCCGAATTCAGACCTTTTACTTTCTTCGATGCTTTCAAGATACCCGGCGTAAACAACCTTTTTTCCTTCTGAATTTGAAGGTAAATCAAGAAAACTTTGAAGATATCTATCCATTAACTCTTTAAATTCCTTTTTATCCATAAATGCATCTATGTCATATGCCGCAACAAAGTGGCCCTGATTTTTATATTCACCTGTAGGTGCAGTTCTGGTTCCATTAAGTATTCCTGCTAAAATATCAACAACCACAGCCATAGAATAACCCTTATGAGAACCTATTTCTCTTGTTCCGCCAAAGGGTAATAAATCAACCGAACTAGAAATGTAAGCTTTGTTATATCGATTTTCTAAGTTTTTTGATTCATTTTCGTGATTTAATTCTTCTATATTTACCTCTTCCATGATTGGGTTTCCATCTTTATCTGCAATCCAGCCAGGTGACAATGGAACATTAAGTCTTGATGCTAAAACAATCTTGTTGCCTGCAACTGAAGTCATTGCTGCGTCAAAAACAAAGTCTGGCAACTTATCTGCAGGGGCAGAATATGAAATAGGATTGGTACCTAACGCTCGAACTGATGAATATGTGGGTACCATTCTTGGTGAGCAAGCTGCCATTGTTGTGCCAATCATGTCATTATCCGAAGCAATCATTGAATGGTAGGCTAGCATTCCAAGATGACCACAATTATTCATAGTTACAATACCAGCCCCAGTTTTTTTAGCTTTTTCAACTGCTATTTCCATTGCTTGAGGTGCAACTATAATTCCTAATCCATTATCAGAGTTTATTGTTGCACAAGAAGCAGTTTCTTTTACAATTTTCCAATTAGGTTTTGGGTTAAGGCTGTTAGATTTAAATGCACCTAAATAAGCCCTTAGCATGTTAGAAACACCGTGACTTTCGACGCCTCTCAAATCAGCTTTTATTAATGCGTCTGTTGCTAACAAGGCATCTTTTTCAGAAATATCTTGTGTCATTAATATTTCCTTAGTAACTGACCGCAACCTTTCTTCCTCAATATGTATAATATCTTCTTTAGCAACATGAAATTTTTCAAGCATCCCCAACCCCTTTTCCAGTAATATCAAAATTTATTGAAAGTTCACTACAGATATCCTTAAACCAGTTAACTACCTCTGGATGGAGAGGGATGCCTTTTTCCATCCTTTCTATGGTTGTCTCTTCTTCCATCAAGCCAGCATACAAAACTCTTTTTTGACCTTCCACTGGAGGTAAATCTTCAAGGATCTGTAAATATTCATCCATCATTTCTTTAAATTTATTTAGTTCTGTAAAGGCATCAATTGAATATGCCGCAACAAAGTGATTTTGGTGGGCTTTAAATGTTCTTAACGGTCCTGCCAAACTACCATTAAGAATAGATCCAAGAATATCTACTACCATTCCCAAAGAAAAACCTTTATGAGACCCAAGTTCTCTTGTAGCGCCAACAGGTGTTTGCATAATTCCAGCTACATCATTTGGGTCATCTGACTGTTTTAAAGGAGTGTCAACCATTATTGGGTTCCCCTTTTCATCTGTAATCCATCCTGGTGCAAGAGGAACACCTATCCTTTGAGCAACTCTAACTTTATTAGTTGCAATTGCACTTGTTGCAGCATCAAATACAAATGGAGCTTTTTTTAATGCTGGTGCTGCTACAGCAATAGGATTTGTTCCAATTCCTGGTATAGCTGCATGTGTAGGTACAACATTAGTTGTAGATGATGTCATACAGGTTCCGATCATATCATGGTCTAATGCCATCATTGCGTGATATGCCGCCATTCCCAAGTGCCTACCATTTCCAATACTAACTAATCCGACCCCAGTTTTTTTAGCTTTTTCAATAGCAATTTCCATGCATAATGGTACTACTACTACGCCTAGGCCTTCATCTGAGTCTACTGTTGCACAAGATTCAGTTTCTCTTGTAATCTTCCAATTTGGTCTCGGGTTCGCAGATCCTTCATTAAAATATTGAACATAATTTCTAAGCATATTTGAAACTCCATGAGTATCAACGCCTCTCACATCAGCTTTAAGAAGAACATCTGAAGCAATTTCGGCATGCTCTTTGTTCATTCCACTTTTTATCAAAATTTCTACAGACAACCTTCTTAATTCAGAATATTCTATTCTTATTTCCTCATCGTGAGGAACGTGAAATCTTTCTAACATCTACTTTTTTACTTCAACTCCAGATTGTTTTTCTACAAATTTTAAAATACCTGAATGATCATCAACTCCATTGCCATCAAGCACTAATGATTTTAAAACTTGATGTAAATTAGAAGTTACTTTTTTAAGTATTATAAACACTATATTTCATTTTATTTACTAATACTAGATTTAAGAAATTTGACCTAAGTTGTCCAGAACTTTTCCTCAATAAAATTATATTTATCTGAATATTTTTTAGATATATCTGAAACCATTTCAGGGTGACCACAAGCATATATTATTGTATTATCTTTATTTGCTCCTTCAATTTTTTCAAATACGTTATTAAATATGTCATTAACTCTTCCTGTCATTCCGTTCCAATCTTTGTTTTTAGGGTCATCAGGCCTGCTGCAAGTAGGTATGAATTGAATATTTGAATATTTACTTGAAATTTCATCTAATTCTTCGAGATACCCAAATTCATCAATATAACTTGCACCCTCATAAATCCATATATTATGTTCACTTTTATCTAAATTTTTCGACCTCATCATACTCACAATGGGAGCTATTCCAGTTACAGTTGTAAGCATTATTTGGTTTTTATAATCATTTTGAAATTTAAATAGTCCTTTTGCACGCTTTCTTAGAGTTACCTTTTCACCTTCATGCAGATTATAAAGTAGTGGAGTAAGGATTCCGTCGGGTTCAGGGACAAGCTCAATGAAAAGTTCTACCAAATCTTCATCAGGTGAAGATGCAATTGAATAAGGCCTTTCTATTCCTTCATAGCCTACTGTGCAGTATTGACCAGGATCAAAAGAAAACTTTTCATCAACTTTTAGCCATATTTTCCAAAGATCATTAGTAACATTTACTCTTTTTACAATTTCTCCAGTAGTAAATCTTTTTTTCTTATCCATATCGTTTTTGAGTAATTTAAATTGAATGGTATCATACACTCAATCTAAAATTAGGGGTAAAAATTAAATGTTAGTAAATAATTATGGTGGAGCAAATAGTATTACAGTAAGACTCGAGTACATTAACTCCAAAGGCATGCTTGCAAAAATTTTGAAAAAAATAAGCGATGTTAATGGCGATATGGCTGGAATTGATGTTATTTCAATAAAAGGCAACAATATTGTTAGAGACTTAACCATTAACGCTGTTGATTCTAATCATGAAGAAGTAATATTAGAAACTTTAAGAAAAATAAAAAATGTGAAAGTTTTAAATGTTTCTGATCAAACATTTTTAATGCATCTTGGTGGTAAAATTGAGATTAGAAGCAAAGAAAAAATTACCAATCGTGATCAAATGTCAAGGGCATACACCCCTGGTGTTGCTAAAATTTCAGAAAAAATAAAAAAAGATAAATCATCAGTTTGGGCTCTAACAAGCAAATCTCACACAGTCGCTATAGTAACTGATGGTTCTGCAGTCTTAGGATTAGGTGATATTGGTCCAGAAGCAGCTCTTCCAGTAATGGAAGGTAAGGCAGTTATTTTAAAAGAATTTGGTGGAGTTGATTCGTGGCCAATTTGCCTAAACACTAAAGATACTGAAGAAATAATAAAAACCGTTAAATTAATTTCTCCGGGGTTTGGTGCAATTCATCTTGAAGATATTAGTTCTCCAAGATGCTTTGAAATTGAGTCTCGACTTCAAAATGAACTTGATATACCAGTTTTTCACGATGATCAGCATGGAACTGCAATTGTAGTTTTGGCTGCGTTAATAAACTCTTTAAAGGTCTTAGATAAGAAAAAGAGTGATTTAAAAGTTGTAATCTTGGGATTAGGGGCAGCTGGTTCAGCATGTGCGAAAATTTTAAAGAATTTCGGAGTAAAGAATATTATTGGCTTTGATAGCAGAGGGTTATACCAGAGAAAAGAAGATGACGAATCTGAAAATTCTATTTGGTTAGAACAAAATTTAAATCCAAACAATGAAAAAGGTAATTTGACTAAAGTTTTAGAAGGCGCTGATTTTTTTCTTGGACTTGCTGGTCCTAACTTAATAAATAAAAGCCAACTTAAAAAAATGAAAAAAAATTCAATTGTTTTCGCTTTATCAAACCCTAATCCTGAAATAATGCCTGAAGATGTTCCATCAAATGTATCTATTATTGCTACGGGAAGATCAGATTATCCAAATCAAGTAAACAACTCTTTGGCTTATCCGGGTTTTTTTAGAGGACTTGTAGATTCAAGAGCTAAAAAGATTACAGTTGAAATGGAAATTGCTGCTTCTAAAGCATTGGCATCAGTCATTGAAAATGAAAATTTAAGCGAAGATTTTATTATGCCAAGCATGTTTGATGGCAATGTAGTTAAAAAAATATCTGATTCAATTACATCAATTGTAAGTGAACAAAGTATATCTCGTAAGAAAATATCAAACTCAGGTTATAATTCATTTAAAAGATTTCATTAAAAATGGAAAAATATGATTTATTAATAGTTGGCTCTGGAATTGTTGGCTCTTCTTTAGCTTTCTATAGCTCTAAAAATAATAAAAAAGTTCTAATTGTTGAGAAAAATTTTACTGGATTCAATTCTTCGGGTAATGCTCAAGGAGGTTTGGCGCCCTATTTAGGAACAGATAATTCAACAAAAAAAATGCATGATGATTCATATTCTTTGCATAAGGAATTTAAAAACTTGTTTCGTAATTACACTGAAATTAATCCTAATTACGATGAAAAGAGATTAATACACATTATAGATAGTGCCGAAGAAAAGGAATTACTTTCAAATAATTTTGAATATAAGATAAATAAAGATTTAAATTTTATTAAAAATCTTGAGCCAAAATTAAAAAAAATAAATCACGGAGTAATTATATTTGATGATTATATGGAAGTAGATTCTTTTAATCTGACAAATTCTTTTTTGAGCTCTTCACTTAATATGGGAGCTAAAATCATTACCCATGATTTTAAAATTGAAAATTTACAATTTAATAAAAATAAATTGGAATCTTTTTCGACAAATGACGAAAGATTCTTTATTAAAAATGTTGCTATTACTGCTGGTCCATGGACAAGTGAGATAGCAAAAAATAATGACCATATAAATGTTAAACCTTTAAAAGGGCAGCTTTTAAAATTCAAAACATCACTAGATTTTAACAACTCAATTTCATGGGGAAAAGATTATGCAACAAAGAAAAAGGACGGTTTGTTGTGGATAGGCACTACAGAAGAAGATGTAAAATTTACAGAAGGCAAAACAGAAGAAGCGAAGGTCAAAATTTTGAATTCATTCAATGAAATGTTCAATGGTTTTGATGATTTAAATTTAATTGACCATACTGCTTGTTTTAGACCATACTCTGAAAATAATATTCCTGTTATAAAAAAATCAGATAAACTCGCTAATATTTTTTATGGTTCAGGTGCTGGTAGAAATGGTATAAAACTTGGACCGGGAATGGGAGAAAAACTATACCAAGAAATCTTTAATTAAATTAAATTTGTTTTAAATTTAGAAAAGTGCTAATTTAGAATTTTAGTGGGTAATTTTATAAATATAAATCAACTAAATGCATCTGAGTTAAAAGATTTAATATCTAACTCTTTTAATTTTCAAAAAAAATTCTATAAAAATAACGTAGATAAATTCTCTAACAAAAACGTAATATTTTTGTTTTTGGAGCCCAGCACTAGAACTAAAACATCTTTTAAAATCGCATGCTCAATCTTAGGAATAAATGTAATTGATGTTTCGCCAGAAAATTCATCAATGGTTAAAGGCGAATCCATTGAAAATACATTAAGTACATTAAATTCATATCCAGTAGATGGGATAGTTATTAGAAGTGCAAATTATATGGACTTTGAAAAAGCTAAAGAAATTTTAAATTACCCAATAATTAATGCAGGATCAGGAATTAATTCTCACCCAACCCAAGCACTCTCAGACTTAAAAACATTAAATGAAAAATTTGAAGATTTTAAAGGATTGAAAATATCTATTGTTGGTGATTTATTGCATAGCAGAGTGGCATCATCTTTTGTAGAAGGATTTGGAAAATATGGACAAAAAACAAATTTATTTTCACCACCTTTTTTTAAGCCAAAAAAGTTAAATTTAGAAATAGTTAATTTTTATGATGATTTCGAAGATTGCCTAAAAAATTCAGATGTAATTATGGCTCTCAGAATCCAAAAAGAAAGATTAAACGATTTAAATGTAGATTTTGATGAATATGCTTCAAAATATCAAATTAATAAAAAGATTTTAGATGAATATAATATTAAGTACTTAATGCACCCTGGGCCTGTAAATGAAGGAATTGAAATATCACATGGTCTTCAGAATTCAGAAAAATCATTAATTAATGATCAAGTAAAAAATGGAGTATGGGTAAGATGTGCCGTTCTAGATAAAATTTTGAGGAAACAAGACTAATGAAGGTTTTAAAAAATTGTAAAATTTTTGATCCTCTAAAAGGATTAAGTAAATTTAATCAGGACATAATTTATGATAATAAAAATATAGTAAATATTAAAAAATCATCTGATGAAAATTATGAAAGTTATGATCAAATAGATGTTGGAGGAAGAGTAGTTTTTCCAGGTTTAATTGACATTCATGTTCATTTTAGGGATCCAGGAGAAACTTATAAAGAAGATATTTATTCGGGGGCATCTGCTGCCGCAAAAGGAGGCTATACAACAGTAGTAATGATGCCAAACTCTAATCCTCCAATGGATTCTGAAGAAACAATAGATTTTATAAATGAAAGTATAAAAGATTCTAAGATTAATATTTTTATTTCTCCTTGCATTTCAAAAGAAAGGAAAGGTAAAGAATTAGTAGATTTTGAAGGTCTAATTAATAAATTTGAAGATATAATTTTTGGATTTTCTGATGACGGTGATTTTTTTGATGATAAAAAATTACTAGCCAATGCTTTAGGTATATTAGGTAAAAATTTTCCACTAATGCAGCATCCTGAATTACTAACAAATTACAATTATCATGGTGCTATAAATGAAGGAAAAATCTCAGAAAAATATAATTTAATTGGTAGGCCAGCTTCTGCTGAAATAAATGCAGTAAAAAATAATTTAGAAGTATTAAGTAATAATAGTGGGTGGATCCATTTTCAACATTTATCCACTGAAGGAGCTATAAAGGAAATAAACTCTTTTAATTTTAATAATAATAGAGTTACTAGTGAAGTAACCCCTCATCACTTATTTTTGGATGAAGAGGAATTTGAATGTTCACTTGATTCAAAATTAAAAGTAAATCCCCCAATAAGAACAATTAAAGATAAAGATTATTGTTTGAAGTCATTGAAAGAAGGAATAATAAATGTAATAGCCTCAGACCACGCTCCACATAGCAACCAAGATAAAGAAAATGAATTTAAAGACTGTATGTCAGGAATATCATGGCTTGAGAATGCATTTGGATTTGTTTCAATGAATGCAGGATATGAATTTTCAATAAATAAAATGTCATATTTGCCCGGGAAAATTTTTGAAAAATGTTTCAATAAGAAAATCGGTATTATTAAAGAGGGGTATTCTCCTGATTTCTTTGTAATTAATGATCATGAATGGGTTCTAGATAAAGAAAAATTAGCATCAAAAAGCTCTAATTATATTTTTAATACTGAAAAGCGAGGAGATATTAATTTAATGGGGGAGCCAATAATGACAATATGCTCAGGAAATGAAATTTATAATTCTGGAGAAATAAATTAATTATGGATAATAATGAAAAATTTATAATTTTAAGTGACGGCACTATTTATGATGGAATCGGTTTTGGTTCAGATAAAGAAGTTTTGGGAGAAATCGTTTTCAATACTTCTATGACTGGTTACCAAGAAATGCTCACTGATCCTAGTTATAGGGGTCAAATATTAGTTTCAACTTATCCGATGATTGGTAATTATGGAATAGATAATAATTTTAGCGAATCAAAAAGGATTCAGGTAAAAAGTTATGTGGTGAGAGATTTATGTGATTACCCTTTTCATTTTTCTAATGATAAGGATTTAAATAAATTTTTAACGGAAAATGAAATACCAGGGATTCATTCAGTAGACACACGTTCTTTAACAAGAAAAATAAGAAAGTTTGGGTCTAAAATGGCTATAGTAACGAGTAATCCGGATATAAATACAGCTTTAGATAAAATCAATAATTTTGGTTCATATGAAGATAATAATTATGTTGATCAAGTATCAGTTAAGAGCATAGAAAGCTATGAAGCAAAACAAAGTCATCTGAAAATTGCTTTGATAGATTTTGGGGTCAAAAAAAATATTATTAGAATTTTAAATTCAAGAGGGTGTGATGTTGAAGTGTATCCATGGGATTTTGATTTCAATAATTTAGATTTAAATAAGTTTGATGGAATTGTAATGTCACCAGGGCCAGGTGATCCTAAAACATTATTGAATGATATTAAAGGTATAAAAAAATCAATTGAAAATATTCCAACTTTAGGAATATGTCTTGGCCATCAAATAATTGCTCATATCTATGGAGGAGAAACTTTCAAATTACTTTTTGGGCATAGAGGAGGTAACCAGCCTGTGAAGGAAATTATTTCTGGCAGGGTATATCCTACTTCTCAAAACCATGGATATGCGGTTAGTGATGAGAATTTTCCATCAGAATTAGAAATAACTCATATTAATATTAACGATAATACTGTATCAGGATTAAAGCACAGAGAAAGACCTATAATTTCTATCCAATATCACTCCGAAGCGTGCCCTGGACCTGTTGACTCAGAATATATTTTCGATAACTTTATAGAATTGATAAAAGGAAAAAATTGAAAAATAATAAAAGGATATTAGTAATTGGATCTGGCCCAATTGTAATTGGGCAGGCTGCTGAATTTGATTATGCAGGAACACAGGCATGCAAATCCTTAAAGGAAGAAGGATGTTATGTAATTTTAGTTAATTCAAATCCTGCAACAATAATGACTGATGTAGATACTGCAGATAAAGTTTATGTCGAACCTTTAACAATAGAAATTATCGAAAAAATTATAATCAAAGAGAAGCCTGACGGTATCCTAGGTACTTTAGGTGGCCAAACTGGCCTTAATCTTGTAAAAGATCTATACGATAAGAAAATTCTTGAAAAGCACAATGTAAAAGTACTTGGCACCTCAGTAGAGTCTATTAATAAAGCTGAAGACAGGTTGCTTTTTAGGAATCTAATGAATGAGCTTGGCGAACCAGTACCTCCAAGCTTTAGTTGCAATACCATTGATGAGGCAGTGGATGCAGCAAAAAAAATTAGTTACCCAGTAATAATAAGGCCCGCATTTACTTTAGGTGGAACTGGAGGAGGTGTAGCTTACAATGAGGAAGAATTAAAAAAAATATCGTACTCCGGAATTAATGCTAGTATGGTAGGTCAAATCCTTGTTGAAAAGTGTTTAGTTGGCTGGAAAGAAGTTGAATACGAAGTTATAAGAGATTCTGATGACAACGCTATTACTGTTTGCAATATGGAAAACTTTGACCCTATGGGTGTTCATACCGGTGATTCAATTGTTGTAGCTCCCAGTCAGACATTGAGTGATAAAGATTATCAAGAGCTGAGAACTTCATCACTAAACATAATTAAAGGATTAAAAATCGAAGGTGGATGTAATGTCCAATTAGCTTTTAGACCCTATGATTCTAAGGAATACGAGGGGCCTAATTATTATGTGATCGAAGTCAATCCAAGAGTAAGTAGATCTTCTGCTTTGGCTTCAAAAGCAACTGGGTATCCAATTGCAAGAGTAGCAGCAAAAATTGCTTTAGGAAAAAAATTAGATGAAATTAGTAACCAAGTGACTGGTGTAACAACTTCTGCATTTGAACCGGCTTTAGATTATTGTGTAGTAAAAATTCCAAGGTGGCCTTTTGATAAATTTGAAAAAGGTGATAGAAAAATTGGAACCCAAATGAAAGCAACCGGGGAAGTTATGTCTATTGAAAGAAATTTTGAGAGTGCTTTATTGAAAGCTATTAGGGCATTAGATATTTCTAATATATCTCACTTGAATGATAAATCTATTGTAGTAAATGATGTATCTGATCTTATTGCCGATGACACTAGATTATTTAAAATTTTAAAATTATTAAGAAACGGCTTTGACTTAGAGGATATATATAATTTCACCAAAATTGATAAATGGTTTCTTGTAAAACTAAAAAAGATTGTTGATCAAGAAAAAAAGTTAATAAGTGCAAAGGAAATTGATAAGGATATTTTAAAAGCCTCAAAAAAAATTGGTTTTTCTGATGAAAGCATTTCATTTTTAACAAAGAAAAGCGTTGATGAAATAAGGATTTTAAGAAAAAAATGGTCAATTTTACCAACATATAAAATGGTTGATACATGTGCATCCGAATTTGAAGCATTAACACCATACTATTATTCAACTTATGAGACCGAAAATGAAGCTATTCCAGACAATACTAACAAAGCAGTTGTGCTTGGTAGTGGCCCAATAAGAATTGGTCAAGGTATAGAATTTGATTATTGTTCAGTTCACGCTGCATGGTCTCTTCAAAAAAGAAAAATTGATTCTATTTTTATAAACTCAAACCCTGAGACAGTATCTACAGATTTTGATACATCGGATAGGTTATATTTTGAACCAATTGACCAAGAATCTGTATTCGATATTTTAGAAAATGAAGGAACAAGGAACTCTTTCCCATCAACAATAGTTCAATTTGGTGGACAAACGGCAATTAATCTCACAAAAAATTTAGAAAAAGTTAAATATCCTATCTCAGGTACTTCCGCAAAATCAACAGAACTTGCATCTGATAGAGGTTATTTTGAAGAGCTAACATCTAGCATTGGTGTTCCACAACCCCCTGCAGGAACTTCACTAAATTTTGAAGAGGCAAAAAAAATTGCTAAAAAAATAAACTATCCAGTAATAGTTAGGCCTAGCTTTGTTTTAGGCGGTATGGCAATGAATATTATTGACAATGAAGATGACTTGAAAAGTTATTTTGAAGAACATGATTTCTCTAATTTAATTAATCCTGAAATATTAATTGATAAATATATCGAAGGTATTGAATTAGAAATTGATGCAATTTCTGATGGGCGAGACATTCTTATACCTGGGATAATGATGCATTTAGAAAAGGCAGGAGTTCATAGCGGTGACTCAGTAGCAGTATATCCTGCAAAAGGAATTACAGATCAAGAAAAAAATATCATATTAGAGTATTCAAAAAAGATTGCACAAAAAATTAAAATTGTGGGCTTGATGAACATACAATTTATATTAGATAGGTCTGATAAAAATTCAAAAGTATATGTAATTGAAGTTAATCCAAGATCTAGCAGAACAGTTCCATTTATTTCGAAAGCAACTGGAATCCCTATGATAGATTTGGCGGTAGGTTGTATGCAAGGTGAAAAACTCATAAATTCAAAATTTGGTACAGGTATTTTTAAAGAAAGAAATATTACAGCTGTAAAAGCTCCAGTCTTTTCAATGTCAAAATTGACAGATGTTGATACTTTTCTTGGCCCCGAGATGAAATCAACTGGTGAAGTAATGGGGATATCAAAAAATTACGAAGAAGCAATATCAAAAGCTTTTTTAAGTTCTGGCATCAACATACCTTCAAATGGATCAGTTTTATTGAGTATTGCAAATAGAGATAAAGACAAAGCAAAATATCTGATTAAATTAATTCATGGAAAAGGTTACAATTTGATTGCAACTCCTGGGACAGCTAAATTAATTATAGACCTTGGATTCAGTGCACAGGTTATTGAGAAAAGTCTTGATAAAAATCCAAATGTAATTGATAAATTAAGAAGTTCTGAAGTTATTGCTGTAGTAAATACTGTAAGTGGTGACAGCAAAACATTACATGATGGATTCAAGATTAGAAGAGAGTCTAGTGAGAGAAAAATTCCATGTTTTACCTCACTTGATACTGCAGAAGCAGTATTTAAAGATGAGGTAAAAGAAGATAAATTGACAGTTAATTCTTTAGATGAATATTTAAGATTTTGAGGCTACTATAGAAAGCCATTTTCTGTCTAAAGTTTTAATGTTTAATTCTTTAAACAAAGACTCAACAGTTTCTTGCAAAACTTTCTTTCCGATGTCTAGTGGTATACCGGGTAAAACGCCTTCAATCCAATCCTTAAAACTACTAATTTCATACCATCCATCGAGAGGGACATGGACATTTTCTATATTTTTTTCCTTAACTTTAAAGCCATTCTTTAAAAGGAGTTCTTCATAATTTTCAGGTGATAATTGTATTCTTGATTGTACTTTGTTTTTTACTGGCTTAAGGTTGTATTCAGATCTGAGAAGTCTCAAACTTTTCAACATCCATTTTCTTAAAAATGCTTCAGTTTCTTTGGGGTGAGAACCGTCAAAAAAGGAAGTATTGAAAGCAAACTTGCCCCCCTTTTCCAAACCATTCCCGATATGCTGAAGAACTTTTTCTTTTTCTTCAACATAATGTATGGAGTTGCAATAAATTACTGTATCAACTTTTTCCTTGATATTTTCATGCAAATTTTGTGCTTCTGACTGAATATAGTTGATAATTACGTCTTTTCGGTTACTAAATCTTTTTAGTGCAAGAGATATAGCTGAAGATGAACTATCAACTGCAAAAATAACGATGCTACTCACATCCTTTACTTTTGATAAAATCATTTCAGTTATTCCACCATTGCCACAACCTAAATCAATAATTTTGTTACTTGAATTGAGGTCAGCAAGATCAAGAAGATTAGAATTTACACTTTTATACCAATCTAAATTAGAAAAGCTGTCAAAATTAAAGTTATCCGAATCGTTATTTTTCATAATAATGAGTATACACTAATGAATAGACTTAATTAAATAGAATTCTAAATGTATAAATATTTAAAAATATTTTTATTAATGATCATTTTAGTTTTTCATGTTGCTTGTAAAAACTCTGAAATAGATCAGATAAATATGTATTTGGCAGCTTCATTGCTAAATCAAATAGAAAGCAACATAGAATCCTATGACACAAGAATAAACATTGACTCGTCTGGATCTTATGATTTAGTAAATAAAGTATTGTTAGGGGCAAAACCCGATCTTGTTTTAATTGCAAACTATAAATTAAAAAATGAATTTTTTGAGGATTATGAATTTATTGAAAACTATTATTCAAGCAAAGTAATTCTTGTCCATAACCAAAATCATGAGATAGGCCTTAAAATAATTTGTGAAAATAAATATGAAATTGGTATTGCAGATCCTTCAAGAGCGCCTCTTGGAAAATTATCATCCGAAATTTTGAAAGACAACAAGTGTGGCCAAGGAGAATACAATACTAAAATTACTTCGAATGCTTCCTCTTTAATTAATAAAATTAACTTAAAATATTTAAATTATGCATTTATTTATGAAAGCGATTTTCATGAGATAAATAAAAAACTTGATTTCAAAGCATCAAGCAAAGAATTTCAGAAAGCTTTAAACTATTCCTTCTTTATTAATAAAGGTATAAGTTCGGATAATAAAAAAAATATTTTAGACTTTATTAAACATCTTAAAGATTAATAATATGTATGAGAATTCTAAAAATAGGCTTAATTAAATGTTACTTGATGATATAGTGCTAATTTATAACTCAATTAGAGGTGCAGTTTTATCCACTATAATTGCATCAATTTTTGCACTTCCAATCTCATATGTATTAGTTTTTAAGAATTTTAAAGCAAAATTTATTATTGAATTTTTCACAATTCTTCCATTAGGCCTCCCTCCTGTTATTACTGGATATGTATTATTAATAATTTTTAGCCCAAATTATTTTCTGGGGTCAATTATTTATAATTTAACTGGTAGCACGATTGCATTCACATGGGTTGCTGGTTCTATTGCTGCTTCAATTGTTTCATTTCCACTAATAATCAGATCTTTCCAATTAGGATTTTCCAGTGTTGATCGAAATATTATAGATTCTGCTAAAAGTTTAGGTATGACTAATCGATTAATTTTTACAAAGATAATATTTCCAATTTCAAAAAAGGGTGTTTATGCAGGTTTATTAATATGCTTTGCTCGCAGCATTTCTGAATTTGGAGCAACAATTGTTGTAGCAGGGAATATGCCTGGCGAAACACAGAATTTAGCAACTGCAATCTATTCATCAATATCTTCTCTGGATACAAATACAATTGTGAGATTATCGTCATATTCAATTTTATTGGCTATATTGTCAATATCAATACATAATTACCTTCTGGGAAGATTAAAATGAATTGGATAGATAAATTAAACAATTTTAATGAAAATAATATTATTTGCGTTGGTATAGATCCGGTCTTTGAAAAAATTAAAGATCTAAATTTAGATTTATTTGATTGGTCAAAGTTAATTATTGATTTAACGGCAGAAAATTGTAATGTTTATAAATTTCAGTTGGCGTATTTTGAAGAAGGTGGACTAGAAAGTCTTTCAAAGCTTAAATCAGTTGTTGAATATATCAAAGAGAAATATCCGGAAAAAATTATTATTGGTGATTCTAAAAGAGCAGATATAGGATCTACAGCACAAGCTTACGCTAACTCAATGTATGATTATTGGGAGTTTGATGTTGCAACAGTTAATCCTTATTTTGGATCAGATTCTATAATTCCTTTTACTAAAAAAAATGGTGCGATTGTTATATGTAAGTCATCCAATAAAAGTTCTGAAGAAATACAAAATAAATTAGTTGGAGATAAATATTTATATGAAGAAGTGATTAATATAGTCAAAAAATGTAATAGTTCAAATAACCTTGGAATTGTTGTAGGTGCAACTTATCCGCTTGAATTAAATAAAATAAGATTAAGTAACAAAGATTTGCCAATACTTATACCAGGCTTAGGTTTTCAGGGTGGTGATTTTAAATCTACAATTGAGGCTGCAAATGGTGGAATAAATATTTTAAATTCTTCAAGAGGTATATGTTTCCCTAAAGAAAGCTATCAATCTGAATCTGATTATAAACAATCAGTGCAAAATGCATTACTTAATTTTAAAGAAAAAATAAATAAACATAGTTAGTTGGTAAAATTAATATGGAAGAGATAACAATAGAAAGCATAAGAGTAAACTTATCAAATTACCAAAGAGTAGTTATATTAAAATTAAAGTCTAAAGATTTATATATTCCAATTTGGGTTGGCTCAAATGAAGCAGATTCTATTGCTGTTAAACTTCAAAAGGTTAATCTGCCTAGACCCTTAACTCACGATTTAATGATTGCATTATTAGAGAAACTAAATGTGTCAATTGAGTATGTATTAATTGATTCAATGAAAAATGAAACTTTTTATGCAAAATTGGCTATGAAGATAAATGATAAAGTCGAATTTATAGATTCTAGAGCATCTGATGCAATTGCTTTAGCAGTAAGGGCATCATGTCCAATTTATGCTAATGATGATGTTGTAAATAATGTTGGAGTATCATTAGACCACATGGCAAAAACCGCTGAAAATAAATCTCAAAAATACTTAAGCAAAGAAAATAAAATTCAGTCTGGGGATATTGATATTTCCGAGTTTGCTGACTTCATAGATAGCCTAGATCTTGATAATTTGGGTAAATAATTATTTCAATTAAGTTAATCATAAAAAAAATGCTTGTTAACTATTTTTCAATATGTTAGATTTATCTTGGTTTTCATTCTTGAAAAATAGAATTAAACTATTATAAATCATGAAAAAAAACATAATTGTTTTTGGTAAAATTACTGGCATTGGCTGGTTTGTTGTGATTTTAACTTTAATTTCTGTTCTTTTGGGCAGGTGGGTAGGCAATAAGCTTGGCATGCCAATCTTGTTTGCTTCAGTAAGTGGAATCATTGGAGTAATTATATCTTTAGTAGGTATAAGAGCTTCAATTAAAGATATTTTAAATGGGAAATAATTGATGATAAAAACATTAGTTCTGCCGGTATTTTTGGTTTTATTTATAACTTCTGTTTTGGGAGGAGCGATTGGAGGAGTACTGCCAATCGGAGGTTTTTTTCAGAGCCCAATTGCTCACATACAGCTACCAGCTGAAGCTATTCCAGGCTTAGGAATTTATAATACCTCTTTAACTTTTTGGGTAAGTATACTTGTGTTATTATCTTTTGTTTTTTTATCTACTAGGAATTTAAAAAAAATACCTGAAGGCAGACTTCAAAATCTTGCTGAAGTTGTTGTTGAGTTTTTCCTTAATTTAGCTAAAAGTATTTCTGGAAGTGAAAAAGGTAGAAGATTTGTTCCAGTTGTACTGTCAATTTTTCTATGTGTTGTTGTTTCAAACTGGGTTGGCGTTTTGCCGGGAGTTGGAACTATAGGGATTGTTGAATCTGCTGAAGTAGTTTATGAACATAAAAAACATAAATTAGATACAGACGATTGCCATGGCTCAGGTCACGGTTCAGATCACGGATCAGATCACGGCTCAGAAAAAAAGGAATTTACATGTAAGAAAGCTTTGAAAGAACATTTAGTGATATTTGATAATGCTTTTATGGGAATTAAATATCTTCCTCCAGGAAGAGGTGAGTCTAGTGTTGAAGAAGGTGGTGGAGTTGTTCTTGTTAAAGATGTAATTAAAAATGATAGTTTAATTTCTGAAGGAGAGCACGAAGGAAAAAAAGCTGGAAGATTATTGCCTTTATTTAGAGGTGCAAATACAGATTTAAATACAACATTAGCAATAGCCATTGTTGCTATGTTCTTTGTTACTTATTGGGGAATATCAGAGCTTGGTTTAAAAAAATATGGAAGTAAGTTCATAAACTTTTCATCTCCAATAATGTTATTCGTGGGTTTATTAGAATTGATAGCAGAATTTGCGAGGGTTGTAAGTTTTACCTTTAGATTATTTGGTAATATGTTTGCAGGTGAAGTATTACTTATTGCAATGATGTTTTTATTACCATTTATTGGAATAGTTCCTTTTATGGGACTGGAATTGTTTGTAGGAGTTATACAAGCATTTATTTTTTCAATGCTTACATTAATTTTTGGTGTAACTGCAATAGCAGACCATAGTGAGCATTAAATAAACAAAATTAAATAAAGGAGAATAGAATGGGAGATTTTATTTTTGGTGATTTAAGAACCTTATCAGCGGCGATAGCCATTGGTTTAGGAGGTTTTGCTCCAGCAATAGCAATTGGGATGCTTGCTGGAAAAGCAATGGAGGCAATTGGAAGAAATCCAGAAGCTGCTGGGCCTATTCAGCAAAATATGATTCTAGCAATTGCATTCGCTGAAGCGATAGCAATTTATGCTTTAGTAATCGCAATCATAATACTATTCGTTGGTAGCACAGATGCTGCAAACGTGTTTATTGCAAAATAAAAATAAAGGAATGAAAATATGGGTGAATTAGGTATAAATTTACCGGGTTTAATAACTCAATTAATAAGTTTTTCTATTCTTCTTTTTTTAATAAGCAAGTTTTTATATAAACCTGTTGTCAAGCTTCTTGATGAAAGAGCTGAAAAAATAAAGAAGGGCTTGGATGATGCTGAGACAGCTTCTAAAAATGCTGAAAATGCTGCAGAAAAAATAGAAGAAGAGTTAGCAAAAGCTCGTCAGGAAGGAAAAAAATTAATTGAGTCAGCCAAAGATGCATCCAATCAATTAAGAGAAGATGAAAAAATGAAAATTTCATCAGAAATCTCCCAAATGATGGAGAAAGCAAAAAAAGAAATTGAGAGTGAGAGAGATACTGCAATTTCTGAATTAAAAAATAAGTTTGGTGAACTTGTTATTGATGCTGCTGGGAAAGTTATTGAGAAGGAAGTTGACGAAAATGTTCATTCGGACCTTATTAAAAAGGCTTTAGAAAAAGAATCATTGAAGAATGAGTAATTGATATGAAAAACACCTCATCATCAAATAGATATTCAGATGCGATTTTTGAAATCGCATCTCAAGACGACAATTTGTCTGAATGGGGTGATTTTCTTAATGAATTATCAGAAATATTTAAAGATAGAAAAATTCAAAAATTTTTTCTAGATCCAAAAATTAATAACAACGATAAAGTTGCATTAATTTCTGAATCAAATATTCAAACTGATCAAAAGAAAATCAATTTTCTTAAATTAATGATAGAAAAAAATAGACTTTTTCTAATTGATAGCATTTACAGCAGGTATAAAAAACTGATTGATTTGAATAATGGAGTTAAGAGAGCTGAAATTATTACTGCATTTGAGCTTACTGAAACTCAATTGAACCAAATTAACGATAAACTAAGTAATATGACTAAAACAAAAGTAATTGGTAATAACATTATTGATAAAACAATTTTAGGTGGTTTTATCGCTAAATTTGATGACCAAATGTTAGATATGAGTACTAAAGGAAAATTGTCTGAACTTAAAGATAAAATTTTAGAATGATAGGAGATTAAAATGGCAACACAAGATATTTCGTCAGTAATCAAAAAGCAAATAGAACAATATGGTGATAGTTCATCTTTAGTTGATGTTGGGACAGTTGTTGAAGCTGGAGATGGGATTGCTCAAATACATGGATTATCAAATGTAAAATATAGTGAATTACTGGAATTTCCAAATGGCACATTAGGCATGGCCTTAAATCTCGAAGAGGATACAGTAGGTACAGTAGTTTTAGGAGATTATTTAGATATTAAAGAAGGTGATGAAGTAAAGGCAACAGGTAAAATTGTTGAAGTTCCAGTTGGTGAAGAACTAATCGGAAGAGTTGTAGATCCTCTTGGCAGACCATTAGATGGAAAAGGAGCAATTAAAACGACTCAAACTGCTCCAGTTGAAAAACCCGCACCAGATGTAGTAAGTAGAAAATCAGTTGACCAGCCAGTACAATTTGGTCTTAAGGTTGTTGATGCATTAGTTCCTGTAGGAAGAGGGCAAAGGGAATTAATAATTGGTGATAGAAATACAGGAAAAACTGCCGTTGCTGTTGATTGTATTATTAATCAAAAGGGTGGTGATTTAATTTGCATATATGTTGCCATCGGACAAAAATCTTCAAAGGTAGCAAGTGTTGTTGAAACATTAGAAAAAAACGATGCGTTAGGTCATACATTTGTTGTTGCTGCAAATGCATCTGATTCTGCTCCTTTACAGTATTTGGCACCATATTCTGGATGCGCTATGGCAGAATATTTTATGGATAAAGGTAAAGATGTTTTAATTGTTTACGATGATTTAAGTAAGCATGCTTGGGCATATAGGCAAATGTCATTATTATTAAGAAGGCCAGCTGGTAGAGAGGCTTACCCTGGTGATGTTTTTTATTTACATTCAAGGCTTTTAGAAAGAGCAGCAAGAGTAGAAGAAGAATATGGAGGCGGGTCAATAACTGCTCTTCCAGTAATTGAAACTCTGGCTGGTGACGTATCTGCATATGTTCCAACAAACGTTATTTCTATTACAGATGGGCAAATATATTTAGAAACTGATTTATTTAATTCTGGTGTAAGGCCAGCACTCAATACTGGTCTTTCAGTAAGCAGGGTAGGTGGTTCAGCTCAATCAAAAGCTATGAAAAAAATGTCTGGAAGTTTAAAAATTGAACTAGCCCAATATAGAGAATTGGCTGCTTTCGCTCAATTTGGATCTGATGATCTTGATGACGTTACAAAGAAACAATTAAGCAGAGGAGCCATTATTGTAGAGTTATTGAAGCAACCCCAATACAAACCTGTACCACTTGAAAATCAAGTATGTTTGCTTTATTTAGCATCTGAAGGACTACTAGATGAAATTGATGTAAATGATGTATCTAAGTATGAAGAGGCTTGGAATGACCATTCTTCTACGGTTATTGGAAAAAATTTGAAAAATATAAAAGAAACAGGAGATTTAAAAGATGAAGATATGGCTGAAATTAAAAAAGCAGCTATAGATTTTAATAAAACTTTTAACGCATAAGATGCCAAATTTAAGGGAATTAAGAAGTAGAATTAAAAGTATAGAAAGTACATCAAGAGTTACTAAAGCACTGCAGATGATTGCAGCAGCAAAAATGAAAAAAGCTCAAGATAAAGTTCTTGATGGTAGGTCTTACAGTGAAAAATTAAACGCAATTATAGGCAATGTTTATCAAAGTAATCCTGAAATTTTTTCTTTAAGTTCTGAGGATGGGTCAAGTAAAAACCTGGTGTTACTTGTAACCCCTGACAGAGGGTTATGTGGTGCTCTTGTCTCAAATGTTTTAAAAGAAGCTTCAAAATTTATTGATTCAATTGATACCGATTATGAAATTAGAGTTATTGGAAAAAAGGGAACGAGTTTCATTTCAAAAATAGTTGATAAATATGAATCGTTTAAGGTTTCAGATATGCCAACTTTTGAAGAAGTTTCTCCAATAACTAGTAGTATTTCAAATGATATTGATATAGACGGTTTTACAAAGGTATTTATTATTTATACTGAATTTATAAGCACCGCGGTTCAAAAGCCTAAAATCAAACAGCTTTTGCCAGTTGAAATAGATTTCAATAGTAATGAAAAAGTTAATAATGAATTTTTATATGAACCTGATATAGATAAAGTATCTCAGGCTTTAATTCCAAGATATATAGAAACAAGCATTTTTAATTCTATATTGGATTCAGTTGCAAGTGAGCATTCAGCTAGACTAGTCGCAATGCAGAATGCAACGGAAAATGCTAACGAATTAAAACAGGACTTAACTCTTGACCTGAACAAAGCAAGACAACAACAGGTGACATCAGAAATACTAGATATTGTTGGTGGGGCCTTAGCATTAGAAGAATAAAATAATTTGAAAGGATAAAAAAATGAGTAATAACGTAGGAAAAGTTGTACAAGTAATTGGGACTGTTGTAGATGTTGAATTTCCACAGGAAAATTTACCAGAAATTTATAATGCATTGGAATTAGAAGTAGAAGGTGAAAAGCTTGTTTTGGAGGTTGAGCAACATGTTGGCAATAATTGGGCAAGATGTCTAGCATTGGGCGCAACTGAAGGTGTATCTCGTGGATTAGAAGTTAGCGATACTGGTGCTCCTGTATCTGTGCCAGTTGGAGAAGCTTCATTGGGAAGAATATTTAATGTTTTAGGTGATGCACTTGATGATTTGGGTGATGTTAATGCAAAAGAAAAATGGCCAATACATAGACCCGCCCCAACATTTGAACAACAAAGTGGAAGCACTGAAGTGTTGGAAACGGGAATTAAAGTATTTGATTTAATCACACCTTTCGCAAAAGGGGGAAAAGTTGGAGCTTATGGTGGGGCAGGAGTTGGTAAAACAGTAATTATTACTGAATTAATTAGAAACATTGCTCAAGAGCATAGTGGAGTTTCAGTATTTGCAGGAGTTGGTGAGCGTTCAAGAGAAGGCAATGATTTGTGGCATGAAATGAAAGACTATGGGGTTTTAGATAGCACTGCTCTAGTTTTTGGGCAAATGAATGAACCTCCAGGTACTAGAGCAAGGATAGCATTGACCGGCTTGACGATGGCAGAATATTTTAGAGAAGTTGGTAAACAGGACGTTCTATTATTTGTTGATAACGTTTACAGATATACGCTTGCCGGAATGGAAGTATCAGCTTTGCTTGGAAGGATGCCTTCAGCAGTAGGATATCAACCAACGTTAGCAACTGAAATGGGTGATCTTCAAGAAAGAATCACTTCAACAGTTGATGGTTCAATAACATCATTTCAAGCTGTTTATGTTCCGGCTGACGACTATACTGACCCTGGTATCGTTACTACATTTGGTCATCTAGACGCATCTATTTCACTTGAAAGATCCCTTGCAGCTCAAGCTTTATTCCCTGCTGTAGACCCTCTAGCATCAAGTTCTAGAATTATGGAGCCAGGAATAGTTGGTGAAGAACATTATAACGTTGCAAGAGAAGTTCAAGAAGTATTACAAAGATTTAAGGATCTGCAAGACGTTATAGCAATTCTTGGAATAGAAGAGTTGTCAGAAGAAGATAGGGAAGTTGTATTTAGAGCAAGAAAAATACAAAGGTTTTTAACTCAGCCTTTCCATGTTGGTGAGGTATTTACAGGAATACCAGGAAAATATGTAAAAGTTGAAGACACTATAAAAGGTTTTAAAGAAATTTTGAGTGGCCAACATGATGACCTGCCTGAGCAAGCTTTTTACATGATAGGTACCATTGATGAAGCAGTAGAAAAAGCAAAGACACTGAAAGGTTAATATGGCTTCCTTGAAACTAGAAATAGTAACATCTGAAGAAACTGTTTTCAGTGGAGACGTTGATTATGTGTCAGCAAAAAGTGTTGATGGGCAGATTGGTATCTTACCAAATCATATATCGTTAATTTCTGAATTAGATTATGGTAATTTACTATGGAGAAATGGTAACAAGGAGGAAGATATTTTCATACAAGGTGGCTTCATAGAAATAATTGATAATAAAGTTACTATATTAGTTGATGGTTCAATTAAATAATTTACTTTGACAAACTACTTTGTCTTAAATGATATGACATGGATTCAACTTGCAGCCCCGGGTCAATATTTTTCAGGATTACATAGTCTGGAACTTTAGGTGAAAAACTAGAAAAATTAAGTATGTAATTTAGGTCGTTTTCTACTAAGCTCTCGGCAACAATTTGTGAATTGTTGTTTTCAGTTGCAATTATACCTATTTTAATATTTCTTGATTTAACTGTCCTATTCAAATCTTTCATATTCTGAATTTTTAAATTTGATATTTTTTTACCAATAAGCCTTTTATTTGGATCAAAAGCGGCAACAATTCTAAAAGTTTCAGATTTCTTTTGTTTCATAAATTCAACAGAAGATTTTCCAAGTCTTCCACCACCTATAATTACTGCATTCCATTTTGCTTCTAGGCCCAATTGCTTTTGTAATGTTTTTTTTAAATTTTTAACATTATAGCCTTTGCCATTTATTCCAAATTTTCCTAAATAATTAAGATCTTTCCTTATTTGGCCAGGTTCAACTGGCAAGTAGTTTGACAATTCTTTTGAGCTAGTTAACTTTTTCATTTCTTGCTGTAACTGATTTAGGACTCTTAAATATATTGCCATTCGATCAAGTACAATCGAAGGTATTTCTGAATTTATATATGATTTACTAGGTATATTTTTTTTCATCTATCATCATTTTAACTTGAAATTAAATATTTTATTAGTTGACATGAATCATATCAAGTTATAATATACTATTTGATATAAGAAACAGAATACGAAATATATAAATTGGAAAGCGGAGTATATATAATTAGTGTTGCAGCAAGGCTGCTTGAAGTGCACCCTCAAACGCTGAGGAAATATGAAAAATATGGTTTGGTTAGACCTTCCAGATCTGTTGGCATGTTGCGCTTATACTCTGAGGAAGATCTAATTAGACTTAAAATTATCAAAACATTAGTTGATGATTATGGAGTAAATTTGGCCGGAATTGCAATAATTATGGATCTCATAGAAGGAATAGATGAGATATCTATGATTTCTAGCACCACAAATGAAACTAACTTCAATTCTAGAAAAACAATCATAAATCAAAAAGTTAAACTTTTATTAGAAAACTTTGTAGTTTGATGAGTAAGAAAAAAAAAGAAAAAAAAGATGATGAAAATTTAAAATCTCTTGAAAAAGAGGTTAGTGATTTGAAGAATATTGCAGCAAGAGCTCAAGCTGATTTAGTTAATTACAGGAATAGAATGAAAACAGAGTTGTTGGAAATTGAGAAAAAAACAATAAAAAATTTTGCTTTAAAAATTTTATCGGTAATTGATGATATTGATTTAGCAATTGATAATTCTAAGGAATCATCAAAAGAATTACTTGAAGATGGGTTAAAAAATATCAGAAATAAATTTGAAAGTTTATTGAAACAAAAAAATATAAATATTATTGAGGAAAATGACAATTTTGATCCTTACATTCATGAAGCAATATTGAAAACTGAATCAGATTCTGAAGATGGCAGCATATTGAACGTCTTAAGAAATGGTTATGTGATGAATGATGAGGTTATTAGACCAACTCAAGTTGAAATTGCAGAAAATTTTAAAAAGAAAAATAACGACAAGGAGAAATAAATGCCTAAAATTATTGGAATTGACTTAGGAACTACAAATTCTGCTGTAGCAGTAATGGAGGCTGGAGAGCCAAATATACTTGAAAGCAAGGAAGGTAAGAGAACCACACCATCAGTTGTTGCGATTAATACAAAGACAGACGAAAGATTTGTTGGTGAGCTTGCTAGAAGACAAAGTGTTACAAATGCAGAAAATACAATATATTCTGCTAAACGTTTTATTGGAAGAAGACATGATGATAAATCAGTTAAAGATGATTCAGAAAGAATTTCTTATAAATTAGACAAAGCAAAAAATGGAGATGTACAAATTGTATTGGGAGGTAAAAAACATACTCCTACTGAAATCTCTGCAATGGTTTTACAGAAACTTAAAGAAGATGCTGAGCATAAATTGGGGGATAAAGTTACCCAGGCAGTAATAACTGTACCAGCATATTTTAGTGACAGCCAAAGAGAAGCTACAAAGGTTGCTGGTAAAATTGCAGGCTTAGAAGTTATGAGGATAATCAATGAGCCAACCGCAGCATCGCTAGCGTATGGACTTGATTCGAAAGGTGACAAAACAATAGCTGTTTATGATTTAGGTGGAGGAACTTTTGATATTACAATTTTACAGTTAGGTGATGGTGTATTTGAAGTTAAATCAACAAATGGTGATACACATTTAGGTGGAGACGATTTTGATAATTTACTTCTCGATCATGTTGCCAAAGAATTTAAAGATTTAGAGGGAATTGATTTGAAAAATGATCCAGCTGCACTGCAAAGGCTGAGAGTAGAAGTTGAAAGGGCTAAAATAGAATTATCAACTGTTACTCAAACAGAAATTAACTTACCTTTTATAACAGCTGATGCAAATGGTCCTAAGCATCTTGTATCTAACATCACTAGAGCAAAATTAGAAGAAATTGCTTCTGGTTTAATTGAAAGGACAGTTGGTCCATGCAAACAAGCAATTAAAGATTCTGAAATTGATTTAAAAAATATTTCTGATGTAATACTTGTTGGTGGAATGACAAGGATGCCTGCAGTTATTAATAAGGTTAAAGAAATATTTGGCAAAGATCCTTCAGCTGGTATAAATCCAGATGAAGTTGTTGCTATGGGTGCAGCTATACAGGCTGGAGTGCTTGAAGGTGATGTTAAAGATGTGTTGCTATTAGATGTAACTCCATTGTCAGTAGGTATTGAGACTCTTGGAGGAGTAAGAACAACCCTTATTGAAAGAAATACAACTATACCTACTTCAAAAAGTGAAACATTTACAACAGCAGCAGATAATCAAACAAGTGTTGAAATTCACGTATTACAGGGTGAACGAGAAATGGCAAGTGATAATGTTTCAATTGGTAGATTTAATTTAGATGGCATCGCTCCTGCCCAACGAGGTGTTCCTCAAGTTGAGGTCACATTCGATATTGATGCTGATGGGATTTTGAAGGTTTCTGCAAAAGACAAGGGCACTGGAAAAGAGCAGCATATAACAATAACAGGAAGATCAGGTCTTGATGAAAATGAAATTGAAAAATTAGTTGATGAGGCTTCTGAATTTGCTGAAGAAGATAAAGCCAAGAAAGAAAAAGTTGAAGCAAGAAATAATGCGGAAAGTACTATTTATGCAACTGAAAAATTAATTAATGAAAACGGAGATAAAATTTCTGAAGATAAAAAAGTAGATTTAAATGAATTAAAAGATAAATTATCTTTATTGTTGGGTAGCGAAGAAGATAATACCGAAGAAATTGTAAGTTTAACTAACGAAATACAATCAAAGATGCAAGAGATAGGTCAAGACATATATTCTCAGCCTCAATCTGAAAGTAATAGTAATGATGATAGTAACGATGATTCTGATACTATAGAAGGTGAATATAAGGAGGTTTAATGAAGTTCTACAGAATTAATAATTTCTATCTAAACAAGAACGAAAAGTCTTACTTTGATTCTTCATTAATAGTTGTGCATAAAGATAATGTTTATAATTTAGGAGAGATTGAATTTGAAGATCTATATTTATTAGCTAAAGAAAACTCATCTGACCCAAATCAAAATGTTTCTCTAAACTCATATGTTGAGTCATTAATTAAAAGCGGTGAGTTATTTAAGTCTGAAACATTGAGCTCAGAACAATTGGTAGATTCATTACAATCACCGATTTACCCACAAGAAGTATGGGCTGCTGGAGTTACTTATAGTGATAGTATGAGGGAAAGGCAAGCTGAAAGTGATTCACCAGACGTATATGCAAAAGTTTATAACGCCGAGAGACCCGAAATATTTTTTAAAGGAACTGGTGACAGGATGCAACCTCCTGAAGATGAACTTGGAATAAGGAAAGATTCGGGTTGGGATGTTCCTGAGTCTGAACTTGCAGTTGTGATTATTGATGGAGATATTGCTGGATTTACGATTGGTAATGATATGAGTAGCAGATCTATTGAAGGAGAAAATCCACTATATTTGCCTCAAGCGAAAGTCTATAATAAATCTTTTTCAATAGGTCCGTGTATAATTTCATCAGAAGGAATTGACCCTCAAAACTTAAAAGTGAGCCTTAAAATTTCTAGAGATAATAAGGTTGTCTTTAATGGCGATTCAAATACCTCAGAAATGAAAAGAAATGTATATGAACTGGTTGATTGGCTTCAAAGAAGTAACGATTTACCTGATGTTGCAGTATTAATGACAGGTACAGGAATCATACCTCCACAAGATTTTACTTTGAAAGAAAATGACATTGTAGAAATTCAAATTGAGAAGATAGGAGTATTGAGGAATAAGATAGTACTAGTTTGATTTTTTCCAAATTGTAATGCCATCTTTATCTTCTATTTCTATCCCATGAGTGACAAATAAATCTCTTATTTTGTCTGAAATTTCATACATTTTTGAGTTTCTGGCAATAGTTCTAATTTCAATAAGTTTTTCAATATCAATATTAACAATGTCATTGTTAATATCATTTTCAATTAATGGTTCTATTTTTATTTCTTCTTTTCTTGCTACATAATTTGAATTTATATCTTTAATTTTCATTTCATCACCATTCTTTAAACAAATTTCCCCTTCTCTTGATATGAAATATACATTTCCAAGCCCTCTTACACTCATAATTGATTTATCTAAATCGAATGTTAGTGATGTATGCTCGTCTATACCTATGGCAATAACATCAAGGCCATTAATTAACTCATTGAACCTCTTTTTTCCAATAAAGCAATGTGATGTATCGTGGTCACCACCTTCTTTATTATTAAAATGAGGCACGATCAAAGTATCTTTGCCTAAAAAATCTAAAACATTTAGTCCATCTTGAAGTCCTTCCATATTTCCAACCTTATAAATTTCATAAACAGGAATTACGTACCTGCCGAGAGTTAGTGCAGCGGCACTTGCAAAAGCCATTACAACACCTGAATTTAATTTATCTTTAAGAACACTACCTAAATTATGTTTTATCCAAATTTTAGAAGCATAAGTTGGGCTGCCTGGGCCGGAAAAAATAAAATCAGCTTCAGATAACAATTTTGCATGTTCATTGCCGTAAGATTCTTCATTAATGAATTTTAAATTTTTTAATTCAAGGTTTATTTTGCTAGAAAAATAGTCTTGAATCTTTTTTGAAAGTATCGAGTTGTTTTCTTGAAAACCAAAAGGAGTATCAAGAAGTAGGTTAGTGCGGAGGTCATAATCTAATCCATCTATTATATGTCTATAATTCTTTGCCATATGAGGAGAAGTTTCACCTGAGCCAAAAAGGGTAAGTATTCTGTTTTTAGATTTACTTGATGCCAAAGAGATTTCCTTCAATCCAATCATTAATTATTTTTGAAACAATTTCTGGTTTTTGTGCATGAATATCATGATCGCCAGTTAATTTTTTTACAACAATATTCATTTTAGCATGTTCAAAATTGTTCAAATCTAAATCAAAACTAACTAAAATAAATAATATTGGCTTATCCAATAATTTTATATTATTAATAGAGTCGTTATGCCACAGGCTTTCCAGCAACTTTAAATGCTTATTCAACTCAAGTCTTTTTATTACATTATTATCTTTATCTACATCGAAAATACTAAATTGCCCCATTATTGCTTTTTCAGACCAGTCAGGATGATTATCTTTTAATAGTTTAAGAATTTTTTCTTTCTTTATTCCATTTAAATCTGGAGGCTTTAAAGCCTTTAAGCATTCATCGATATTTTTAAATCTATTTTTTAAATTAATTATTCCTCCATCAATTGCTATGCAGCCTAAGATATTTTTATTTTTAATGGAAGAAAGGACTGAAACTTCTGCACCCATTGATTGCCCAACAATAATTATATTTTTTAGATTTAACTTTTCTATAAATAAATTTATATCTTTTTGAAGTGTGGATAATTCGTATCCTTGATCAGGTTTATCGGATAACCCATGACCCCTTAAATCTAAAGCATAATAATTATAGTTTTTTCCTAATTCATCAATTAATGGCTCCCAAAGAAATGATGAGGATGATAATCCATGAATCATTAGTACATTTATTTTATTTTCATAATTTGTATTATTTAAATAATGAAGTTTGAGGTTGCCAAGATTTAAGAATTTAGATTTCAATTTACTTTAATATTCAGGAAGCTGAATCACTCTCATAAGATTTGTGTTACCTGGAATTCCGATTGGCATTCCAGCAATAACTACAACTAAATCATTTTTCTTAGCTAAACCTGTTTCAAGACTCACCTTAGATCCAAGTTTAAACATATCTTGAACATTTTTGAATTTAGATGCGTGTATAGGAATAACCCCCCACCTTAACAATAATGTCTCAATATTTTCTCCTTGAATGAGGCCAATTATAGATGCTTTTGGTCTAAATGAAGATACCCTTCCAGCAGTACTTCCAGATTCTGTAAAAGCAAGAATTGTCTTTGCATCAACTAAGTTTGACGTTTTACATGCATTATACGCAATAGCATCATCTACAGATGAAAAGTCCATGGAATTTGATTTTTTTTCTAAGTAATATTCATAATTGTAATTTAATTCAGCCTCAGAAGAAATTTTTGCCATATTAATTACTGATTCAACCGGGTATTTACCGATAGAAGTTTCAGCAGAGAGCATAATTGCATCTGTGCCATCCATTACCGCATTGTGTATATCTGTTGCTTCTGCTCTTGTTGGGGATGGTGACTCAATCATAGATTCAAGCATTTGTGTTGCAGTAATGACTGGTTTTCCTTGCATATTAGACTCTTTTATAATTTTCTTCTGTATACCTGGCACTTTTTCTATTGGTAGCTGAACTCCTAAATCACCTCTAGCAACCATAACCCCATCTGATTCTTCAACAATTTCCTTTAAATGTGGCACAGAACTAGGTAATTCAATTTTGGAAACAAATTGTGGTCGGAAATTAGATTTTGAATAGAACTTTTTAACTTTTTTTATATCGTTACTATTTCTAATAAAAGATAAACCAACAAAGGTTGCATTTACTTTTTTTGCAAATTTTAATCCATCCTTTGTTTCATTTGTAAAATAATCCAATTTATTTACTGAGCCTGGAATAGTTACCGATTTATTAGACTTGAGATTTGCATTGTTTAGGACACTGCAAAAAATATTCTTCCCCCTTTTTGAATCGATACTAAGCTTTATTAATCCGTCATCAAGAAAAATTTGCTTACTTTTTCCAACTTCTTTAGATATTCCTTCGGGCCAAACTTTTAATTTAATTGCTTTCTCGTTCAAGTCTGTTTCGTTTCCAATAACTATCTTTTGACCTCTCTTTAAGTCAATTGATCCTCCAGTTATTTTTCCTACCCTGTATTTAGGACCGGGTATATCTATTAGTATTCCAATTGGAGCTGAGAGTTCTTTAGCTGCTTGCCTAGCATTAGAAACATACTTTTTATGCTCATCAATAGTTCCATGAGAAAGATTTAATCTTGCTACTGACATTCCTTCAGAAATCATTTTCTTTAATATTTTTACTTCACTTGAAGATGGACCTATTGTGCAAACAATCTTTGTTTTAGGTCTTTTTTTTATAAAATTTTGTAAAGAATATTCCAAATTATGCTTCTTAAAATATAGAAATATATATGTCTAATTAATAACCTAATTCACAGGATAACGAAATAAGTTTCCTATAACAACATTAATTTATTTTATTTTAGGCACTTTATGTTCTTTTATGGTTATATAAGTAAATATTCTAAAAATTATGATGAAAATATTCTAAATAAATATTTCGATTACTCTCTAGAAAATAATTTTATATTGCAAAAAATATTTACTGAAGATGATTTTTATTCTGAAGATCTTTTCGAAAAAAATGACTTATTATCATTATTGAAAAGGAAAGAATTAAATAATTCCACTTTAGTAATTTACAACAGCTTAGATTTTGCCAATAACCTTTTATCTTTATCTAGAATGTATGTATTAATGAGAGAGTCGAATGTAAAGATACAAATAATTGAAAATAATTCTAGTTCAATATTAATAGACGGTTTAAACAGATTAGGAATTTCTAAACCAAAACCTCATAAATATTTAAAAATCTCTGAAACTGTTAATTTAAAATCTTCTAGAGGAGCGGTTTTGAGTAGGATACCAATAGGTTATGAAAAATCTTTGAATGGAAAATTTAAAATAAATGAAAATGAAAAATTAATTGTAAGAAAAATTTTTAAAATGTTTTCAGGTGATTATGGTAAATCTGAAAGACAAGGTCTTAGAAAAATTTCCAAGACCTTAATTAAAGACTTTAAAAATCAAAACTATAAATGGAGTCCACAGAGTGTGAGAAATATTTTAAAAAATAGATTCTATGTTGGAATTTATCAAAGAGATTCAAAAATAATTTCAGATAACCATGATCAAATAGTTACAGATCAAGAATTCAATTATATTCAAGAATTATTTAAAAAAAATCTAGATACCTTTCAGGCTTATCCAGAAAAAAATAAACAAAGGAAATATTTAAATTTAATTTGCTATTATTGCAATTCAAAATTAAATATTTCTTATCACTCAAGAAATTGGATACTTACTAATGGAAATAAAAAAAAGAAAGTATATTATTATGCTCAATGTAAAAATATGTGTAAATTCCAAAGGAAGCAAATAGATATATCAAAATATATTGATGCGGAATATAGTTCAGAAAGTATACTTTTAGGTGATTATAAAAAAAGATTAAAATCTTTGAGGAAACTAATTAAATTATTAATCCATGGCAGGCTATCTTTGGGTTATTTTAAAAGAGAAATTGAAATATTAAGCAATTTGGAAGATTTGCTTAATATTAAAAATAATGAAGCCGTTGAACTAAATAATTTACAAATAAATAAAACTGAAGACTTAGTCATTAAATTTTGACGAAATAACGCTTTTTTTGTATATTCATCCCGATCAAGGTAGACGGACAGTTGCTTTTTTTAAAAAAAGAGGAAAGTCTGAGCACTATCGGAAAAGAATGCCGGTTAACTGCCGGACGGGGTGACTCGATGGAAAGTGCAACAGAAAATATACCGCCTTGTTGGTAAGGGTGAAAAGGTAAGGTAAGAGCTTACCGCATTCAGGGTAATCTGAATGGCATTGCAAACCCCATTCAGTGCAAGGTCAAATAGAGAAACTTAAGCGATTCCGACTTGTTTCTGGGTAGACCGCATGACTTAATTGGTAACAATTAAGCAAGATAAATAACTGTCGCCTAATTAGGTACAGAACTCAGCTTATAGTTTGCCTTGATCAGTCCTTTTGACCTCTTTGATTCCATTCTGAATTTACAAACATATTTAATCCTGGATCTAGGATTATGTCTTTAAATTTCTCAGGTGGATTATCTTTAATAAAATCTTCATTAAGTTCAACACCCCATCCTGGTCCTTCTGGTAATGAAAAATAACCATCAACTACCTCAGGATAATTTGTACCTGCATTTTTTACATATGGATCTGCAAAATCATTAAAGTGTTCAACAATTTTTCCATTTCTCAAGGTAAAAACTAAGCTCACAGAAGCCTTTGTGGATATAATACCTCCTACATTGTGAGGAGCTACCATTATTGAATAACTTTCAGCAATAGATGAGATTTTTTTTGCTTCTAATATACCGCCTGTTTGAGTTATGTCAGGCTGTATAACATCAACTGACTCAGTTGCCCATAATTCTCTAAATTCAGGTGAACCGTACAATCTCTCTCCCGTTGCTATTGGCAATCTAGTGTGTTGTCTTACTGATTTCAAAGCAGGTAAATCACCAGGTCTTGTAGGTTCTTCAAGCCAGGCAGGTTCATATTTTTCTACGTAATTTGCAATTTCTCTTGCTTGGTGTGGTGAAAACCTTCCATGCAATTCAAGCATAATTTGAGCTTTTGAGCCAGCAACAGATGCAACAGCATCAATCAAATCCATTGATTTATGAAATTCCTTTCTAGTAAGTTCTAAATCTCCATTTCCAAAAGGATCAAATTTCATTCCAATGTATCCTTTATCAACTACTCTTTGAGCTGCTTCAGCAAATTGTTTTGGGTCTCTTTCAACTGTATACCATCCATTAGCATATGCAGGAATCTTATCTTTAACCTTTCCACCTAATAATTTATATACTGGTAAATTTGTGTACTTGCCCATGATGTCCCAGAATGCTAATTCAACTAATGCAAGTCCGGTATAAACTACTTCACCTGGTTTACCAAAATCAAGTAATGTAAATCTCCTGTACAAGTCCTCAATATCAAAAGGGTCTTGACCAATGAAATGCCTTTCAACATCTTTCAAAAATTCCGTTACTGTGTGTGTTTTTCCTAAAATCCTTGCTTCACCAATTCCAGTAATTCCTTCGTCAGTTTCAATTATCAAGTAAGTTAAATTTCTCCATGGTGTACCAAGTACAAGTGTTCTAAATCCAGTTGTTTTCATATTTCCTCCTATAGTTTAAATTTACAACAATTCAGAATAATTAGACATCTTTAATTCTGGTTGAGTTTTAATATCGATTAAAACACTATAACCATCATCGTTAAATTTTCTAGCATCTAAAATAGCATTTTTTATTTCATTTGGTTCTTCAACTGAAATTCCTTTTGCACCCATCCCTTCAGCAATTTTTGCATAATTTCCAGTCATTTTTATAGTCTGAAATTTTTCAATTGATTGTGGATAGTTTTGGGGGTATCCTCCCATAGTCCCATTGTTCATTACTACAGTAGTAATTGGATTGCCACTTCTTTGTGAAGTTTCGATATCTAGCCCTGACATGCCAAATGCTCCATCACCCATAAAATTTATACAAAATTTTTCTGGTTCAGCAATTTTTGCACCTATCATTAAAGGTATTCCATATCCTAAGTGAGTGCTCTTACCCCAACCAATATAAGATCCTGGATTTGTTGCTGTAATAAAAGGCATCATTTGATCTCTTGGGTGACCCGCATCATGGGTAACAATTGTATTTTCGTGGTCAATATTTTTATTTATTTCGTTCACAATTCTATATGGATTAATTGGGTTCATATTTGAATTCAGAAGGATGTTCCATTCTTTGTTCCATTCATCTTTAATTTTTTTTATTTCACTTTGTACAACTTGTTTTTTTTCATCTGAAGCTATGTATTCTTTATAATCACTTTTAATACATTCAATCATTTTTTGAAGTACTAATTTTGAATCTCCAAGCAATGGAATTTCTACATCATAATCTTTGTTAATATCTTCATAATTATTAGTTGAGTGAATAATTTTTTTACCTTCAGGAATAGTTATTCCATAATTAGTTATTGTTAAGCTAGACCCAATTGCAAATACTGTATCGGAAATACCTAAATACTTCCAAACCGTTTTAGGAGCTGTTCTATTTGCAGAGCCAAGAGAGAGTGGATTTCTTTCATCAAAAGAACTTTTGCCTGGCATCGTAGTAATTACTGGAAGTGAAAGTAATGACGATAACTCTTTAAGCTCATCTGTTGCAGAGGAATAAAGAACTCCCTGACCTGACCATATAATTGGATTTTCTGATTCAACAAGAAGTTTGACTGAAGAATCGATAAAATAATCCGTTGGAAAAAATTTTGATTGGTGAGGTGAATTGTATTGCTTAAAATTAGATACCTCTTGAGTCATATGATCTCTATGCATTTCAATTAATACTGGTGAAGGCCTTCCATTTTTAAGTGAATGAAAAGCTCTCTTCATTAAAGGTACTATTCTGTTTGAGTCATTGATTGATTTAGACCATTTAGTGATATCAGTAAAATTCTTTGATGAAATAAAAGATGGACTGACATCAGAATTAATAAGAGGTATTCCGTCTGGAATAAACATAATTGGAACGGAATCTGCAAATGCTTGAGCTATTCCCCCATAAGAATTTTCAGCTCCTGGCCCTCCCTGGCACGCAAAAACACCAAATTTTTTACCCATCATTGTTCTACTGTAACCATCAGCAGCCATTATTCCGCCTCTTTCTTGTCTAAACATAATAGGTCTTATGCCTTCCTTTGCAACCGCTTCAATTAGTGGGTTATTTGGAAAACACGCAATCCAATCTACGCCCTCTTTTTTTAAAATTTTTGATATAGCAGTATAACCATTCATATAATTTCCTTAAACTCTCATTTAAACTAGTTTAATATTTTTTTTATATATACGATAATATTTATAAATTTTGCTAGTATAATTACATACGTGCTAATAAGATTTTGGAGAATTAATGAGCCTTAAAACTTTTAAAAACTATAGTTATTATGACATAAATGAAATATTAACAAGTAGTGAAATAAATAGTCTTCCATATACGATAAGAATATTGTTAGAAAATATGTTACGTGTCTCAGATTTTGGTTTAGGTACTCAAACTGATGTTGATAATGTTTCTAAATGGTCTCCTAAATCAATAAGTAAAAAAGAGATACCTTTCTTGCCCTCAAGGGTTGTTCTGCAAGACTTTACTGGAGTACCTGCAGTTGTTGATTTGGCAACAATGAGAGATGCTGCAAAAGAACTCGGTTTTGATCCAAAAAAAGTAAACCCTCTTGTTAGATCTGATTTAGTTATTGATCATTCTGTTCAAGTTGATTTTTATAAGTCTGAAGAAGCATTACAGAAAAATACAGAATTAGAATTTAAAAGGAATATTGAAAGATACAAGTTCTTAAAATGGGGACAACAAGCATTTGATAATTTTAGAATTATTCCGCCTGGCGTTGGTATTGTGCACCAAGTAAATTTAGAATATTTGGCACCAGGAATTTTGGAGTTAAAAAATGAAGAAAAAAATATCCTATATCCCGATACATGCATAGGAACAGATTCCCATACAACAATGATTAATGGACTCGGTGTTTTGGGGTGGGGTGTTGGCGGAATTGAAGCTGAAGCAGTTATGTTAGGTCAGCCTTATTACATGAAGCTTCCAGAAGTTATCGGAGTAAAATTGTTTGGTGACTTGAAAGAAGGTACTACAGCCACAGATCTTGTGCTTTCAATTACACAAGTTCTAAGGGAATTTGGAGTTGTAGAAAAATTTGTAGAATTTTTTGGTAGTGGTTTAACCAATATGTCTCTACAAGATAGAGCTACAATTGCTAATATGGCTCCAGAATATGGAGCTACTTGTGGATTTTTCCCAGTCGATGATGAAACATTTAGTTACTTAACAAATTCTGGAAGAGAAAAGAGTAAAGTAAAGCTCGCTAAAGAATATTCAATTAAGCAAAATATTTTCCATAATGAAGATATTGAGCCTAATTACAATCATGTCATTGAGTTTGACCTCGGAAGTGTAAAATCAAGCTTGTCTGGACCAAAAAGACCTCAAGATAAAATGTTTCTTAATGATGTTAAGGATGTATTTAATAAAGAATTTGAAAGTTTGAATAATAACCCAGAAAGCTTGAGCGATGGTTCAGTTGTGGTTGCAGCTATAACAAGTTGTACCAATACATCAAACCCCTCTGTAATGATTGGTGCTGGGCTACTAGCAGAAAAATTGAATGAAAAGGGTCTAAGCCCTAAATCATGGGTAAAAACATCTATGGCTCCTGGATCAAGAGTTGTAACAAGTTACTTGGAAAAATCAGGGCTTGATAAACATTTAAATAATTTAGGTTTCAATACAGTTGGTTTTGGATGCACTACATGTATTGGCAATTCTGGCCCTTTAGATCAAGATATTTCTGAAGAAATAGAGCATTCTAATTTAGTTGTTGCCAGTGTTCTGAGTGGTAATAGAAATTTTGAAGGAAGAATACATCCCTTGGTAAAAGCAAATTTTTTAGCTTCTCCTCTTTTAGTAATTGCTTACTCAATCGCAGGCACAGTAGACATTGATTTAACTTGTGATCCATTAGGAAAAGATAAAAATGGCAAAGAAGTTTTTCTTTCTGAAGTATGGCCATCATCTAAAGAAATTCAAGATAAAATTGATAATTCTATAAATTCTGAGATGTATAATGAACAATATTCTAAAGCTATTGCTGGCAATTTAGAATGGAACAAACTTTCTTCTGATAAAGGAGAAAATTATAATTGGGACAAGGAATCAACTTATATACAGAAAGCCCCATTTTTTGATAATTTTTCAAAAGATGTAGATTCTCCTGAGCCTATTAAAAATGCAAGACTTTTATGTTTGTTGGGAGATTCAGTAACTACAGATCATATTTCACCAGCAGGTTCAATTCCTGAACTTGCACCTTCTGGGCAATTTTTAATATCCAATGATGTTCCGAGGTCTCAATTTAATTCTTATGGGTCGAGAAGAGGAAACCATAACATTATGGCCAGAGGTACCTTTGGAAATATCAGATTGCGAAATAATTTAGTTCCTGAATCTGAAGGGGATTGGACGATTTATCATCCTGAAAATAAAAAAATGAGAATATTTGAGGCATCTGAAAAATATAAATCTGATAATACCCCTTTAATTGTTATTGCAGGAAAAGAATACGGCACAGGTTCTTCAAGAGATTGGGCAGCAAAAGGACCTAATTTATTGGGAGTAAAACTTGTTATTGCACATAGTTATGAAAGGATTCATAGAAGTAACTTGATTGGTATGGGGGTGATGCCTACAGAATTTATGGATGACGATTCATTTGAATCACTGGGATTGAATGGATCTGAATATTTTTCATTTGAAGAAGTTAATGATTCCACGAAGCCAATGGCTAAATTAAAAGTAAATGCCCGAAGAGATGATAATTTTGAAATAAATTTTAATGTAAAATTAAGAATTGATACTGAGGTTGAAAAAAAATATCTTTTAAATGGAGGTGTTTTGCAATTTGTTCTTAGAAATATGTTCCAAAATAGCTAGTTCATGTTGTTTAAATAATTTTCCAGGTTCTTTTCATTAAACACAAAACCACTGCTCAAAAGTTTTTCTGGAAAAACAGGATAATCATTTAATAAAATTTCTCGTGAGTAAGTATTTGTTGAAAGTTTAATAAAAATTTTAGGCACCCTTATGAAATTAAATGAATTATTATAAGAAGAGAAAATTTTTAATACTTCTTTACAAGATAATAAATTTGGATTTGTTACATTCACAGCACCTTCAATTTGATTAGATTCAATAATAAAATCTATTGATTTATTTATGTCATTAATTGATACCCAAGGCCATCTCTGTCTACCATTTCCAAAACTAGAAATTTTCATATATTTGGATATATTTGACATAGCCTTAAAGTAAAAACTATCTGACGAAATTACTTGCCCAAGTCGCAAATTGATGATTTTTGTTTTGTCATTACTATAAAATTTTGATGCCTCTTCCCATTCTAGAGCTAATTGGGCAAGGAAACCTTGATTAAATTTACTTGATTCAGTAATTCTTCTTTTTGAAGGTTTGTATATACCAGTAGCAGATGCAGTTATAAAAAATTTAGGTGGATTGTTTAATTTAGCAATAGTTTTTGAAAGAATTAGATTTGTATTTACTCTAGATGAAATTAAATTATTTTTATTTTTAAAGAAAGGATTGAGAGATGCAATTTTTTCACCACATAAATTTATTATTACATCATAACCATCCAGATTTTCATGATTTATATAACCTGTTTCTGGGTCCCAGTAAATACCGTTTTGATCTTTAGATCTTACAATTCGTGTAACATTATTATTTAACTTCCTGAAATGAGTAACAAGATTAGTTCCTATAAGCCCATGGGAACCTGCAATTGCAATTTTCATTAAGACTTAATAATTTTTGAATTAAATCTTGGGTCAATAGGAAATAACCAGCCCCTATTTTTGATTATTTGTTCTGATAATTCAGATGGAATTGCAACAATAATTTCAGGCTCTATAGAAAACCTTCCAGTAAATCCACCTATTGCGCTCCTTGTGTGTATTCCTGAATAGCCTCCAGGATCTTTATTGCCGTCAAAATATTCACCAAGGCCTCCGAAAATAGATTGCCACCGCAATGAAAAGCCATTCATAACTGCGGGGCCAGAATCAAAATCAACATCTGTAGAAACAACCATGCCCAATGCTTTAACGGTATATATCACGTCATTTAAATCACCACCTTCACCTCCGCATTTAATTGCCCAATGCAATCTCCTAACCATATTATCAGCAATTTTCTGTGCAGCTTCCTGACCGTGCTTAACTCTTTCTGGATCATCATTCATTTGTTTTTCACCACCACCTTCACCAGATAAGTAAACAAGACCAGATTGATGAAAAAGTACAGTAGCTATTGGAAGGCCTCCACTTGTTATGTCATTGACGTTGTCCTCATAAGTCCCAAGATCAATGCCTAGTTCCTTTATTCTGTCATATACATCATAATTTCTTTTAAGTTCCTCTGGCACTATTGAATTATCGTAAAACTTACTCATTGAATCTCCTTTAAAATATTTTTATTTTATCTACTATGTTATCTTTGATCCAATTTTCATCCAAAGAAATACCTAGCCCTGGTTTTTCTGATGCAAAAACATTTCCTTTGATATCTAAATTAATTTTTTCAATTGTTGCAAAATCTGCTGAACTTGTTGGCATCCAATATTCATAAAAAATACAATTATTGATACTTGAAGTTACATGAATATTAGCCATATTAAAAAAAATATTTCCACCTGTACCAATCTCGCAAAGTTTATTTTTTGATTCAGCTATTGTACAAGCTTTCATCAAGCCAGTTATCCCTAATTTTCTTGATGTACCTCGAAGAATTTGTGGATAAGGATGATAAATATATTTTTGAAGTTCTTTGTAGTTAAAGTCAATTTGATCTGACATTGCAAGTGGTGTTTTTATTTTTGAAAAAATTTTTTCAATACCTTTAAAATCATTCCAAGGAATTGGGTCTTCAAACCAAAAGAAATTATTTTCATCAAGTGCCTCACCTACATCTAATGATTTTTTTACGTCATAAGAATTATTTGGATCAATCATGAGTATAAATTCTCTCCCTAAATTCTTTCTTACTTTTTCAACCATTGATATTGTTTTCTTTGTTTTCATTGGTCCTGGGTGTATTTTGTATGCTTGCAGATTAAGATTTTTTATTTCATTGCTTTCTTTGACATATCCATCTGGATCGGTATGCCTTGGTTGGTATGTACCATAAGCTTTTATTTTCTTTCGCTTTCCCCCAAGAAGTGAATAAACTGGCAAATCTAATATCTTTCCTTTCAGATCCCACATAGCAACGTCAATAGAAGAAAATGCTGAAAAATCATCATTAGTAAATCTATTAATGGAAAATTTTGGCATCTTAATTAATGTATGCCAAATGTTATTACTTGAAAAAACAGAATCATTTAGAATGATATTAGCAAAATTTTTGACACTGTTTATTTTACTTAAATTATCACCTCTATGTGCTCCAATAATGCAATTACCTTCAAATCCGTTCTCTGCAAATATTCTTAAAATTCCTTGGTGAACAATACCTCCAGTTACTCCAGAAGATTGAAAAACATTATCTCCAACAAATTCTAAGTTTCTTTCAACTATATCAATTTCAATTTTTTTAATATTCATAAATCAACATATAATCTATAAGATTAATTTATTATATAAACAATTATTAATTATGAATAAATCTAAACTAATTATCGTCAGGCATGGTCAAAGTGAATGGAACAAACAAGATAAATTTACTGGATGGGTTGATGTGCCTCTTTCTGCTGAAGGAAAAGAAGAGGCTAAAGTTGCAGGAGAGAAAATAAAAAAATTAGATTTTAATTTTGATTATTCATTTAGCTCTATTTTAAAAAGATCAATTCAGACTTATGAAGAAATTGATAAAGTATGCAATATAAATAATGAATTGATAAAAGATTGGAGACTTAACGAAAGGCATTACGGAAACCTTCAAGGCTTAAACAAGCAAGAAATGAGAAACTTGCATGGAGATGAACAAGTTTTAATATGGAGAAGAAGCTATGATGTGAAGCCACCAAAAATTAATTCGGAATCTCACAAAGAACTATTCAATCAAGAATGTTTTAATAATGTTGACATTAATCCTTTTCCTAAAAATGAATCTTTAAAAGATACTGTCATAAGACTTAAACCATTTATTAGTGATATATTATTTCCAATAATAGAATCAAGTAAAAACATTGTTATTTCTGCCCATGGAAATAGTATTAGAGCAATGCTCAAATACATTGAAAAAATATCAGATGAAGATATTGTAAAAATTGAAATCCCTACAGGCAAACCCATGTTGTTGGAATTTAATGATAGTGAATTAGAATTAAAAAAGTATATTTAGTTACACCTTTTTTTCATTTCATCCAAATTAAAATCTAATCCATAACTTACCTTATCAGGAATCTCAATTTGTCCATTAACGATATTAAAATTTTCTTCAACTATTGGATTATTCAGTAATGAATTTGGCTCAATATTGTATTCAAGTGGTAATTTTAAATCAGGATTTGCGCTTAAAAAATTCATATGAATCGAAGTAGAAATTAATGGTTGGGTGTTGTGTATCATTATTGTCTGATTTCTCGAAATAAGTTCAGAAACAATTTTATTGAATTCAGTAATACCTCCAGTTTTTATTGCATCAGGCTGAATAATGTCTGGAGAACTTTTTTCAATTAGTTCTAAAAAGTCCGGCACAGTATAACAACATTCTCCACTTGAAATATTGATTTCTAGTTCTTCTTGAATAATTTTCATTTCATCGAGCATAGTTACGTGAACTGGTTGTTCAAATTGAAAAACATCGAAATTTTGTAACTCTTTTCCTACTTCAATTGCTTTATTTAGTGAATATGCTCCATTAACATCAACCATGATTTCAATTTTGTTTCCAAGTAATTTTCTTATAGCAGAAACTGTTTTTAAAGTATTGTCATTCGGCGAATCTATTTCTTCTGGAAAAGCAGAGTGCATTTTGTAATATTTAAATCCCATCTCATAAAAGTATTGGGCCCTTTCTGCTTCTTCTATTGGTTCCATGTCTCTTCTCATAGAACTTGCGTAAAGATTAACAAAGTTTTTCTTCTTGCCGCCAAATTCTTCTGAAAGTGATGATTTTTTTTCTTTAAGTTTTATGTCCCATAATGCTGTATCAATGCCAGAAACTGCAGTTAGAAGACTGCCATATGGGCCTGCCACGCTCGATGCATTAAATAGCTTATGCCATATATTTGAAATTTCGAGTGGATCTATACCAATAAGGATATCTTTATAAACAGTTTCAATTGCTGCTTTGGTGACAAAGGGAGCTCTTCTAAAGCATTCTCCAAAACCTGTAATACCTTCATCGGTTTGAATAACTACATAAGGGTATAATTTATCAACAATTAGACACTCTACATCAATAATTTTCATTCTGATAATTCTTTGGGGAGCTTAAAAGTAATATTCTCTGGAGGTCCTCCAATATATTCAACCGAATCGGGCTCTATTGCTTTAATAACTTCCTGAACCATTTTTTCTGGAGTAGAAGCACCTGATGTTATGCCAACAGTTTTTACGCCTTTTAGCCAATCATAGTTTATTTCTTGTGGCCCAAGAATTAAATACGAAGGAACACCTTTTCTTATTGCAACATCTTTCAACCTTTGACAATTTGAACTGTTATTAGCACCAATTACTAAAACAAGTTCACATTTTTCAGCAAGAATTTCTGTAGCATCTTGTCTATTTGTAGTTGCATAACAAATATCATTTCTTACAGTAGCATCAGGAATAATATCTTTGATGTCATTTATGGCTTTAGCTGTATCGTTTACAGAGAGGGTTGTTTGGGATATTACAGCAACATTTTTTAAATCTTTAATTTTTTCTTTAGGAAATTCTTTTCTTTCATCGATAAGAATCATATCTGTTTGACCCATTGTACCTTTGACCTCTTGATGACCTTCGTGACCAACCAATATTATTGATTTTTTTTCTTGAGAATATTTTTTTGCTTCATTATGTACTTTAGTTACTAATGGGCAGGTTGCATCAATCACTGTTAAATTTTTATCTTTAGCTTGTTCATAGTCATCAGGCGCAGAGCCATGAGCGGAAAATACAACTACGCTTCCATCGGGTATTTCTTTAATTTCTTCAACTGTAATTGCACCTTGGTGCTCTACATCTTGAACTACATTTGGGTTATGTACAATTTGGTGCTTAACATAAACCGGTTGTCCATATTTTTTTATTGCAAGCTCAACAATATCTATAGCTCTTACAACACCAGCACAGAAGCCTCTAGGATTTGTTACTAATACTTTCATTAATATTCTCTTTAATTAAAAATGTTGCCATTGGACCTAATATAAAACAACTTCCAGCAATCGCAAGAAGACCAAAATAACCCAGATTTTCAACCTTGTTATTTAAATGGTCAATTAAAATTCCTGCAATTCTTGAACTAAGACCAGCAATTAGAAACCCAATCGCAAGTAAACCAATTTGATTACCAGCATTATCTTTAGAAATCACATCATTGGTTAAAGCCCATATTGCTGAAAACATTGAACCTACAGCCAATCCAATTCCACAACATAATAATAATACCATTATTGGGGTGTGAAAAATAATTAATAGATAACAACTTGTACATCCAATCAACCCTCCGTTAATTAATACAGATTTTCTACCATACTTATCTGATAATTTTCCAGCTGGAATAATTGATGCACCAACTGACAGTCCTAAAGCAATGATAACTCCAGTCATCATTAACGATAGATTTTCAACCTCAAGGACGTCAGACAATAAAAATAAAGCGTAAGATTGAAGAGATGTGAAAGAAAATAAAGTAACACTAAAAATAATCAAAACAATTACAAGATCCCATTTACTAGTTTTTTTTGTTGAATTATTTTGAGATTTACTTAAATTTAAATAATGTGGATTTTTGAGTGTAATAAAACTCCAAAAAGTTGAAAGTAGTGTTAATGAAATAAGATATATAATTGCGAAAAGGAAGAACATCTTATTTTCTGAGTTATCGTAAAGATTCATAAATTGCAAAGAACCAATTAAAGCCACTAATGCACCAGCAACCCTTAAAAAATTAAATTTACCAGATGCAGATCCAAATTTTGATTCATGTATATGATCTTTTAGTAAAGCATTTGCAGGACCTTCGCCTAAATTTGCAAAAAATTGAATTAATATCCAAGACCCAATTAGAAAATAAAAACTGTTTGCATAGTATATTGTAATCAATGAAATAGATGTCCCTATCCCACTTATCAAAATAAAAGGCAGTCTTTTTCCAATTCTTAAATTTATTCTGTCACTAATTGATCCAATTAATGGTTGAGTTATAGCAGCAACAATTACCCCAGAAGTTAAGAGCAGTCCAAGAGCACCATTTTTTTCAATATTAAGGCCAATGAATTTGATAGATTCTCCAGACATGACTTCTAAAATTTTATATGGTGCTACTACTACAACTAAACATATAATCACACCTGTTATTCCAAAAACAAAGGAACCTAGGTTGAAAACATTGTTAGTGCCATCGTTAATAGTTTTTGATAAAAATTTTAGCATCGTAGAAGTTTACAATATATTTATTAAGAATGATTTAAATAAAAAATTTAATTTTAAATTTAAAAAAAATTATTTTTATATGTATACTTAAACTTATTCAAGCAAAGGGGTTAAAATTGTCAGGAAGATTCGGAGAAATAAAAGTTTTTTCGGGAACATCACACCCAAAACTTTCTAATGATGTTTGCACAAATTTGGGTATTGAACTTTCTAAAGCTGAAATTTTTAAATTTGAAAACGATAATACCTTTGTAAGAATACTGAACAACATCAGGGAGCAAGACGTTTTTATTATACAGCCAACTGATAAACCAACTAACGACAATATTATGGAATTACTATTGTGCATGGATGCTGCAAAAAGGGCTTCTGCAGGAAGGGTGACTGCTGTTATACCTTATTTTGGTTACGGAAGGACTGATAAAAAAGATCAACCCAGAGTACCTATATCAGCAAGATTAATCGCCGATATTATAACAACTGCAGGTGCAGATAGGATATTAACAATTGATCTTCATGCGCCTCAAATTCAAGGCTTTTTCAATATTCCAGTTGATGAGTTGACTGCAACACCAATTCTTGTAGATTATTTTAAAAAAATTAAAAAAGACTTTGTTGTTGTTGCTACTGATGTAGGTATTAGCAAAAAGGCTAGAGATTTTGCTGCTAGGCTTTCATCCCCTCTAGCAATTATTGAAAAAAGAAGATCAGATAATAGTGGAAATGTTGAATTATTAAATGTAATTGGTGACGTTAATGGCAAAACAGCCTTAACATTTGATGATGAAATTGATACGGGCGGGTCTTTAGTCCAAGCTATTGGCGCTTTAACAGCATCTGGAGTAAATGAAGTCTATAGTTGCGCTACTCACGGAATTTTTTCTGGAAATGCTATTGAAAAATTAAGTTCAATAGAAATCCTTAAAGAAATAGTTGTCACAGATACAGTCAGACAAAAAGAAGGTAATGGTAAAATTAAATACTTATCAATATCATCTTTAGTCGCTGAGGCAATTTCTAGAATCCAAAGCGGAAGATCTGTTGGAGAATTATTTAAATAATTTAATTTTTGAGGAAAAATGGGCTTATTATCAAAGATTTTAGGTGATCCTAATAAAAAAATAATCGAAGATCTCCAAAGAATAGTAAATGAAATCAATGATTCTGAATCAAAATTTGAAAAAATGTCAGATGATCAGCTTAAAAATTATTCCAATAATCTTCAGCAAAAATCTTTAGAAATAAACATTGATGAACTAATCGTTGAATCATTTGCATTAGTAAGAGAATGCTCCAAAAGGGTTATAGGCTTAAGGCATTATGATGTACAACTAATGGGTGGAATTGTATTACATCAAGGAAAAATTTCAGAAATGAAAACTGGTGAAGGTAAAACCTTAGTTGCAACATTGCCAACATTTTTAAATTCACTTGGCAGTAAAAATGTACATGTTGTAACAGTCAATGATTATTTGGCCAAAAGAGATGCTGAATGGATGGGGCCAATATATAAATTTCTTGGACTCACTGTTTCTTGCCTACAGAATAATGAATCTTTCGAATTTGATTTTGATGAAAAAACAAAGATAGGAAAGATGTTAAAAATTGAAAGAAAAGACGCATATGAATGTGACATTATCTATGGTACAAATAATGAATTTGGATTTGATTATTTAAGAGATAATATGACCATAGATCCTAAATTAAAAGTTCAATCTGATCTGTCTTTCGCTATAGTAGATGAAGTTGACAATATTTTAATTGATGAAGCAAGGACACCCTTAATAATCAGTGGCCCTGCAAAAGATAGGTCAAATGAATATAGGCAATATTCTGTTGTTGCAAGATCGCTTTCTGAAGAAAAAGACTTTGTTGTTGATGAGAAATTTAAAAATATTAATTTAACTGAAGAAGGAATAAGAAAAGTAGAAGTTAAGCTTAATATTAATAATTTATATGATATTGAAAATTCTGAAATTACACATTTCGTAGAAAATGCATTAAAAGCACAATTTATTTTTAAAAAAAATAAAGAGTATGTTGTCAGAGACCAACAAGTTGTTTTAGTTGATGAATTTACAGGAAGGTTAATGCAAGGAAGAAGGCTTTCGGATGGTCTACATCAAGCCATTGAAGCTAAAGAAAATGTAAAAATTCTTGCTGAGTCAGTAACATATGCAACAATTACTCTTCAGAATTTTTTTAGAATGTACAAAAAATTATCTGGTATGACTGGTACTGCACTTACAGAAGCTGAAGAGTTTTTCAAAATATATAAATTAGATGTGGTTGAAATTCCAACAAATGCTGATATGTTGAGAATAGATTCACCTGATCTTATATTTAATAATGAAAAATCCAAGCTAAACTTTTTAATAAATAGAGTTTCTGAATTAAGAAAAAATAGTTCACCTGTTTTAATCGGTACCACTAGTATTGAGCAATCAGAAACAATTAGTGAATTGTTAAGAAAAAAAAGTATTCCTCATAACGTTTTAAATGCCAAATTTCATGAAAAAGAAGCAACAATCATATCTGAAGCTGGTAAGCCAGGAGCTGTGACTGTAGCAACAAATATGGCTGGCAGAGGTACTGACATTGTACTTGGCGGATCATTCAATGATTCTGAAGAATGGAAAAATGATAACGAATTAGTTGTAGAAAAAGGAGGACTATTCGTAATTGGTACTGAAAGGCACGAGAGTAGAAGAATTGATAACCAGCTGAGGGGTAGATCTGGAAGACAAGGTGATCCGGGCGATACACAATTTTTAATATCTTTGGAGGATGACCTAATGAAGAGATTTGGAGGAGAAAGAATAAAAAGTATGATGGACTTTGTTGGTATGGAAGAAGATTCCCCAATGGAAAATAAACTTCTAACTAAAGCTGTTGAAAATGCTCAATCAAAGGTAGAAGGTTTTAATTTTGAAATTAGAAAATCTTTAGTTGAGTATGACGACGTCATGAATAAACAGCGGGAAATAATATATGAAATGAGAAATAATGCGCTATCTGGCCAACATGAATTTAAAACATGGGAAAATACAATAAGTGACAATCTAAACACATTTCTTGAAGATCATAAAAATAACACTGATATAAATAGATTTTCTCAAGACGTAAAACAAATCCTTGTAATGGATAGTTATGATGAAAATAAACAACTTAAGGATTATATTAATGAAAGGTTAGGTTTCTTTAAAGAAAACTTCGGTGAAGAAAAATTATCATCTTCTATATCGTCTTTGCTTATGAGGTCAATTGACTCTTTATGGGTAGAGCATTTAACTACAATGGATAATATGAGACAAGGGATTGGGCTACAGGCAGTTGGTCAGAGGAATCCATTAATTCAATATAAAAAGACAGGATTTGAACTTTTCGAAAACCTGTTAGAAAGAATTAATAGAGACGTAAGTATCAATTTATTACCTTTCTCTGCTTCTATTGAAAAAGAGCCAAATGTTACTCAAAAACCTCAAGTAAAAATAAAGTTGCAAACAAATTCAAAAATTGGACGAAATGATCCATGTCCATGTGGAAGTGGAAAAAAATACAAGAAATGTTTTGGCACGAGTGATTGTGGCTTATGATCGGAAATTCATTATTAATTAAAAATAATCAAAAAATTGAAAAGACAAATTTTGAAATAATTAAAGATGTTTTTTTAAAAATTGATAATTTAAATAAGAATGATTTATCAAATTTTTTAATTTTTAAAGAAGCTTTAAATTGGAAAACTGTCTTGTCAGGCATTTTGAAAAAAAATTATGACCCTGAGGATATTACAGAATATTTTTCATATATCGAAAGCTTAGGTGGAAAATTTAAGATAAAAGATTTTATATCTCAAAGGTTATATTCAGCTCACTTAAATTTTTATTACGGAGTTGTTGTCGAGCAATCAATTAGAGAAATAAAACGAAAAGATTTTGAAAAAGAAAAAAATATATTGTCTGATAAGTCATTTGATCACTTAGATAATGAAATTTTTGAATTTTTGTATGGAAATTCAAAAATAAAATTATGGAAAGATTTTGCTTTAAATTTTAGACTTAAAAATAAAAGTTATTATGTTCCAAGCAAAATTTATTGCAATGAATCAGATAATTTTGATTATTGGTTATCAAAAATGAGGATAATTAAATGTACTCGAGAACTAAATGCCAGCTTACTTTCAAGAGGGCTTAAGCATGTAAGAGGATTAGGAATATATGAGTAAAGAAGAGCTTAATTTTAAAAAAAATTATGATCATTTAGAAGTTGAAAAAAGAATTGTTCGCAATTGGGAAGATAATAAAATATTTTATGGAATTAATTTAAATAATGAAAAATTATTTTCAATAGACACTCCTCCTCCTACAGCAAGTGGACACTTACATATTGGGCATGTTTTTTCATATACACACCAAGATATATTAGCAAGGTTTAAAAGAATGAATGGATATGAAATATTTTATCCAATGGGCTGGGATGATAATGGATTGCCTACAGAAAGAAGGGTGCAGGATTATTTTAATGTGAGATGCGACCCAGATGAAAAAAGTGTTAAAAATATACAAGAATTTGTAAAAAAAATAGATAAAAAATCAAATCCGGTTAAAGTTTCCAGAAAAAATTTTATTGAATTATGTCATATTGTTACTACTGAAGATGAAAAAGTATTCAAAGATTTATTTATGAAAATAGGGTTGTCAGTCGACTGGGATCAAGAGTACGCAACAATTCAGGAAGTTCCTCGTGAAATAGCACAAAGAAGTTTCATTGATTTATACAACAAAGGTCATGTCTATAATGTTCAAAGTCCATCATTGTGGGATCCCGAATTCCAAACTGCAGTGGCACAAGCTGAAATAGAGGACAGGGAAATTCCAGGAGCTTATCATGATATTGAATTTGAAACAATTGATGGTAATAGCTTTATTATTTCAACAACCCGGCCAGAATTACTTGCAGCTTGTGTAGGAATTGCTGCTCACCCTGATGATAAAAGATTTACAGATTTAATTGGCAAAACTGCCATAACACCATTATTTGAAGTTGAAGTCCCGATTTTTTCAAGTGAACTTGTTGACAAAGATAAAGGGACAGGAATCTTAATGGTCTGCACATTTGGTGATAATGTGGATGTTCAATGGTGGAAGGAAGAAGAGCTTAAAACAAGAATAATAATTAATAAATATGGCAGATTAAAAGATGTTGATTTTAATAGTGATGACTTTAAATCAAAACAGCCTGAAAAAGCTAATGAAATATACAAAGCCTTAGAGGGGAAAAATCTAAAACAAGCAAAAAGAATTATTGTTGACATGCTTTCTGACCCTTCAAATTTTAAAAAAAAGGCTGCACTGGTTTCTAATCCAAGAGAAATCATGCATAGCGTTAGATTTTATGAAAGAAGCAAAACTCCACTTGAAATTTTAAGTACAAGGCAATGGTTTGTTAAATTGCTGGATAAGAAAAAAATGCTTTTAGAAAAATCAAGCCAAATTGACTGGCACCCAAGCTTTATGAGTAAAAGATTTGAAAATTGGACAGAAAATTTAAATATGGACTGGTGTATCAGTAGGCAAAGATTTTTTGGAGTACCATTTCCTATCTGGTATAAACTTGATGAAAATTCTGAACCAAATTATAACAACCCTATATTCCCAGATGTATCTGATTTGCCAATTGATCCTTCTGAAGATACACCCAAAGAATTCGAAGAAAATCAAAGAGGCGAACCAAACGGATTTATTGGCGAGAATGATGTGTTTGATACATGGTTTACAAGTTCAATGACGCCTCAAATTGGTGGTAAATGGGGCACAAGTGAAGATTTTTTTGATAAAATTTTACCTTATGATATTAGGCCTCAAAGTCATGAAATTATAAGAACTTGGGCATTTTATACTGTAGTGAAATCATTTCTTCATCATAATGAAATTCCTTGGAAAAATGTAATTATTAGCGGATGGGTTCTTGATCCGGATAGAAAAAAAATGAGTAAAAGTAAAGGTAACGTAGTAGTCCCTAATGATTTAATTGAAGAATATAGTGCAGATGCTGTTCGTTATTGGTCTGCAAATGCAAGATTAGGAGCAGATACTGCCAATGACGAGCAAGTGTTCAAAGTGGGTAAAAAATTAGTTGTTAAAATTTTTAATGCAAGTAAATTTGTTTTAAATGATTACCATAAAATTGATGTTTTAGATAAATCAAATATAAAAAATCCATTAGATCAATCATTAGTTTTTATATTCAACAATTATTTAAAAAAAATTACTGAAAGTTTAAATAAATACCAATTTGCAGAAGCCCTTAATTTGACGGAAGATTTTTTCTGGAATTATTTTACTGATAACTATATAGAATTAGTTAAGAATAGAAGGATAAATGGCAGTTCTATTGAATCTCTCTCAGCATCAACAACGTTAATTTTAATTTTGGAAAATGTTTTGAAATTATTTGCGCCATTCGTCCCAATGATTACAGACGAGATTTGGTCAATTATGCACCCTGATAAAAAATCCATTCATTTACAAAATTGGCCTCAAGAAATAGATATTGATTTTAATAATACCTCTTCTCATGAATTTGAGGTTGCTAAAGAAAGTATAGCAAGTATAAGAAAAGAGAAAACTTCTAATGAAATTGGTTTAGGCAAAGAGGTTGAAAAAATTACAATTACGGTCAATAAAGAAAAAATTGAAGCATTAAATCAGGTGCTGGGAGATGTTCAGGATGCAGCAAGAGCTAACAATTTGGTGTTAAATTCTTCAAAAGAAAATAATGAGATAAAGTCAGAAATTTAGTTATCAGAAATTTCCAAGTCAACTCCAAAGAAATCAACCCAAGGTTTAAATTGTTCAACAAAACTCTTTCCATCTTCAATTGTGGTAAGACCTTTAATTGCTCTACCCGGATCGTAACCTTGAGCTTTTGCCATAGCTTCTATCCCTCTTTTAGTTAATCTTACACCACCAACAACAAATTCATCATCATTATCATCTAATACTATTAGATCAAGGCCTTTACTTTTTTCTTTCCAATATAATTTCATTTTATTTAATTAGAGTTTTCAATTTATCTAAGATATTTGATGCAATAATTTTCTTATTCTCAATATCAGTTTTAAATATATCACCTTTT
>JAYYQG010000049.1:0-13847 GCA_036128515.1 Chloroflexota bacterium
AATGTATAAATTGATTCCATATTATGTATAATACTTATGATAAATTAACAAATTGTAAATTATGGAAATAAAAATAATAATACCCTCTCCACTTAGAAACTTTACCAATGGTGAAAGGTCAGTAAATATTGAATTAGATGAAAATTCTACAATTTTAGATTCAATAAATAAATTAAATGACATATATTCGGGTATTTCTGCAAAAATAATTGATGAAAACAATTCATTGCATAACTTTGTAAATATTTTTATGGACGGAGAAGATGTAAGATATATGCAAGGTGTTGATACCAAATTAATTCCAGGCAGTGAGATAAGTATTGTTCCTGCAGTTGCAGGCGGATTCTAAATCGTTTCTTGTATAGAGTCCATTACAATAGAATCAGGCACATCATCTTTAATAACTGGACTTCCAATATCTTTTAACAACACCCAATTTATTTTGCCATTTTTTACTTTTTTATCATTTTTGGTGTTATCTATTAAATCCTTAATGTCAATTCCCTTGGTTAAATTAATAGGAAGGCCATATTGATTCAGAGTAGATATTATCTCGTTCTTAGTGTCATTAGAAATTAAGTTAAGATTTTTGGATATATTTGTTGCAACAACCATCCCAATGCTAACTGCTTCACCATGTAAAAGCTTTCCGTATTCTGTAAGCCCCTCCAATGAATGCCCAATAGTATGACCAAAATTAAGTTTTATCCTATCAGTGCCTTTTTCAAACTCATCTTTCGAAACAATCTCAGCCTTGATTTGAACGCTTCTTTTTATGATTTCTGTAAATACAGGATCTTTCTTGCTGATAATATCCTTACTTTGTATTTGAAATTTTTTTAATAAACCTTTGTCAAATAAAAATGCATGCTTAATTGCTTCAGCCCACCCTGAATTTAATTCTCTTTCTTTTAAAGTCTCCAATGACTTTGTATCCATTGCTATTAATAATGGTTGCTTGAAAGCGCCAATTAAATTTTTACCATGTTTAAAATTTACGCCAGTTTTACCCCCTATAGATGCATCAACCATTGCTGCTAAGCTTGTTGGGAAATGAATTACATTCAATCCTCTCAACCATGAAGATGCAACAAATCCAACAAGATCTGTAGTTACACCACCTCCAATTGAAATTAAAAAACTATTTCTTTCTGATCCTGCACTCAAAAGCCAATCATATATGTAAGCACAAGTATCAAGATTTTTTTTGGTCTCATTAATATCAATTGATAATGATTCACACTTGATTTTAGAATTTTCTAGTTCATTTATTAAATTTATTGTTTCTGAAGCAAACACTTTTGAATCAGAAATAAGAAATATTCTTTTTGGGTCATAATTATTTTTAATATATTTAGCTAAGTCTTTTTTAAAATTATTACCTACAAAGATAGGATAATCGCCTTGAGTAGATTTAATAATTGAGGCTAATAGATCATTCATATTTTTTTAATTCTTTTAAAATCATTTCTATTGTTTCTGATTCATTAATATTGTCATTGACTATTATTAAATCAGCTTTTGAATATACATCATACCTTTTTTCTAGTTGTGTCTCTAAATTTTCAATCAGACTTAATTTATTATTAAATAATAATGGTCTATGACCTCTGTTTGAATTGTGTAACCTTCTTTCGATTTCGACAGGCGAGGACTTTATCCATATTACTAATCCATTATTTTGCATGAGATCAAAAGCATCATTAATCTCTGGCAATCCTCCACCAGTAGAAACTACAATGTTTATTTGGTTTTTTAATTTAATAAGTAATTTTTTTTCTTCATTTCTAAAAAATAATTCACCTTTAGAGTTAAATATTTCAGAGATTGATAAAGTCAATTCATTTGTTATGTATTCATCAGTATCAAGAAAATCAAATTTTAGCTTAGTTGATAACTTTTTTCCTAAAGTCGTTTTGCCTGACCCAGATTGACCAATCAAAAATATTTTTGATAAATTATTTTTTTCCAAATTCATTATGAGATTTAATAAAATTTGAAAAATTCATAATCAATTCATCAATATGGTCACCACCAAATTTCTCAATTATTGATTCAGTTAAAATTAATGACATCATTGCTTCTCCAATTACACACGCAGGTGGAACTTGGCATACATCACTCCGATTATACTGAGCCTCAATTATTTCTCCAGTGTTTATATCAACAGACGGCAAAGGTTTTGCCAATGTTGCAATTGGTTTTATGGCAACATTTACTACAATAGGCTCTCCGTTAGTTACTCCACCTTCTAAGCCTCCCGCATGATTGGTAATATGTTTAAAATTTCTCCTATCTTCTTTGTCAGGAATTATTACATCTTGAACTTCAGAGCCGGGTTTCTTTGTATTTGCAAAACCGTTTCCGATTTCAACCCCTTTTACAGCATTGATACTCATCATAGCTTGTGCAATTTTGCCATCAAGTTTCCTGTCCCATTGCGAAAAGTTTCCTAAACCAACAGGTGAATTAAAAGCTACAACCTGAAAAATTCCTCCAATAGTAGTTTTATTCCTCTTTGAAGAAAGGATTGCATCTTTAAATTTTTCATCCATGTTTTTTGAAGAAGACCTGACTTCAGAAATCTCGGTTTGATCCCAGTCAACATTTTCAAGTTTTTGATCTACGTCATCAGAAGTAACTTCTCCAATTGATAGGACCCTACTTTTTATAGAAATGTTTAATTTTTTCAACAATGATTTACATAAAGAGCCTGCAGCTACCCTTGAAGTAGTTTCTCTTGCACTTGCTCTTTCAAGCACATTCCTTAAATCATGTTGTTTAAATTTCAATGCACCAACAAAGTCAGCGTGACCTGGAACAGTTTTTGAAAATTCTTTTTTATCCACTGATTCATCAACTGGGTACGGAGACATAGCATCTGTCCAATTCTTAAAATCAATATTTTCTATCCATAATGATATTGGTGAACCAAGTGTAAGACCATGTCTAACACCAGATTTAAAGTAGGCATGATCTTTTTCTATTTTCATCCTTCCTCCCCTGCCAAAACCTTTTTGCCTTCTTTGTAGATCAATCTTTATATCTTCTTCAGATACATTTAAACCAGCCGGGAGGCCTTCAACCATAATAGTTAGGCCTGGTCCGTGTGATTCGCCTGCTGTTAAAAATCTAAACATAATATATTCAGTTTAGATCATATAATTATTGATAGTAAAATATCAATCGAGTTTTAATGCACTTTTCATTATTTCAAAAGGACAATTTTCACCTGTTAAAATTTCAAACCCTGCTTGAGCTTGGTAAATTAGCATATCAATTCCATTAATTGCATGGCCACCAAATTCATTTATTTTTTTAAAAAAGGGAGTTTTATTTGGCGAATAAACAAGATCGATTCCAGTAACATTTGTTTTTAATTCGTAATTTTTTATTAGATTTCCATCTGGATCAGGCCCACTACTCATTCCAACTGATGTGGTATTAACAATTAAATCAGCTTTATTTAATTCATTCTTAACACTATCTATTGAATCCAGTTTTAGTGAGCTTATTCCTAAGTTACTATACTTATTGGCTATTTCTTTGGCCTTTGTAAAAGTTCTATTAATTATGCATATATTTTTAGCATTTTTTAAAGATAATGCTTCAACAACTGCCTTTGCTGACCCTCCTGACCCAAATACTACACAATTAAGCTCGCTTAAATTATTTAATATTGATTCTGGAATGATTTTTTCAAAACCAATATGGTCTGTATTAAATCCCAATATCCTATCATCTTCAATCTTGAACCAATTTGCTGCTCCTATTCTTTTTACAGAATCATCGTAAAAGTCAAAGTATTTTAATACATTTTCCTTGTGAGGAACTGTAATGCACCCACCACCAACATTGTTATCTTTTGCATTTAAAAAAAATTCTTTTAACTCTGTTTTTTTAAGTTCCCATTTTTCAAAAGATAAGTCTAGACCGAAATGCTTAATGGCTGAATTATGAATATCAGGAGAAAGTGTATGAGATAAAGGATTTCCGATTATACCAATTTTATTCATATGTTTATCTTAATTTTTCCAAATAATTATTTAAAATTATTGTTGCAGATGAATCATCTACATACTGATTTTTAGATTTCTTATTTATTGAATTTAGCGCTTGTAGTGTTGACAACCTTTCGTCTTCAAATTCAACATCAATTTTAATATTTTCAACAAGCTTCTCTTTAAATGTCATCACTTCTTTTGCCTTAAAGCCTATTTCATTTTTCAAAGTTTTTGGTATTCCCAAAACAATTAACTTGATGTTATTAGTTTCAGTAATTTTTTTTATTTCATTAAAAGCTATTTCAATATCTTTATATTGAATAATTGAATGAGGAATCGCCATTTTTTTATTAAGCTTTGAAATTGAAACACCAATCCTTTTTTCGCCATAATCTAAACCTAATATTTCTTCTTCATTATTCATTTTGAATTATTTTCTTAAACGCTTCAATTAATTTACTTTGTGAATTTATCTCAGTTCCACCTCCCTGGGCTATATGTGGATTTCCACCACCACCACCACCAATGATATTACTCAAAGATTTTATTATTTCAGAAGCATTCAATTTATTTGTGTAATTTTTTGAAATTGAAACAATGATATTAATTTTATTTTCATAAATGCTAGTGAGAAATATGACACCGTTAAATTTTTTATTTAATAATTCGCAAGCTTCCCTCATTTTTTTTGGCTCATAATTTTCTAATTTTGCGATTATGACTTCTTGGTTATTAATTTGTATTTTTTTATCAATTAATTTTTCTATAAGCTCTACATTTTCACTTTTTGATGAAATTTCTTTCTTTAAATCTTTAATTGTTTGATTTAAAGAATTTATTTTTGTATGAATTTCATCTGGTTTTACATTTAGATCAAATGATATTTTTTTTAAAATATCGAAATTCTTTTTTGCATATTCTTCGGCATTTTTTCCTGTTACAGCCTCAATTCTTCTTACTCCTGATGCGATACTTGTTTCTGAAACAATATAAAAAGATCCTATTTCTCCAGTATTTTCACAATGAGTTCCTCCGCATAATTCATAACTAAATTTTGATCCGTTTGAAATTTCTACTGTTCTAACATCGCTTCCATATTTGTCCCCAAAGAATGCAATTGCACCATCTTCAATTGCTTTTGTATAAGATGTTTTATGTTTTTTTACAGGCAAATTTGATCTGATTTTTGAATTCATTAGCCTTTCAACTTTTAATATTTCACCTTCTGAAAGTTTACTCATGTGGGAAAAATCAAATCTTAATCTATCAGGGGAAACTAAAGACCCTTGTTGCTTTACATGTTTTCCTAATACTTCTCTTAATGCAGCTTGTAGTAAATGTGTTCCGGTATGATTTCTTTTTGATGCATTTCTTGAATCTAAATTTACATGGGCAGTTACAGGATTATTGATTTTAATATTACCTTTAGTAATTTTTGCTTTATGAAAAATGTAGCCCTCCACAAGTTCCTGAGTATCTAAAATTTCAAGATTAAAGCTTTCTCCATTTATTTCACCAATATCGCCTACTTGTCCACCACCTTCAGGGTAAAACGGAGTCCTATTTAAAATTATATAAAATTCAACATCTTTTTCTTTGAATTCTTTTAAAATTTTTTCTAGATTGTTATTTACTATTGATAAAATTTCCCCATTGGAAATTGTTTCTGAATATCCTGTAAATTCAGTCTTTTCTAGATTAAGGGTATTTATCAAATTAACAACACTCTTGTCTCCACCAAAATCACTAGATGATTTTGATAATTCTTGAAACATATTCATTTTCACATCAAATTTTTCTTTATCAGCTATTAAATTATGTGTTTCGCAAAACTCCAAAGTTACTTCAAATGGAAAACCTAAAGTGTCATATAGATAGGCAGTTTCTAAATATGAAACTTCTTTTTCCCATTTGGTTTTAATAATTTTCTTTCTAATGTTGTCATATGCTTCTTTGTCGTCTATTTTCAAAAGCCTAGAAATTTCTATCTCTTTCTCTATTAGTTGGCTGATTAATCCTTGATGCCCAATCTCAGAATTTAAAATATTTTTAATAAAATCAGCATTATTTCCTGATTCATCATTTATTTTATTAATTTTTGATTGAATAACTTTCCTATTATTTATAAGTTGCTCTAGCATTTTTTCTCCAGAGCTTAAGGTTTTTGAAAAGCTTTTACTTTCATTTTTCAATACTTCAACAATGAAATTTTTATTATCTATTAATTCGGGATAAAAATTACCCATTGTTTTTATTACTTCTTCAGATAAATTAATAATAAAATCCTCATCTAAATTTAAAATAAACCCGTACCTCATTGCTTTTCTAATAAGCCTTCTTAGGATGTAGCCTCGGCCAACATTTTCTGGAATTACACCATCTGCAATTAAGAACGTTGCTGACCTTGAATGCTCAGCTAAAATTGCAATTGCTTTATCAGTGCTGACATTGTTAATTACCGTTGGATTACCAAATTCATACTTAGATCCTTTTTCGATTTTCGCTATTATACTTTTAAATAAATCTGTCTCATAAACAGTAGTTTTACCTTGCAAGATTGTTGCTACTCTCTCAAGCCCCATTCCTGTATCTATATTTTTATTAGGTAGCTCCGTTCTTTTTCCGTCTAAATGGTGGTAGAACTGAGTAAAAACAAGATTGTAAAGTTCTACAAAGTCTTCATGTATATTTGGCCCCCAATTCTTGTCATTCTCTTTAATTTTTTTATTAACATTTTCTTTGCCTACATAATAGTGAAGTTCACTACATGGACCACAAGGACCCTCATCTCCGGCTGGGCCCCACCAATTATCAGAATCGCCAAAAAAGAATATTTTTTCATCTGGTATTCCAAGTTTTAACCAAATTTTTTTTGCCTCAATATCGTCATCGTGAACAGTTATAAATATTTTTTCAAAATCAAAACCTAATTCATTAACCATTAGATTTAGTGCCATTTCACAAGCTTCATCTTTAAAATAATCACCAAATGAAAAATTTCCCAACATCTCAAATAATGTTAAGTGAGTTGAATCTCCAACCTCATCGATATCAGTTGATCTGAAACATTTCTGTGAACTAGTAATTCTTTTATTTGGAGGCTCGGCTTCACCAGAGAAATAATTTTTAAATTGAGCCATACCTGAATTAGTAAGTAATAATGTTGGATCATTAGCTGGAATTAATGATGAAGGAGGATGTATTAAATGATTATTATTTTCAAAAAATTTAAGAAAAGTTTCTCTAATTTCAGATGAACTTTTTGATTTCATAATTTAAATACTGTCTTTATCCCAAATAGTTGCAAATTCACCTTGATTTCCAGTAATTATATTGTACATTTCACTATTCTTGGTTTTATTTATTAATTCTTTTTCTTGTTTGATTAAATCAATAAGTAACTCAGTCATGTCTATTAAAAGTGTTTTATCTATATCGTCATAAAAAATACTTTTTAATGCATTCTCAAGTTCATCATAATTAAAATTTAAAACTTGCCCAGAAAAGAAAAAAATTGAAATATTTTCTTGGTTCACATCAGAATTTAATTCTAATTTTTGATTCACGGAGTCAATAATTGTTTCAATTGTTTCGTCTCTAAGAATATTTTCTATTTTTTCAGGAACACCATTGGGCCCTAAAAGTGAGAGGTTTCCAGATCTTAGTGTTTTACTAAATTTACTTTCTATCGAATCAAAAAATTCATCATCGAAAATAAATTTTGATTGAATAGTAAATAAATTTTTATCATGAGATCCACTACTTAAAAATAATATTTTTTCTAAATTAGGAAAAACGCATAATATTATATTTGGTTCAAAAGACATATTTTTTTAATAATTTATAATTTAGTTAAATTATAGACCAGTAAAGAGAAATTTAAAATGGATGACAGGTCTTACAGAGGAGGGTGCCCTCCTTACTGTACATGCGTAAAATGTGCTAGTAAATTTACTCAAAAGAAGAATAAGATAAATTTTTCTAAAAATTATCTTTACGCTTTCATAGGCGGAGTAATTTTTTTATTACTTTTGTTTTTAGTTGTTTAGATATAGTTATTTTCTTCAAGATTTGACCACATTTCTTCTGGTATTGATTCCTTAGTTAAGCTGATGTTTTCATCTATTTCTTCAATTGATGACATGCCAGGTACTATTGTAGTTACCTTATCATCGCTCAATAAGAAATTTAGGGCAGCTGATTTAAGTGATATCCCAAAATTACTTGTGATTTCTTCAATTTTTTTTGCTCTATTTATCAAATAATCTGGTGCTACTTCATAATTATATGAAACTGGTGAATCTAAATCTCTTGCTAAAATACCACTGTTGAACGGCCCTCCAATTGTAATCTTTGTGTTTAAATTTTTAGATTTTTCCATGAAAAACTTAGATTTGTTGTTTTCAAGAAGAGTGTATCTTCCTGCAAGAAGTACATAATCCAAATCAAAATATTCATAAAATCTCAATGGCATCTCCCATTGGTTTATGCCACAACCAATATTTTTTACCAAACCCTCTTCCTTGATCTTAATCATTGTTGGGAAAGCATATTTTATTGCTTCTTTCTCCATGTCAGCTTGATCAGGATCATGTAATAAAAGACAATCTATAAAATCAATATTTAGTCTTTTCAAAGATTCTTCCACCGAAATTCTAATTCCTTTTTCAGAATAATCGAATACGGTTTCGGCTTTATCATTTTTTATAGATTCTTCTGTTGCAAGATTATTTGAATCGGTATCTTTTAAGAGCCTTCCACACTTAGTTGTTATAAAAAAATCATCACGATTAAAATTTTTTATTGCCCTTCCATAAGATATTTCACTTTTGCCAGATCCATAAAGAGGTGATGTGTCAAAAGTTTTTATACCTTTATTAAAAGCATATTCAATAAGCTCAGTAGATTTGTCAATTGATACATTACCAAATATTTTTGAAGAAATTATCTTATTTTTATTTTTTGATCCTCCAAAAGTGGCTCCGCCAAGACCTAATTTATTGTTTGTATTCATATGTGTCTTATGATTTCATTTGTGCACTGATCTGTTTTTGAAGTTCCGCCAAGATCTGATGTTAGATGATTTCCATCTTTTAGAGTTTTCACAACAGCCTCTCTTATATCATTAGCAGCATTATCTTCTCCAAGATGAGACAACATCATAGCTCCAGTTAATATTTGTGCAATTGGATTTGCAAGATTTTTCCCTGCAATGTCTGGAGCACTTCCATGTGTTGGCTCAAACATTGATGGATTGTTTTTATTGAATGATATGTTTCCACTAGAAGCCAAACCCAAACCACCTGTAATCATTGCTCCAATATCAGTTAAAATATCACCAAATAAATTACTAGCCACCACAACGTCAAAATCTTTAGGTTTTCTTATGAAATCCATACATGCAGCATCAATTAGAAGAGAATTTGTTTCTATTTCAGGATAATCAACTGAGACTTCATTAAATACCCTGTCCCATAAAACCATTGAGTATCCTTGGGCATTAGACTTTGTTATAGAAGTTAATTTTTTGCTTCTTTGCTTAGCAAGTTCAAAAGAATATCTAATTATTCTTTCCGTTCCTTTTCTTGTAAATACTGCTGTTTGTAAAGCTATTTCATCTTCTGTTTCATGATATTGAAATCCACCTACATTAGCATACTCCCCTTCAGTGTTTTCTCTTACAACAACGATATCAATTTCTCCTTCATTAACATCTTTAAGTGGCGATCTTACTCCAGGAAATAGAACAGATGGCCTAATGCACACAAATTGATCGAATTTTCTCCTTATTGGTAAAAGTAATCCATTTAAAGTTAGGTGATCTTGAATTTCTGGGTGACCAATTGCCCCAAGAAATATTGATTCACTTTCTGAAAGTAGTTCTAAACCATTTTTTGGCATCATTAATTTATTTTTAAAATAATAATTTGATCCCCAGTCATAAAATTTATAATTTAATTTAAAATTATTTTTTTTTGATACTTCATTTAAAACTTTAATTGCAGAATCAACTACTTCTGTTCCTATTCCGTCTCCTGGAATGACGGCAATATTATAATTATTCATTTTTACCCAAATCCTTTATGTATAAAGAAATTGCTGACATGTCTGGTTCAACAAGATCTAATTTGTTAGTTTCGCTAAAAATTTCTAGTGACTTAGAGGTTAATGGTAATTCTAAATTTAGCATTTTAGAAAGTTCTAAAATAATTTTAAGATCTTTTTCAAGATTTCTTATTGGTGCAGATGAATTTTCGTATCTTTTTTTTGCAAAATATGGGACATTTCTTTCAACCATTTTGCTATATCCAAAACTAGTTTTTAGTACGCTAAGTGCTGATTTAACATCAATTCCAGATTCATCTGCAAGCAATAAAGCTTCAATTGCAGCAACAGTATTTACTGATGTTAATAATTGATTGACGAGCTTCATTCCTGTTCCTGTCCCAGCTCCGCCCATATGTACAACTGAAGTCCCCATCATTTCTAAAATATGTTTAATTTTTACAAATGCAACACTGTCCCCACCACACATTATTGTTAAAGAACCTCCTTTTGCACCTTCAGGACCTCCACTTATAGGTGCATCTAAAAAATAAATACTTTTATCAAGAGACTTTTCCCAAATTAATTTTGATGTATCAATATCAACAGTGCTGTGGTCAACTAAAATAGTCTCTGGACTTGAATGTTCTAATATTCCACCTTCTCCTAAAAAAACTTCAATAGATGCATCAATATTTGGAAGGCATGTTAATAGTATGTTGCATTTTGATGCAATTGATTTAATTGAATCATGTTCAATAACATTTCCACCTGTTAATTTATCTAATTTTGACCTTGTTCTTGTGAAAACATTTAATTCATTATTTTTTTTTAAAATATTATTGGCCATACCTAATCCCATGTTTCCAAGACCAATAAAACCAATGTTGTCCATTTAACCTCTTTGTATACTTTTATAAGAAATATGATATTTTAATTTATGTACAATTAACAAGGAATTTTATGAAAAAGTTTTCAATTGAAATTTTGCCTAAACAAAAGGATAAAATTTCAGAAATTAATAAGAATTTTTTTAACGATGTTTATGTCACACATATTCCAGGATCTCCAACAAGTGATTTAATTGAAACATCTAAAGAAGTATTAAATTACAGTCTTAATCCTGTGCCTCATATTCCTGCGAGATCAATGGAATCAGAAAATGAATTAAATAACTTGTTAAATCAATTAAATGAAGTTGGTGTCAAAGACCTATTAATGATTGGAGGAAGCTCAAAAGATATCCTAGGTCCGTTTCCTTCAACAGCATCAATTATTAAAAGTGGCATTTTGAATAAATATAGTTTTCAAAATATACGAATAGCTGGTCATCCTGAAGGCAATCCAGATGATGAAAATGCTGTAGATTCGTTAAATGAAAAATTAAACTTACTGAATAACCAGTTTAAAATTTCTATTGTCACACAATTTTCTTTATCTGCTTCACTAACCAATGATTGGATTAAAAAAACCAGAAAACAAGCAGAGAATATAAAAAATACTGAGATTATAATTGGACTTGCTGGCCCTTCTAAAATAACAACATTGTTAAAGTATGCAAAAGTTTGCGGTGTAAATGCCTCTGCTTCATTTCTAAAAAAACAAGGGCTTGACATAACCAAGTTAATCAAACATTCTCCTGGAGATATTTTAAACAATCTTAAGGACTATGATGCTATTCATTTTTTTCCATTTGGGGGGATAAAAGAATTAAATTCATGGGTCAAATTATATAGTGAGGCAAAATGAGTAAATTCACTATTATCGGAGAAAACATTCATGCTACCAGAGTATTAAGATTAAATGGGAAAAGAGTTGGGCCAAATGAAGATGGTGTTGAATCCGTTATTTACTATAAGGATGGCGTCAAAACTTATATGACTATTCCAGAAGAAATTAAAAAAACTCAACCATATCAACAAGGTCAAGCTAAACATTTCATGATTGCTATATGGAAAGGTATATTTGGAACTTCAGAAGAAAATGAGGACGGGGCAAAATATGTAATAAATGAAATTCAAAGGCAAGAAAAATTTAATTCTAATTTTCTTGACCTTAATGTTGATGAAATGTCCCATAAACTTGATATTCAAATTGAATCTATGAGATGGCTAATGGATATTTTTCAAAATAATGCCAGTATGCCCCCAAGTGTTGATTCTTCTAATTCTGATATTATAAATTCTGGCCTAAAGGAATATAAGGGAAAACAAGGCAGGCCTATGATTAATTCTATTGCACTTGAACGTCTTGAAACATTTAGTTTAGCTAAAGAATATAATGCAAAGGTAATCCTTACTGGCGCAAGCAAGGATGGCATGCCAAGTAATTCTGAGGAAAGAGTAAGCAATATAAATGAAATAATTAATCATGCTAAAGAAAACAACATACCTTTTGAAGATATTCACTTAGATCCATTAGTATTTCCTATTTCAGTAGACAAAGAATATGGTGGTCATTTTTTTGATTCAATTTTGAAGTTGAGAGAAATTTATGGACCCGAAATCAATATCAGTGGAGGTCTAAGTAACGTTTCTTTTGGATTACCAAGAAGGAAATTAGTTAATGATGTATTTGTAAAAATTTGCATTAACAATGGACTAGATAGTGGAATTATTGATCCTATTCAAATCAAAATTGAAGAAATAAAAAAATTAGACGAATCATCTGAAGATTACAAAATGGCTGAAAACATGCTTATGGGAAGAGATGATTTCTGTATGAATTACATTACTTATTGTAGGCAAGGGTCCATTTGATAAATATAAGAATGATGTACTGGAAAGAAATTCCCGTACAAGTAGAATTTACTCAAGATAAAGTAAAAAAGACTGTTCAGTTGGATGAAAAATTTCAAATATCTGTTGATTCTATAGCTATGAAAGATGGATCTTATGGCTCTGATGATTATCTTGATTCATGGGAGTGGGTAAAAATGGATCCAGTTAATAACGAATTAAATGATGATTTTGTACAAGAATATGTATCTAAATACGTTTTTCCAAAAGATTTTATAAAGAAGTTATCTTCTAGTATTGATGACGGGACAAGAAAAGGGACCCCAGGGTCAATTGATGATTGGATAATAAGTAAATGAGTTTTTTAGAATCAATTAAAGAAAATGTTTTATTAGCAGATGGAGCCACTGGTACTTTTCTTCAAAGCCGTGGATTAGAACCGGGTGGATGTCCAGAATTAATGAATGTTGAAAATGAAGATGCTGTCTTAGAAATGGCAGATCGTTATTTTGAATCTGGATCTGACTTTGTTCTAACTAATACATTTGGTGGAAGCCCATTTATGTTAAAAAAATATGGTTATGAAGAAAAGGTTGAAGAATTTAACAAAAAGGCTGCTGAAATAGCAAAATCAGTTTGCCCAAATGGAAAATATGTATTTGGTTCAATTGGGCCCACTGGAGAATTTATTGAACCACTTGGTAATGTAAGCTCTAAAGAAATGGAGCAAGGATTTGAAAGACAAATAAATGGATTAATTGATGGTGGTGTTGATGGGATAATTTTTGAAACCCAGATGGCAATTGAAGAATTAGTTCTTGGAATAAAAACTGCAAAAAAGATTTCTTCTATTCCAGTAATTGGTGGAATGGTTTTTGATAAAGGACCAAGAGGATTTTTCACAATGATGGGAATATCACCAGAGAAAGCAGCTGATGAAATATACAATGCTGGCGGTGATGTTGTAGCTACTAATTGCGGTAATGGGTCATCAATTATTGTTGAGTTGGCAAAAGAATTGGTGGAAAGTAGCAAATTGCCTGTGATGGTTCAATCAAAT
>JAYYQG010000050.1:0-7610 GCA_036128515.1 Chloroflexota bacterium
CAGTTGTTCTTGATGGTCCAAGTATCGGGCACATGATTGTAACAGTTAAAGCAGGTGGTGAGAGGGTTGTTTTCCTCGGTGATATTATTCCAACACCTAACCATCTCCCTCTTGCTTTTATAACTGCTTTCGACAGATCCCCTGAAAGAACTCTTTTTCAGAAAAAAAGACTTTTAGAAAATTGTGAAAAAGAAGGATCTCTCATGGTATTTTCTAGGGGTTATGAAGTAAACGCGGCATACCTTGAAAGAAAAAAAGGTAAAGTAGACATTAAACCTGTCGAAGTATAAGTACAATAAAGGCTTAGAAATTAAATATATAATTTATCTTTTTCTAAGCCTTTTATTTTTTGTTTAGAAATATACTCATTAGGCAGTTTTACAGATTTTCGAATTACCCTGTAATAATCTTCAGTAAGTCCTGATTTCATATTTTTGCCTTCCCATAATATGGATCTTTTCTTACCAATAATATTTCGCATTGACTTAGTTGTTATTAATTTAGATATCCTATTTAATTCTCTTGACCTACTTTTAATAACTTCAGGAGAATTGTGGTCTTTGAGGTAAAATGCAGTTGTTTTGGGTCTCACAGAATACGGGAAAACGTGCAAATTATTTAAGTTGGATTTATTTATGGCATATATAGTATTTTCAAAGTCTTCTTCTTTTTCTGACGGAAATCCAACGATAACGTCGGTTGTAATAGAAGCTTGAGGAAGATATTTTTTTATCAAAGATGTAATTTGAATAAATTCTTCAGAGCTGTATCTTCTTCTCATTTTTTTTAATATTTGATCACTTCCGCTTTGCAATGGAAGATGAAAGTGAGGACATAAGCGCTCATTAGATTTCCAAATATCTAGTAATTCATTGTCTATTTCTTTTGGCTGAAGAGAACTCACTCTTATTCTCTCAATGCTTGTATTAATTAATACTTGCCTTATTAGTTCTTTTAAATCGGTATTTTTTAAATCAAACCCATAATTTCCAAGTTGGGTGCCAGTAAGAACTACTTCTTTAATGTTATTTCTTGATGCATTGTTTATTTTACTTATAATTTCATTGGGCTCTACGCTTTTTTCCCTTCCTCTAACGTAAGGGATGATGCAATAAGAACAAATTTGGTTGCAACCTTCTTGTATTTTTATGCTAGCTCTCGATCTCCCTATTAATGGGTATGAATCTAATTCAGGAATTTCTACTAATTCTTCATTAAAATAATCATAGACTTTTTCTAAAATATCCTTTTTTTCTTGATTAGTTATAACTAAGTCAACTTCATTTATTTCCTTTATTTTGTCCTTATCTCTTTCAGCATAACAACCTGTCATGATAGTTACAGCCTCAGGATTATTTCTTTTTACCTTTCTGATTGATTGCCTTGCTTTTGAGTCAGCAACGTGTGTAACAGTGCAAGAATTTAAAATATATATATCCCTCTGCCCTATTTCATTGTCTCCGAAAACATTATGCCCTGCGCTATAAAATTTTTTTGCAATTGACTGGCTATCGGCAAAATTTAATTTGCAACCATGTGTTTCTATTTCAATATTTAATTTTTTCATACAAATAATAAGTTGAATGAAGTTAATAATGTGATTATGATTATACATGCTAAGGAGGCAAATAATGACAACAAGAGTAGCTGTGACAGGAGTAGGTGCAATATCACCAGTAGGATTAGACTCAATTGAATCATGGAATTCAATAAAAAATGGTAAATTAGGAATTTCAAAAATAACTTCGTTTGATTCAAGCAATTTAGCAGTTCAGATTGCTGCTGAAGTTAAAGGTTTTTTACCAGAAGAAAAATTAGGCAAGAAGGATTCAAGGAGACTTGATAGATTTTCTCAATTTGCTTGTGTAGCCGCTATGGAAGCTTTTGATATGTCAGGTTTGGATGCAGAATCTTTAGATATGACCAGATTTTCTTCGATTGTTGGAAGTGGTGTAGGCGGAATTATGACTCTTTCAGATCAATTTGATGTTTTCTTTAATAAAGGTCCTGAAAGGATATCCCCTTTTCTAATACCAATGATGTTGCCAGATATGGCCTCTGGAAATGTATCAATGAAATTGGGTTTGAAAGGAATAAATTATTCACCGGTATCAGCATGTGCAACCGGCACAGATGCTATAGGACAAGCATTTGATTTAATTGTTAAAGGAGATATAGATTATGCAGTTGCTGGAGGATCTGAAGCTGCAATATGCCCTATAGCAGTTGCTGGTTTTGATTCTTGTAGAGCATTATCAGGTAATCAGGACCCAGAAAGCGCTTGTAGGCCTTTCGATAAAGAAAGAGATGGTTTTATTTTAGGAGAAGGTGCTGGAATTCTTCTCTTAGAAAATTACGATATTGCTGTTAAAAGAGGTGCAAACATATTGGCTGAGGTAGTTGGATATGGAGCCTCAAGTGATGCTCATCATATTACACAGCCTTCCCCAGGGGGTGAAGGTGCTGCAAGAGCTATGAATTTGGCTTTAAAAAGAGCAAAAGTTAATTCTGAAGAAATCAAATATATAAATGCTCATGGTACTTCAACACCTTTGAATGACAAATTCGAAACAATGTCCATAAAAACTGTTTTTGGAAATGATACTAAAATTCCTATTAGCTCAACAAAATCTATGACTGGTCACTTATTGGGTGCTGCAGGTGGAATAGAAGCTGTTTTTTGCATTAAAGCTTTACAAGATCAAGTTGCACCGCCAACTATAAATTATAAGAACCCTGACGAAGACTGCGACTTGGACTACATTCCGAACGAAGCGAGAGAAACTTCATTGGAAATGGTTATGTCAAATTCTTTAGGTTTTGGCGGGCACAATGCTTCATTAATTTTCTCAAAAATTAAATAGAAGAATTTCTATTTAATTTTTTTCTTCTACCACTTAAGGCTTTGTTTTCAGTGGAATCTTCTTGGACATAATTTCGAGGTCTTACAAATAGAATCATCAGGATTGTAGAAACAATAAATAGTGCAAATGTAACTATATGAGCTTCTTGTATATCTAATCCTAATATTGTGAATTTTACATCATCCATCCTCATAAACTGTAGTATGAATCTGCCAATTGAGTATAAAAACATATAAATAATCCACAAACTTCCATCAAAATTAAATTTATCTCTGGATTTAAATAAGAATAGCACGATGAATGCATTCCAAATCATTTCGTATACTACAACAGGATGAACAGCTATATTTGGGTCATTGAACAGCCTTTCAGCCCCTTTTCTCCCAGGTGAATCTGGATGCGTAAATACCCAGCCCCATGGTAAAGAAGTAGGTATACTAAGATGTTCCCCATTCCAAATATCACCAATTCGCCCAATTATATGTGCAATGGCCATTGCAGGGGCTGCGTAATCTGCAATCTTTCCAACAGGATAATTCATATATTTTGCATACAGTCCACCCACTAAAATGCCACCTATCATTCCGCCAAGAAATCCAATCCCACCAGACCAAACCATTATTATTTTTGAAGGGTATTCAAGGTAATAACCTAAATTATCAAACACGTGCATTAATCTGGCACCTATAATTCCCCCCAAAATACCCCATAAAGCAACATCATAAGCAATATCGGTATTAATTCCATCTCTTTTAGACCATCTGACAACTAAATAAACTGCAACAAGAATACCAACAAAGCTCCAAAATCCATGCCAGCTCATGGCAAAAGGACCTAAATTAAACATCATTGGGTTAAATGGTATTGAAATCATCATTTCAATTTTATTCAACAAAAATTTTTGAGTCAATGAAAAAAAATGATGACTAAATTTATGTAATTTTGTCAAAATGTTTAATAAAATTTCTATACATGAGTTTAATTTGGAAAAAAGATAAAAATATTGAATTAGTAAATGGATTTATTGATAGCAATCTTGTAGAAAAAGGTAATACAAAAAATACGGCCTCAGCATACAAAAATGATTTAATTCAGTTCACTGATTGGTTGGATAAAAAAAAGTTCGAACTAAAAAACTTAACTGAAAATAATCTAGAAGCATACTTAATTTATCTTGGCAAAAGAGGTTACAAAGCTTCATCAATTTCAAGAAAAACAGCTTGTTTAAAGGCTTTTTTTAAATTTCTGCTAAGTGAAAATTATAAAAAGAATAATTTAATGAAGAACATTAATAGAACAAATTCATCTAAGTTATTACCTAAATCACTACCTGATAATGAAATAAATTTAATTTTTAAAAATTTAGAAAAAATTAAAAAAAATAAATTTAGGAATAAGGCTATTTTTGAGATTTTGTATGGTTGCGGTTTAAGGGTGTCTGAATTAATAAATTTAGATATTGAAAATGTTAACTTTGAGGATTCTGAAGTAAAGTGCACAGGAAAAGGGAATAAACAAAGAATTGTCCCCACAAATGAAAGTTGCCTCAGATCAGTTAATGATTATGTTGAATTTGAAAGAAATTTTATAAAAATTAAAGATTCAAAAGCTCTGTTTGTAAATAAAAATGGAAGAAGATTGTCTAGGCAATCTATTTGGTCAATTGTAAAAGATTGCACAAAGAGTATAAATTTATCCATCGATGTAACACCTCACACTTTAAGGCATTCATTTGCAACAGAACTGCTTAAGGGAGGGGCTAATATCAGAGAGGTACAAGAACTGATGGGACATTCAAGTCTATCTGCAACACAAATTTATACCTTTTTAGACAATGACTGGGTAAAAAAAGAATATTTAAATTCTCACCCTAGAGCCTAAAAATGTGAAAAACTTGTATGAGTGTTAAAATAAAATTATTAAATTTATAAGGATAATTTATGCCTACAATTGCATTTGAAGGAAGACACTGCTCTGGTCAAAGAGAACCAGGAAGATTAGTAGCGAAAGAACTTGGTTTTGACTTTGTTGACAGGATTATGCTTGCAGAAATAGCAAAGAAAGTTGGGTCAACTGTTGAAGCTGTCTCTATGAGAAAGCTTAAAAAACCATCAATAATTGATATGTTTGCTAAAGGTATTAATCAAATTTTAAATAGTTCTCCTACTGTAGGTGTTGGTGGTGATCCTTATTTTGGCCCTGGAATAGAAAATGCGATGTCTAAAGAATTTTATGAATTAGATGAGACAATTATTAAAAACCCTGAAGATGTTGATTATAAAAGAATGATTGAAGCAACTAAGGAAGTTATAAAAGATATATCTGACCTAGGTAAAGTATTGGTAATAAGTAGAGGAGCATCTGCCATATTAAAAGATAAAGAAAATGTTTTAAGAGTATTTTTTTCTGCTAATGAAGATGAAAGGGTGTCAAGAGCAAAAAAAATGCATAATCTTGAAAGTGACGCCGCCGCGGTTGATCTTTTAAAACATGCTGATCACGCTCAAGATGAATATTTCATGAAAGCATTTAATTTAGACTTCAGCGATCAAAGTATGTATCATCTCACTTTGAACACTTCTAATCTTACACCTGAAGAGTGTTCGAATATAATACTAAATTTATCAAAAAACAAATTAACTTATTAAGAGGAATAGTGGCAAAGAAAAATTCTAAAAAAAATAAATTTAAGGCTAAAGATAGGTTTAGAAATTCAATAATTACAAATGAATCTATTGCAACTGATTCAAGCCAAGAAGTATCTACCTCAACAAAAGTAAACTCAACTACAGTAAACTCAGTAAGTTCAGTGAGGATAAATTCACTTGGGACTGAATTAAAATTAATTGGGTTAATTGGTTCTGTGCTTGTTTCAATTTTAGTAATTGCATCATTCATAATTTAATTTTCATTGACATTAGAATATTCAAACAATATTTATATAGATCCAAAAAAATCAGCTAGTTTGCTGCCTAAATCAAATGGTGTCTATATCTTTAAAGATAAAGAAGAAAAAATAGTTTATGTTGGGAAAGCAAAAAATCTAAAATCAAGGGTTTCTTCATACTTCACTTCAAAAGAAACTAGGGCTATAAGGATAAAGAATGAGATTCATTCAATAGATTTTATTGTTAATGAAAATGAAGAAGATGCACTTATACTTGAAAATGATTTAATTAAAAAAAATAAACCAAAGTTAAATGTAAGACTAAAAGACGATAAATCTTTTCCTTATATAAAAATTAATATCAAAGAGGATTTTCCTCAGTTCTTCGTAACCAGGAATCATATTGAAGATGGCGGAAAATATTTTGGGCCATACGCAAATGCTTCAAATGTAAGAAAAACTCTTAATCAGTTGAATAAATTATTTCCATATAGATCTTGTGATGAAAAGTTACCATTTAAATTGTGCATGGACTTTCATATAAAAAGAGGCAAAAAACCATGCTCTAGTGAATCAAACAAGCTTGAATATATGAAAGTTGTAATGCAAACAATTTCATTCCTTGAAGGAAATACCAAAGAAACAATAAGTTCATTAAAAAAATCTATGTGGGAGGCTTCAAAATCACAAAGTTACGAAAAGGCAGCACATATAAGAGACAATATCTTAGCTATAGAATCAATTTTTGAAAAACAAAGTGTGATTACATCAAAAAATACTAATTTAAACTTGGATGTATTTGATGTTGCATCTAATAACATTGAAACCTGGGTTGACGTAATGCAAGTAAGAAACGGAAAAATAAAAACAAGGGACCATTTTCAAATGGAAGTTCAAGACTTTCATGACAATAAACTAATATTATCCTCTTTTATAAAATCATACTATCTTAAAAATAATTATCCTCCTAAGGAAATTTTAGTAAATTATCTTCCTTCTGATAAAAGTGAAATTGAAGAATACTTAAATATTAAATTTGGTAAAAAAATCCATATTAGTATTCCAATTAGGGGTTCTAAGAAAGAAGTAATTAGCTTCGTTAGTAGAAATTTAAAAAAATGGATTGAGTATAGAGAAAATAGACTCAATGATAATGAAGAAGCAGCCACAAAGTCTCTTTTAGATGTTAAAAATCAACTAAAACTAAAATCTAAACCAAAAATAATTGAGTGTTTCGATATTTCTCACATACAAGGCACTTCAGTAGTTGCAAGCATGGTTGTTTTTGATAACGGTAGGCCAAACAAATCAAAATATAGAAGGTTTGAATTAAAAAACTCTCAAAAAAATGATGATTATTCTGCTTTAAAAGAGATATTTACTAGAAGACTTAAAAGGCTTGAGGATGAGAATGAATTACCAGATTTAATGCTTGTTGATGGAGGAAAAGGGCAACTTACATCTACGAATGAAATATTAAATCAAAGCAAATTTAAAAACATTCAAATTGCCAGTATTGCAAAACAAAAAGAAGAGATTTTTATGCCTGATTACAAAGAATCGATAATTTTAAAAAATGGATCTTACGGAAAACATTTAATTCAAAGAATAAGAGATGAGGCTCATCGTTTTGCAGTTGAATATCATAGAAAAAAAAGGTCTAAAAAAATGGTTTTATCAGAATTAGACTCTGTTGAGGGAATTGGTCCTAAAAAAAAGAAATCACTAATGTTGTTTTTTGGATCCATAAAGAATATCAGAAATGCATCATTAGATGAGTTATTGCAAGTAAATGGAATAAATACTAAGGATGCAAAAAAAATTAAAGATTTAATAAATTAATTTATAATTTTTGATAC